>JAFQWC010000107.1 GCA_017407665.1 Clostridia bacterium | reverse complement strand
GTGACGCTCAAGATGACGCTGCCCGGCCTGCTTTCCGGCATCATCCTCACGTTTGTGCCGTCCATGGGCCTGTTCTTCATCGCCGATATCCTCGGCGGCAACAAGGTGGTGCTCGTCGGCAGCCTGATTCAGGATCAGCTGATGAAAGCCCACAACTGGCCGTTCGCCGCGGCCCTCGCCGTGGTGCTGACGCTGCTGACCAGCGTGATGATCGCGCTGTACCGGAAGATCTCCGGCGTGAAGGATCTTGAGGGAATAGTGTGAGCCACGCTTCGCGCGGCCCACACCATTGAAATTTGCCTTGCGGATACGAAGTACCCGCATTTCGGCATTCGCCGAAACCGCCAAATTCCGGGCTGACTCTCCTGTTTACACGCACTCCAAACTTCTCTTCGCAGAAAGTGATTATTCTATGAAAAACCGAACCAAACTTCCAAATATCTATCTGGGTCTGATCCTCACGCTGATGTACGTGCCCATCGTGCTCGTCATCATTTACTCGTTCAACGAGAGCAAGATCAGCTCCGTGTGGGATGGCTTCTCGCTCAAATGGTACGCGGATCTGTTCCGGGATGAATCCATGTTTGAGGCGCTCCTCAACAGCATCGTGCTGGGGCTTTCCTCCTCGTTTGCGGCGGCCATCATCGGCACGCTCGGCGCGGTGGGTTCCTCCAAGGTGGAGCTAAAGGGCAAGGGCGTCATCGAGTACATTTCCACGCTGCCCATCATGATCCCGGAGATCATCCTCGGCATGGTGTTCATGGCGTTCTTCTCGCTCATCGGCCTGCCCTTTGGCATGACGACGCTCATCATCGCGCACACGGCGTTCTGCATTCCGTACGTCTTCATGATGGTGAAAGCCCGTCTTGTCGGCATGGACAAAAGCCTCGAGGAAGCCGCGCTCGACCTCGGCGCCTCGAAAATCCGCACCTTTTTCGACATCGTGCTGCCGCTCATCGCCCCGGCGATCGCTTCCGGTATGCTGCTGTCGTTTGCCATGAGCTTTGACGACGTGATCATCAGCGTGTTCGTCACGGGCGTCAATTCCAACACGCTGCCGCTGAAGATCTACTCCCAGCTGAAAACCGGCGTCACCCCGAAGGTGAACGCGCTGAGCACGCTGATGTTCGGCTTTACGCTGCTCATCTGCGGCATTTCCGCCTTCATCGGCCGGGACAAAAAGAAAAAGCCCCAAAACTGAACATTCGCGGGATTCCCGCAGAATATAGATCAACCTGTTACTTATGAAAGGATGTATTGAAATGAAAAAAACACTGTCTGTTTTGCTGGCACTCGTTCTGGTGCTCTGCAGCTTCTCCGGCTGCGCGGCCGGCGGCACTGAAAAAACCGGCGGCGAACTGGTCCTCTACACATGGGAAGCCATGTTCCCGCAGGAGGTTCTGGACGCCTTCACCGAAGAGACCGGCATTTCCATCAACTACGTAAACTTTGACACCGACGAAACCATGCTCGCGAAGCTGCAGGCGGCAGAGGGCGGCGAGTACGACCTCATCATCGCCGACGACTACATCATCGAGACCGCCATCGCGGAGGGTCTGGTCGCTGAACTGGATATGGAAAAGATCCCGTCCATCGGCAACGTGAACCCGATCTATCAGGGTCAGTTCTATGATCCGGACGACAAGTACACCGTGCCCTACGGCGCCGGCGTACAGACCATCGTGTACGATCCGTCCACCGTGGACATTGAGATCACCGGCTACGGCGACCTGTGGGATCCGTCTCTCAAAGCCAACATCGGCATCACCAGCAACTACCGCGTCATGAACGGTATGGCACTCAAGGTGATGGGCGAGAGCTACAACACCAATGATATCGCAACGATTGAAGCCGCCGGCGCAAAGATGCTGGAGCTCGCACCGAATATCCGCCTGATTAAGGACGACAATATTCAGGATGACCTGCTTTCCGGCGAGATCGGCGCGGCCGTCATGTACACCTCTCAGGTGACGATGGCCATGCTCACGAATCCCGACCTCAAGGTGGTTTATCCGAGCGAGGGCATCGGCTTCGGCGTGATGGGTATGTTCGTACCGAGCAAGGCCCCGAACAGCGACGCCGCCCACAAGTTCATCGAGTTTATTCTGGACCCGGAAACCGCCGCACAGTGCTTTGAGTACCTCGGCTACTACTGCACCACCAGCGCCGCGGAAGAATTCATCAACGACGATTACAAGTCCTTCCTGACTCTGCCGGACGATTTCTCCGGCGACACTGAGATGATCGGCAACATCTCCGCAGAAGCTGCCGAGGCCCACGCCAAGGTCTGGACGGAGTTTAAGACAGCCACCGGCAATTAAGCATTGAGCTGCTTCACGGAATCGTTTGCTTACGCAAACTTCGCCGCAGCAGGAAATAAATTATGCCAACGCGAACGGAGGAGACTGCTGAGCAGACGCTTCGGGAGTAGCTTGAAAACGCGATCTGCGCAGGAATTTCCTTCGGCGCCGAGTGAGGCTCGCCGAACGAACACGCGGACCAAAAAAGTTTTGATTGAACTTTTTCAAAAGTTCACAGGGTCAAGGGGCGGAGCCCATTGGCGTGATCCGCAGATCACGAAACACTTTAGAAACCACAAGCGCAGGAGAGTAGGCAAAATAGTCCAGTGGACTGTTTTGCCGCAGAGAACCCTCGCCGGGGGTTCTCTGGTCCGCATAGCGGACAAAATATTTCCAGATGCTTTCTATTGATTTCCGGCGTATTCTGCGCTATACTCTATAAGGTGCCTTTGGCACGGTAAAAATCCGCACAATGTATTTTGTTTATAGAAAGGAAAATCACCATGGAAATCACAAAAAAGACAACAATGGGCGATATGCTCCAGTATGACCGCGGCATCGCTTACATCCTCATGCAGTCCGGTATGCATTGCGTAGGCTGCCCGTCCTCCATCCATGAGTCCCTCGAAGAGGCCTGCATGGTTCACGGTCTGGACGTGGACGAGGTTTTCGGCCAGATTCAGGCGTACCTGAACAGCAAGAAGGCTTGATTGAAGCAAAAAATTTGAGGACGGCAGACGCCGTCCTCTTTTTTATGCTTATTGATAATTTTCCGGAATACGAATGTAACATCGAATGTGTTCATCCCGTTTTCTTTCAACGACAGCGGAGACATTATTGAAGTTTCCCTCTGCCGTTACTATATGCTCCGGCTGTACATCGAGCACAATACCGATATGATCGTGCTCCGAGCCATTGAATACACGGTCAAATAATACAATATCACCAGCTTGCGGCGCGTATTCGCTGTTTTCTTTGAAAAACAGCAGATTTTTGTCCGCAGCCGCCCATTCTTCCCACGCAATACACCCGGCCAAATTACAGGAAACACACTCTGCCGGACGGATTGGAAAACGTAAACCGGCTTTCCGGCAGCAGTGATACACAAATGCCGCGCACCAGACGCCGTCCGCCTCTTCCAAGGTCCACTTCGGAAACGGTGCTATGATCTCTTCAAGATTGGACTGCGTCCTGGAAACATATCCATGAAAAAATCTTTTCGCTTCTTTTTCTGCCATATCTGCTAGACCGTGCATCTCTTTCTCCCTCCTTATCGTAACAGCATCATACCGTAAATCCGCTGTTTTAGCAAGTATAAACCAGCGGCTCTCCTTCGTTTGAAAGAGAGCCGCTTTGCTTTATGCAAATATGAAATTACAGTGTGTAGGTGACGTCGCCGAGGTCTGCGTTCACGGTGAGGAGTGTGCCGAGCTCATGCTCAGAAGCCACTGCACCCTGTACGTCGGAAACAGCCTTCACGTTGCGCAGCAGGACCTTGAGGCCTTCTGCCTTGCCTTCGAAGTGGATGGTAACCTTGCCGCCCTCGTTCTTTGCGCAGACGGAGAGCAGATCCTCGCCCTTGCTGTCTGTGATCTTTGCACAGGCTTTATCGGAGAGCTCAAAGACATGGAGGGTGAGATCCTTGCCGTAATCGTAATCGGGCTGCTGATCGTTTGCACCGATGGCGATGATGGAGTTCTCGCGGGCCAGGAGCGGCAGGGAGAAGAAGTCGTAGTTTTCGCGCATCCACTTGCCGCCGACCTTGGTCTCGTTAGAGAGCAGGTGTGTCCACTTGCCGTCCGGCAGGTAATAGGTCACGTCGCCTTCCTTGCTGAATACCGGGGCTACGAGCAGGCTGTCACCCAGCATGTACTGACGGTCGAGATCCTCGCAGGCGATGTCGCCCGGGAATTCCAGAACCATGGCACGCATGGTGGGCACGCCGGTCTTGTGGGTGTTCACCGCAGCGGAGAACATATACGGCATCAGGGTGCACTTGAGCTCGGAGAATGCCTTCACAACGGCTACGGACTCTTCGCCGTTCTCTTCGCCTTCCTTGCTGAACAGCCACGGCACACGGTAGGAGTTGGAGCCGTGCAGACGGGAGTGTGTGGAGAGCAGACCGAATGCTGCCCAGCGCTTGTAAACATCGGCCGGAGCGGTGCCCTCGAAGCCGCTCATATCATGGCTCCAGAAACCGAAGCCGGAGAGGCACAGGGACAGGCCGCCGCGCAGGGACTCGGACATGGACGGATAGTTGGAAGAGCAGTCGCCGCCCCAGTGTACCGGGAACTTCTGGCCGCCGACGGTGGCGCTTCTGGCGAAGAGGCAGGCCTCGTTCTTGCCCTTGTACTCTTCGAGCAGCTCGAAGACGCACTTGTTGTAGAGGTAGGTGTAATAGTTGTGCATACGGAGCGGATCGCTGCCATCGAAGTAAGCAACATCCGTCGGGATTCTCTCGCCGAAGTCGGTCTTGAAGCAATCCACGCCCTGATCCAGCAGAACGCGCAGCTTATCCTGATACCACTTCCAGGCGCCCGGGTTGGTGAAATCCACCAGGCCCATGCCGGCCTGCCACAGATCCCACTGCCATACGTCGCCGTTCGGCTTCTTGACGAGGTAGCCCAGTTCCTTGGCTTCCTTAAACAGCGGGGACTTCTGGCCGATATAGGAGTTGATCCATACGCAGATCTTCAGGTTCTTCTCTTCCTTCATGACCTTGAGCTGGTGGTCGATATCCGGGAACATCGCCTCGTCCCAGGTAAAGTTGCACCACTCGTTTTCCTTCATCCAGTAGCAGTCAAAGTGGAAGACGTGCAGCGGGATCTTGCGCTCTGCCATGCCGTTTACGAAGCTCATAACGGTCTCTTCGTCGTACTTGGTGGTGAAGGAGGAGGTCAGCCACAGGCCGAAGGTCCATGCCGGCGGGAGTGCCGGTCTGCCGGTGAGGGCGGTGTAGTTGGTGAGAACGTCCTTCATCTCACTGCCGCCGACGACCATAAAGTCGATCTTCTCGCCCGGTACGGAGAACTGTACGCGGGTAACCTGCTCGGAGCAGATCTCATAGGAGACCGGGCCCGGATCGTTCACGAGAACGCCGTAGTTGCGGTTGGTGACATAGAACGGGATGCTCTTGTAGGAGATCTCGGTGCAGGTGCCGCCGTCTTCGTTCCAGGTTTCCACGGTCTGGCCGTTCTTGACAAACGGGGTAAAGCGCTCGCCGAGGCCGTAGACCTTCTCGCCGATGTCGAGATCCATCTGGACGCGCATGAAGCTGTTGGCCTTCATGGCCGGGCTGTTGCCGCCGATGAGGTCGAGGTCGATCTGACGGCGCATGAATTCGTCGTCGTTCACCTTGATGGTGCTGATCATCGCGTGGCCGAAACGGTTGCCCACGGAAGTCAGCTTCTTATCCTTATAGTAGTAGGTGAAATCGCAGGGATTTTTGGTGATGACCAGCTTGGTATTGCCGCTCTTGATGGAAACGAACTCTGCGGTGTTCTCTACTTCCAGAGTGCACTTTGCGTCGTTCAGCTCAAATTCCGGCATCTTCTGGTTGCTGCCCATGAAATGATATGCCTGTGTGCGGATGACATCCGGCTGGGGAGAGGAGATATACATTTCCAGAACCGGGCCGCCCATGGCACGATGATCCATGGCGTACGGAACCGTGTACAGGTATACGCGGTCATTTTCCACCTTGACTTCGCGGACCTGCACGGCGTCAGCGTTGGTTACGCCGAGTCGGTTCATCCAGTAGCCTTTGGTAAACTTCATAAACTCACTGCCTTTCAAAAGTTTAAAAATTCCGATATTTTTACTTGCGCTTTCCGCACAAGTGGTCTATGATAAGTATACCTGCTATATGAAGCAAAGTCTACCATAAATTCATTGTTTTTTATAAAGATTTTGACATATTGACCTTAGAAGGGCGGTGCTGGTCCTGAAAACGAACGAATTTAAGAATATGAAGGAATCCAAACGCCACGGAGATGAGCTTCTGCCAATCACACAATATTGCATTCGGCAGGGAGACGGCTTTTCCGCGCTGGACTGCCACTGGCACGACGAAATGGAGCTGTTCCGCGTCATGCAGGGCGTGGTCACCATTCAGTGCGGGCAGACTTTGCTGGAAGCCCACGCGGGGGATATCGCGTTTTTCAATTCCGGCGAGCTGCACGCCGCCGTCCCGGCGGACAGCAGTGCCGACCTGTTTTTCCGCGCCGTGGTCTTCAGCCCGGATTTTCTCTGCGGCCCGACGAGCGACATCCTGCGCGTGAAATACATCGCGCCCGTGATGAAAGGCAAGCTGCAGCTGCCGCAGGTCATCCGGCAGGGCAGCCCGCTGCACAACCGCATTTCTCCGCTGTTCGATGAGGTTTCCGCACTTTTGGAAGAACGCCCGCCGTTCTTTGAATTTGAGGTACGCGCTAAAATGCTCACGCTGTTCGGCGCGCTCGTGCAGAATGCCGCCGCGGCCGAAAATCCCGTCCGCCAGAACGCGGCCGTGTCCAGCATCAAGAAGACGATCCAGTACATTCAGGATAATTACCGCACCCCGCTGACCATCGACCTCCTTGCGGAGACCGCCGGCATGAGCGAGGGCTATTTCTGCCGCGTGTTCAAGCAGTACACGCTGAAAACACCGGTGCAGTTCATCAACAGCGTGCGCCTTTCCCACGCCGCCGACCAGCTTTCCAACACCAACCGCCGTGTGCTGGACATCGCCATGGACTGCGGCTTCAACAGCGTCAGTTATTTCATCGAGGTCTTCCGCGCAAGCTTCGGTGTGACACCCTCGAAGTATCGGAAGGGGTAATTTTTGCGTCGCGGGGTCGTTCGTGGGCACGAACTTCGCCGCAGAAATACGTACACTGATTTGTCGCGGTGGAAGCTCTATGCTGAGCCCGCCCTCCGGGCGCCGAAATCTTTGGCGCGCAGATTTGGAGCATCTTCCGTCCGCGTTTTTTAAGTGAGCCCGCCCTCCGGGCGCCGAAATTTTTGGCGCGCAGGGCGGGAGCGCCTGTAAGAACGCGACCTGCGCGTATATTTCCAGCATAAACGAGCACGTCAAAACGTGTGACCCTGCGGGCGGAAAAATATTGATTTTTTCGGTTGGATGCGGTACAATGAAATCGTATGAGTTGTACATACATTTCAGACTCTGTACACTTAAAACTTATATACACTTTTAAGGAGGAATTTGACATGAACAACATCCCCCAGGTCAAGGTCGGCATCATCGCCGTATCCCGTGACTGCTTCCCGATTGAGCTCTCCACCCAGCGCCGCAAGAACATCGTAGCTGCTTACGGCGAAGGCCTGTACGAGTGCCCGATCACCGTTGAAAACGAGAAGGACGCGCTCGCTGCCGTTGCCAACGTCAAGGAAGCCGGCTGCAACGCTCTGGTTGTTTTCCTCGGCAACTTCGGCCCGGAAACCCCCGAGACCCTCATTGCACAGAAATTTGACGGCCCGGTCATGTATGCAGCCGCTGCAGAAGGCGACGGCGATATGATCAACGGCCGCGGCGACGCCTACTGCGGTATGCTGAACTGCTCCTACAACCTCGGCATGCGCCATCTGAAGGCTTACATCCCGGAATATCCGGTGGGCACCGCAGAAGAGATCGCCGACATGATCCGTGATTTCGTTCCGATCGCACGCGGCATCCTCGGCGTCAAGAACCTGAAGGTCATCACCTTCGGTCCGCGCCCGCAGGACTTCTTCGCCTGCAACGCACCCATCAAGGGCCTGTATGAGCTGGGCATTGAGATCGAAGAGAACTCCGAGCTCGACCTGCTCGTCAGCTACAAGGCACACGCAAACGACCCGAGAATCCCGGATGTTGTGGCTGAAATGGCTGCAGAGATGGGCGAGGGCCGCTACTATCCCGACCTGTGCGAGCGTATGGCTCAGTTTGAGCTGACCCTCCTCGATTGGGCAGAAGCACACAAGGGCGCACGCGAGTACGTTGTCTTTGCAGACAAGTGCTGGCCGGCATTCCCGGAAGCCTTCGGCTTTGAGCCCTGCTATGTCAACTCCCGCCTCGCTGCAAAGGGCATCCCGGTAGCCTGCGAAGTCGACATCTACGGCGCGGTTTCCGAGTACATCGGCACCTGCATCTCTAACGATGCCGTCACCCTGCTCGACATCAACAACTCCGTCCCGCAGTACATCTACGACGAAGACATCAAGGGCAAGTTCGATTACAAGCTGAACGACACCTTCATGGGCTTCCACTGCGGCAATACCCCGTCCTGCAAGATGTGCGGTGACTGCGCTGTGAAGTATCAGCTCATCCAGCATCGTCTCCTCGAGCCGAAGGATTCCGAGCCGGACTTCACCCGCGGCACTCTGGAAGGCGACATCGCGGCTTCCGACATCACCTTCTACCGCCTGCAGTGCGACAGCGAGGGCAACCTGCGCTCCTACATCGCACAGGGCGAAGTTCTGCCGGTCAAGACTCGCTCCTTCGGCGGCATCGGCATCTTCGCCATTCCGGAAATGGCTCGTTTCTACCGCCATGTTCTGGTGCAGAAGCGTTACCCGCACCACGGTGCCGTGGCATTCGGCCACTACGGCAAGGCTCTGTATGAGGTCTTCAAGTACCTGGGTGTTCAGGATATCGCCTACAACCAGCCGAAGACTCTGCCGTACCCGACCGAGAACCCGTTCGCATAATTTAAGCTTTCTCAGGACCGCCCGATATTTATCGGGCGGTCTTTTCTTGTCTGATTTTTCGTTTTTTTGAATAATTTTATTGTAAAATATTCAAAAAGACAAATAAAAATCAAGTATAAATTTAATTTTTTAATTTTTTTGAATTTAGAAATTGACAATTATTCATTTATAGTATATAGTATAATTACAAACTTGAAAGAAGGTGCCCAAGAATATGTCAAACACTCCTTTACTGCTTCTCGACAACAGCTCCATGATCTCCGTAGTCAACCACGGCAGCTTTAAGTGCTCCGACCTTACTTTTGCCGAGGCAAAAGCCATTTTGGAAATGCATGAGGAAGACGATGTTCTCCAGTGCTTCAGCAACATGGATATCCAGAACATTATGTTTGATTTTCTGGGTATCGAAAAGAAGAACTACACGTACAAGAAGATCCGCGACATGAAGGTCATGCAGGATGCCATCGTCTTTAAGCTCTACACCAGCCCGTCCGAGACCCAGCCCATCATCCTCACGGATAAGGGCACACAGGCAAAGAAGATCCAGAATGTATATGTGTACTGCCAGCTTCTTTCCCGCATTGAATAATACATATTTCGATACAAAAAAGCCTACCGAGTCATCGGCAGGCTTTTATTTTGTCTATTCTTTTTGATTTATCCGAAGACGATCTGCTCCTCGAGGCTGTACAGCACGGCGCACAGGTCGATGGCGCGGGAGCGGTAATACAGCATAATGTTCTCCGAAACATTCACGGCGGCGACGGCGCCTTCTTCCTCCGCCTGATCGCGGATGGT
>JAFQWC010000106.1 GCA_017407665.1 Clostridia bacterium | reverse complement strand
GTCGCTATCTCCTGGCGGGGATAGTGTGAAAGGGGCGGTCTTGGAGCCCCTTTCGCGTATAATTGGAATGAAATATGCAGGGACAGAAACTGCCCCTGCATATTTCTAAAGGGGACGTTGCATTTTGCAACGTCCCCTTTTTTGTCCTTAAAACCCTGTTTTCACAGCGCCGCTTTCTTCTTTGCTTTTGGGCTTGTCATATCCGCTCGTATCCTGTATACTGGAGTTGGGTATATTGCGTATAAACGAGGTGCGGTATGAAGATCAAAACCAAACAGCTTTCCTACGACCGTGTGTTGGCCATTCCAAAGCCCACGCACAAACGGCCGAACAAGCCCAATATCCTGCTCACGGGCCTGATCCGCCTGCTGGCCATCCCGGACTTGCTCGCGACGCGGTTCAAGTACACCAAAATCCGCATGGAAGAAGCCGGCCCCGGGCCGTACCTGATCCTGATGAACCACTCCAGCTTCATCGATCTCAAGATCGTTTCCAAAATCTTCTGGCCCATGCCCTACAACATCGTCTGCACGTCCGATGGCTTCATCGGCAAGAACTGGCTGATGCGCGGCATCGGCTGCATTCCCACGCAGAAATTTGTCACGGACATTTCCCTCATCATGGATATGCTCCACTCCATCCGCAAATTGAACACCAGCATCCTGATGTACCCCGAAGCGAGCTATTCCTTTGATGGCTGCGCCACGCCGCTCCCGCGCCGCCTCGGTATGCTGATTAAGAAGCTGGATGTGCCGGTCATCACCGTCATCACGGAGGGCGCTTTCCTGCGCGATCCGCTGTATAACGGCCTGCAGCTGCGAAAGACGAGGGTCTCCGCCGAGGTGAAATGCCTGCTCACCCGGGAGGAGATCGCGGAGAAGCCTGTGGAGGAGATCGATGCCCTGCTGGACGAAGCCTTCACTTTCGATCATTTTGCGCGTCAGCTCGAGACGAAGACCGAGATCCGCGAGAAGTTCCGCGCCGACGGCCTGAACCGCATCCTGTACCGCTGCGCCCACTGTGAAACCGAGGGACAAATGATCGGTAAGGGCACCACGCTCACCTGCGGGCACTGCGGCAAAACGTATGAGATGGACATCTACGGCCAGCTGAAAGCCACTGAGGGCGAGACCGAATTCTCCCACATTCCGGACTGGTACAACTGGCAGCGCGCATGCGTGCGCCGGGAGCTCACGGACGGTACATACAAACTGGACCTCGATGTGGACATCGGTGTGATGGCGGACTACAAGGCCATCTATAAAGTGGGCTCCGGCCGCCTCGTGCACGACACGAACGGCTTCACCCTCACCGGCTGCGACGGCCAATTGGCATACACCCAGCCGCCCACCGCGTGCTACGGCCTCTACGCCGACTATTACTGGTATGAGATTGCCGACGTGATCTGCATCGGCAACAAGGACCGGCTGTACTACTGCTTCCCGAAGGAGCGGGATGTGGTCGCCAAAGCCCGCATGGCCACGGAGGAGCTGTACAAAATGAAGCAGGCAGAAAAGAAGCAGGCCAGAAAGCCCCGCACATAACCGAATAAAACAGCAACGGCAGCGGAGAGCATCCACTGCCGTTTTTTGTATTTATGTATGATGCCTGCATGGCCAGCCCGGCAGCATCCATTTTCCGCGTTGGCTCGGTATACGGACCGGGAGCTTTCCGAAAAACGCGACCTGCGGGTGTGGTTCCTTTGGCGCCGAGTTCGGTTCACCGAACGAAACCTGTGCTGCGCACAGCTATCAAATGCTTACGCATTAGACCCTGCGGACATTCGCTGTCCGTCGTACGGACCGTTTCATCACATCGTTCCCGCCGCGGCCGAAATAGTCGCAGAGGGTTTTGTACTCGGCGTACTGCTTTGCGTACTTCGCCGTGTGCTCCGGGTTCGGCCGGTAGACGGTGTCGCACTTCTCCGCCATCACAGCCGCCGCCTCGGGCAGTGTGGCAAAATATCCGCTCGAGACCGCCGCGAAGACCGCGCTGCCGAGCGCCCCGGCCTGCCGGCTCTTGGCCACGGTGATCTCCTGCCCCAGCACATCGGCGTAGATCTGCATGAAGAACGGATTTTTCCGCGGGATGCCGCCGGACGCCACAAGCTCCCGAATCTCCACACCGTGTTCGCGGTACAGGTCCACGATCATTTTCGTGCCGAACGCCGTGGCCTCGATGATCGCGCGGTAGATCTCCTCCGGCTTCGTGCGCAGCGTGAGACCGAGGATCAGGCCGGAGAGGTCGAAATCTGCGAGAGGCGAACGATTGCCGTTCCACCAATCGAGTACCAGTACGCCGTTTTCGCCCGCAGGGATCTGCGCCGCTTTCTCGTTGAGATAATCAAAATTGGTTTTGCCGGCCG
This sequence comes from Clostridia bacterium, assembly GCA_017407665.1. Lineage (GTDB taxonomy): Bacteria > Bacillota > Clostridia > Oscillospirales > Acutalibacteraceae > Hominenteromicrobium. Next base: position 296 of record JAFQWC010000106.1, on the reverse strand, counting down.
CACGCGCCGCTGCGGTATAGCTTTCCGGCAGGCAGTTCTGCATGAACCAGCCGAGGCAATCGCCCACGCAGGGCTGCCCGGCCTCATACGCCACGTAGCCCGGCGCCACGCCGTCCAGCACACTGCCGCAGATGCCCGGCACCGCCTTTTCTTCCTTGTTCATCACGATGTGGCAGGTGGACGTGCCGATGATCATCATCAGCTTGCCGTCCTCCACAACGCCCGCGCCCGGCAGGGCCGCATGGGCATCGATGATCGGCACCGCCACCGCCGTACCCGGCAGCAGCCCGGTCAGC
>JAFQWC010000105.1 GCA_017407665.1 Clostridia bacterium | reverse complement strand
TTAATGTCTTTCATTAGACAATCCTCCTATAAATTTTAGTTCGGTTGGCAGACCTCACCTTTAATTTACTAGGAGGATTTCTTTTTGTCCATATCTAAAGATTTTATCCACCGGCAGAGCCGGTGGTTGCTTTACTAAAGCAAAACCCCAGCGTCTACCGAAAAACGGCATAAACACTGGGGTTTTATGGAGCTGATGGTCGGGATCGAACCGACAACCTGTTCATTACGAATGAACTGCTCTGCCATTGAGCCACATCAGCAAGCGTTTTGCAACGGTAAATATTATACCGAAAAAGCCTCTTGAAGTCAATAGCGATTTTCCCGATCGAAGAGATTTTTCTGCTTTGACCGTACTCCCATCGTACGGCTGCAGAAAAAATCTGCTTTTCTTTTCAAAACTGTGTCCGGCATTCCAGCACACCTCCGCATTTGCAACGATATAATTCCGGATGTTCCACGGCACGACTTTTCTTTCTCCGTGGAAACTGCATACCGCACTTTGTGCAAACCAACAGATATCGGGCCGGCGAAGGGTCGTCCGAAACCAGCGGCTCTTTCGCTGTTCTCTGAATGGAATAACCATACCTTGCGCGCATTTTCTCCGCATAGCTTTTCCATCGGACGCCGTGATTCATGCATCCGGGGCAGGTATGCAGCACCTCATGTGCGATGACTTCATGCAGTCGCACCGGATTTTCCTTTGGTATGTACGCAGAGATCTCAATGGTGTACACACCGTTTTGCAGCATACAACGCCCGTATCGCTTTTTGGCACGTGTATTGATCACAACATCCGGTGCGATTTTGTCCGATACCGGTATGCCGATCATCTTCGCCTGCCGAATCACATCCGCTAAAATCACATCGAGTTCCATGCTGTTTCCCCCTCCCTGCTCTGTTGGAACCAGTATAGCACAAACTGTTGGAAAGCACCATACCGGAATTGACAGAAGGCCGCCGTATTCGGTATAATTTAGAAAAAGCAAAACTGAAAGGTGTGTTTCCATGAAACCGTATATCCTTGGCTATGCGATGAATCCCAGCCTTCCGACGATCACCGAGGCGGATGTGCTGCGCCTGACCCACTTGAATCTGGCTTTCGGTCTGATCAAAGACGGACTGCTCGATATGAGCCAGCTCACAAATATTTCCTGCATCCATCAGTTCCGCAAATGGAATCCCGATTTGAAAATCGTGCTTTCCGTTGGCGGTTGGGGCGCAGGCGGATTTTCCACCATGGCGATGACGGAAGAAAGCCGCAGGGCATTTGCCGCTTCCTGTCTGGAAGCCGTGGAGCAGTACGGTCTTGACGGTATTGACATCGACTGGGAGTATCCCTGCGACAATTCTGCGGGCATCGATTCCGACCCGCGTGACAAGGAGAACTATACCTACCTCTTCGAGGCACTTCGTGCTGCACTCGGCCCGGACCGCATTCTTTCCAATGCAGTCGGTGCCGGTCAGTATTTTATCGACGGTTCTGAAATGGATAAAGTCGCAAAAATTCTGGATTACGTGCAGCTGATGACCTACGATATGCGCAGCGGATTTACTTCTCAGGCCGGCCATCATGCCGCACTCGGCCTGACAAAGGGCGACACCTCCAACACCAGCACCCGCGGCATCGTAGAGATGTACCACGATGCCGGTGTCCCGTATGAAAAGATGATCGTCGGCGCTGCCTTCTACTGCCGCCATTTTGACGGTGTGGAAAACATCAATAACGGTCTTCTGCAGCCCGCCAAGACCACAGGCGAGTACGGTCCGAATTTTGACGGTATTACGGATGAATTCATAAAGGAAAATAACTTTACAGTCTGCTGGGATGAAGACGCGGAAGCCAACTACCTCTGGAACGGCAGCACTTTGGTCAGCTATGAATCCTCGGAAGCCATTCGGCGCAAGTGCCTGTATGTAAAGGAAAAGGGCTTGCTCGGCATCATGTACTGGGAGCACGGTGCGGACTCCACCCGACAGCTTTTGCAGGTCATGGTCGAAACCATAAACGGCTAAATGCAGAAAGGATGCTCTGTTTTCGCAGAGCATCCTCGTTTTTTTACAGATATTTTCGGATATCGACAGTCAGTTTCTCTTCCAGATTGATCAGCCGCTTGGTGATATCCTTTGCCTTTTCCTCGGCTGCTTCATATTCATTCAGATAGCGGTTCAGAGACTTCACGCCCATGTTGCAGCCGTCGGTCATCAGGTCTGCGATGGTTTCGTCCGATTCCTCCCACGCCAGCTTCATGTTGGTTTTCATCCAGGACATCCCCTTGGCCATGGGGTTCGGCTCCTTGCCCTCATCGTGGTATTGCTCCAGGAGGGCATCGATCTCTGCCTGAAGCATATTGTGTTCCTCTTTGCATTTGGACAAATACTTGCGGAATGCGTCGCTTTTGACATGAGGCATTACATCATCAATGGAGGAAACGCCCATCTTTACACCGGCATCACATTCACGCAGCAAGCGGATGGTATCCTGCTCGATCATATCGGCACCTTCTTTCGTTAGATGCCATTAGTGTGTTCGTTTTTCTCCGAATCATGCAGCTTTATCTTCCTTTCCCAAACTGCATCCAGCACCGAAACAAGCAGAGCCATTGTACATACAGTATCGTGCCCGAACGTTCAACAGGCGGCAAACCAGCCATACGCAGTGCTATAGAAATCTGCTTTTTCGTCAGCAGCGTTTCAATGCCTTGCTGTTTTGCCTTTTTTATAAATTGCGCAAAGGCTTTTTTCTGCGTGGAAGGCAGATCCGGCTTCGGCTTACGAATAAACTCTATCAAAACACAATCCACACGCGGCGCCGGGTGAAAATCCTCGCGACGTAAATAATAGCAAATCCTTGTTTCAAAATACGGCTTGATCAGGAGCGAGTTTATGTTTTCGCTCGGTTGACCGCAAAAGCGCTTCGCAGCGCCTTTTTCCATGATGAGCCATGCAGCATCCGGCGGATTCGATGCTTCTGTCAGCTTTCGCACGATCTCCGTCGTTCTGGAAAACGGAATATTGGCGAACACCTTGTATTTCTCTTTTGGAAGTGTACAGCGTAGGAAATCACCCTGTATGAGACGGACGTTTTCCGGCAGCTTCGGCTTGATTTTTTCGGCAAGGTTTCCATCAATCTCATATGCAAGAACATCCCCGGCATGATCTGCCAAAGCTTTTGTAATATGGCCTTTCCCCGCTCCGATTTCCAAAACCGTATCCGATTTTTGAATCGTGGTATGAGTCAGAAGACGGTCAATGATTCTGCGGGAGGTCAGAAAATTCTGCGAAATACTATAGGGCAAAGCCTGCCCCTTATTTTTGGACATAAAAATACACCTCATTTGGTCACAAATCGTAAACAGACACAAAAAGGCGCAGTTCTCCCGTCATTCAAATTCGGTAAAACTGCGCTTTATTTACGTGTTCTGCGTGCGACACCCATAAGATGCATTGATTCTCCTTTAATTGGATTTGACTTATAAGCAAAGATTAGCATATATCAAAATATATGTCAACACAAAAAAAGAACAGCGACACCATACTTGGTATCGCTGTTCTTTTGGTGCGTGAAACGGGCTTGGGCCACGGTGCCTTTACCCGCGTTCCGCGGCAGCATTTTCTGCATTAGTACTGGAGATTGGCGCATATCCCTAAACCACTTGCGCTGCTGGCTTCAAGCCAATCAGCTCTGTCCATAAAAACAAAGAGAGGGCACTCAAATGAGTACCCTCTTTGTTTTGGTGCGCGAAACGGGACGACGCATCTTGCTGTGCAATCTGCACTGCTTGGCGCCCCAATGCTTCGCATTCGGTACCCGCCTGCGCAACTGTCGGCTAAGAAAAGATTCCCCGAATCTTTTCTTCACGCCTCCAGCCCTCTTAGGGTTCAAGTCCCGTTCTAACAAAAAAAGAACAGCAACACCATACTCGGTATCGCTGTTCTTTTGGTGCGCGAAACGGGACTTGAACCCGTACGTCAGAGACACACGCCCCTCAAACGTGCCTGTCTGCCAATTCCAGCACTCGCGCTCAACAAGTGATATTATATCAGCAGACTTTGCATTTGTCAACAGTTTTTTGAAATATTTTTCCTCAAACTTCGATTGCTTTTTCTTCTCCGATGGTTTCAGCAAGCAGCATCTGGACCGGGGTCTCCTCTGTATACGGATGCCACACCGGAAGGCCTTCTCCGTTGGGATCCCCGTTCTTGGCAAAGTTAGCCCAATAACCGGAAACAGCCGCTTCCAGTGTCCAGTCACATTCTTCCCACGGACGCCATGCACGATTCAGTGTATGGAACTCATACCACAGCTCTGCGGAATGGAACGCGCCGGCGTCGTCACCGGGCAGCTTGCGGTTGAAGAAATAGATATACGCCGGCTTGCGGCCCAGCTTTTCCTGATTCTTCGCCCAATGCACCGCGCTCTTCTCCAGCATACGGGCATCACTGCCGATGTCATCACCGGTGGAGCCGATCATATAGTCGATGTCATGGATCTCACCGGCCAGTGCCTGCTCATCCGTGGAAGCCGGAAGCAGATAGCCGTCCGTTACCGGTACCCAGCCGAGACCGGCACCGGTGTTGATGGTGTACTGCACTTCGGCAATCTTATCCGCCGGTACCGCGCGCATCTCTTCGATAGACTTTGCGCCCAGTGCCTCCATAAAAAGATCGGTCATTTCATATCGGGATTCCACAGAAGTGTTGCCTCTGGTGAGACCATTAAGGCCGCCGCCGCTCTGCAGAATGGCACGGCGGATCTTACCTTTTGTCAGCGGCGAGGAGATCAAAACCTGCACGCTCATGCAGCCCGCAGACTGACCGGCCACGGTGATGTTCTCCGGGTCGCCGCCGAAAGCCGCGATGTTCTCGTACACCCACTCGAGTGCCGCAATCTGATCAAAAATACCGTAGTTGCCGGTGAGCCCTTCCGGATTCTCCGCAGCCAGATCGGGATGCACCATAAAGCCGAGTGCACCGACGCGATAGTTGATGGAGACGAAGATCACGCCGTTTTTCACAAACTGCTCGCCGTCAAATTCCTTCTCCGCGCCGCAGCCGTGCAGGAATGCACCGCCGTGGATCCAGAAAAATACGGGCAGCTTTTCGGCCGGCTCCTCCGCCGGCTTCCAGATGTTCAGATAGAGGCAATCTTCATTGCGCTCGATGGTCTCATCCGTGTAGAATTCCTTGGCGTAGAAGCCCTCACGGGTCAGATCGGCCTGCGGTGCCTTTGCAGAGAATTCCTTAGCCGGGCGTACACCCTCCCACGGGGTCTTCGGCTGCGGACGCTTCCAGCGCAGCGCACCGACGGGCGGCTCCGCATACGGAACGCCCTTAAAGATTACAGACTTCTGATCCGCGGAGAGACAGCCCTCAAGCTGTCCCTCCCGGACTTTAACGATCATTTGTGCCATATTCGTTTCTCCTTATGCATTCAGCTGTGCGAGCAGACCGTCGATGACTTCCTTCGGGATCATACCGCCTGCGAATGCGACCATGGTACGCAGCGGCATACCGTTCATCATCTCGATCATCGCCTGACCCATGCCGAGGGAATCCTCGCTGTCGGAAGCAGCTGCTGCCAGCGGAGACTGCGCCATCATCTGGCCAATAAACTGTGCGCCGACCGGGTTCGCCATGATCTCGCCCATTGTGGAGTTCATGGTATAAATCTTCTTCAGAACGGTGGTGGACTCAACCTGAACCTCTGCGGTGCAGACGATCTCACGGCTGGACTTGCCGGCCAGAATGATATACTTGCCGCTTTCCACGTACCAATCGTTGATATCGGTCTTGAAGTACGCAAAAGCACGCTTGGAAAGCTGGAAGGAAACGGTCTTTTCCTCACCGGGCTCCAGCTCCACCTTTTCGAAGCCGCGGAGTTCCTTATCCGGGCGGATGGTCTTGCTCTCCGGCATACCGACGTACAGCTGCACGATCTCCTTGCCCTTTACAGCACCGGTGTTCTTCACCTTGACGGAAACGGTCAGGGTATCGGTATCCTTCATTGCGGTCTTATCGAGGGTAAGATCGCTGTACTCGAACGTGGTGTAGCTCAGGCCGTGGCCGAACGGGAACAGCACGTTCATCTTTTTCTTATCGTAATAGCGGTAGCCGACAAACACGCCCTCGCGGTACTCGGTCTTATCCTGCTCATCGCCCAGATAATAGAGGTAGGACGGGTTATCTTCCAGCTGCAGCGGGAAGGTTTCGGCCAGCTTACCGGACGGGTTCGCGTCGCCGTACAGCAGGTTTACGGTTGCGGGGCCCACGGCCTCACCGCCGAGGTAGGCATACAGAACGCCCTTAACATCGTTGATCCACGGCATGGTGATGCAGCCACCGCACATGACGACCACAACGGTGTTCGGCTGCACAGCAGCAACAGCCTTCACGAGGGCTTCGTGGTTCTTCGGCATGGCCAGAGTGCTTCTGTCAAAGCCTTCGGATTCGAGCGCATCGGTGATGCCAACGAACACAACGGCAACATCCGCAGCCTTTGCGGTTTCTGCGGCTTCAGCCAGCAGGGCTTCGTCCGGCTCTGCGGTGTTGGTGTCGTAACCCATTGCATATGTAACATTCAGGTCTGCAGCGGCTTCCAGCGCACCGGTGACCTTATAAGCGTTTACATGGGAGCTGCCGCCGCCCTGGAAACGCGGAACTTCTGCAAACTTGCCGATAAAGGCGACCTTCTGGTCCTTCTTCAGCGGGAGAATACCGTCATTCTTCAGCAGAACCATGGATTCTTCGGCGATTTTTTGTGCTTTGAGGTGATCGGCTTCAAAATCGATGACGGTATCCGGTCTGCGCTTATCCACATAGCGCATCACGACGTCCAGAATACGCTCGCAGGCGGTATCCAGTACAGCCACGTCCATTGTACCGTTGTTCACGGCATCCACGAGCTGCTTGTCATTGGACAGATTCTTGCCGGGCATTTCCAGATCCATGCCGGCCTCGAGGCACTTTACGCGGTCCGCTGTGGTTGCACCCCAGTCACTGACCACATAGCCGTCAAATCCCCACTCGTCGCGGAGGATATCGGTGAGCAAATATTTATTCTCAGCGGCAAAGGTACCGTTGATCTTGTTGTAAGAGCACATGACGGTCCACGGCTTGGATTCCTTGACAGCTGTTTCGAATGCAGGCAGGTAAATTTCGCGCAGGGTGCGTTCGTCCACGATGCTGTCGTTGGACATACGATGGTACTCCTGGCTGTTCGCAGCGTAATGCTTGATGCTGACACCGATATCCTGGCTCTGTACGCCATCGATGTAATTCTTTGCCAGCTCGCCGGTGAGATACGGATCTTCGGAAAGATACTCAAAGTTTCTGCCGCACAGCGGAGAACGCTTGATGTTCACAGCCGGGCCGAGCAGCACGGAAAGCTCTTCTGCCTGACAGGCATTGCCGAGCGTGACGCCTTGATCCTTGAACAGGTCGCGGTCAAAGGAACAGGCCATGCAGGAGCCGGTCGGATAGCTGGTCGCCGGTACGCTGGCGTTAAAGCCCATATGGTCGGACTTATCCGCCTGCTTGCGGATGCCGCAGGGGCCGTCGGAAACCATAACGGACGGAATGCCGAGGCGCTCCGGGGTCTCCAGATGCCAGAAGTTTTTGCCGGAGCAAAGCGCAGCTTTTTCTTCCAGCGTCATTTGTGCAACAATTGATTTGATATCCATAAACACATCTCCAATCATTTTTTCTTTATCATATCATAGAACGCACAGTTTTTCCAGTGCTTTTTCGAAATAATCGGTGATAATTCATAATTGAGCGTTTATCTTTTCCGGATTTTTGCGCGCGACTGCGGGGTCAGCCAATACCATTTGCCGTACAGAACCCCCCCTTGCCCACTCTCGCCGTTATTGACTTTCAAAATTCGCTATGCTATAAATAATATCAAACATCAGCTGCAAGCGGAGGTGCCTTTATGTCTGACAAAACCTTATACGTATTAGCCGGCTACGATGAGCCGACCGAAGCACATTTAACGGCTATCCAGAATAAACTGTACGAAAGCGGCTTCACCGGCACCCAGACGAGGATCTTCCCGCACATCACCGTGGGGTCTTTTCCTGTGGACAAGGAGGCCGAGCTCGTCAGCCTGCTCCAAACGCTCGCAAATACAGCGGCTCCTTTTGAAGTGACCTTTAATCATGTGGGAATTTTCGGCGGCGCAAGGGTCTTATTCATCGCACCGGACACGAATAAAGCGCTTTTAGACCTGAAAGAGCACTTCGGCAGTGCGTACAACTGGACGCCGCACACGACCATGCTGATCGATGACCCGGATGTGATCTGCAAAGCCCTGCCGCACGTTATGGAAAACTTCTCCGCCTTTTCCGGAAACGTAACCACACTGCATCTCTACGAATTCTTTCCATCGAGACACATCCTCTCCGTTGATCTGAACGGATAAACAGCTTCTGCAGCAGACATAACAAAAACCGACCCGTGGGCTTGCACAGGTCGGTTCCTTGTTTATATGGACTTTTTTCGGATCAGATGCCAAAAAGCCGCGCAAAATTATCATAGAGCATTTTGCGGTTATCCTCTTCTCCATAGCCCATGGAGAAGAATCGGGCAAGTTCCTCTTTCGGCGTCCACATCGGGAAATCGGTGCCAAAGAGCGTTTTATCCACGCCAAAATGCGCAATGTTACGCCGGGCTTCCTCCACACTGCAGGCCCACAGAGAGCTGCTCGTATCGATGTAGACATTCGTGCCCTGCAGCACGGCGCGGGCATCCACCCACTCTCTGTATCCGCCGAGATGTGCGGCAATGCACAGAAAATCGGGCTGTTTCTCAAGCACCTTCGCCAGACGGCGCGGTGAGGAAAAATCCATGCGGTCATCGCCGGTATGGAACAGAACAATAAGGCCGCGGCGGGTACATTCCGCATAGACCTCCAGCATATTTTCGTCGTCGATGTTGAATTTCTGGAAATCCGGATGCAGCTTGATGCCACGGAGACCCAAAGCCTGCACGCGGTCGAGCTCACCGGACACGTCGGTTACATCCTGATGCCATGCACCAAGTCCCAAAAACGCGGGGTATTTGGCACATTTTTCCGCAATGAACTGATTGATGGACGCCACCTGCTCCACTTTTGTGGCAACGGAGCAAACCAGAAACCGTTCGATGCCGGCCTCGGTGCCTTCCTCATGCAGAATATGCGGAAGACCGATCTCATCCATTTCGATATCATAAAACCGGCCGACACTGGCCGTGGCTTTTTCCGCGATCTTGCCGGGATAGATATGGGCATGTGCATCCGCGACCCGGTATGCAACGCCATTATGTGTGACTGCCATTTTTCATCTCCCTCTCTCTTTTTGAAAACACGCATCCGCAGAAATCCTGCCGGTAGAGATCGTACTCTTTGGACAGGAGGATGGACCGCTTATACCCTTCTTTTTTCTTGAAATCAGACGGCAGGTGCGGCACACCGTATTGTTCTGCCAGTTCTTCACCGATTTCGTTGAGTTTGACGGCATTTTTCAGCGGGCTGATCGACAGCGTGCTGGTAAAATAATCGAACCCGTGCTCCGCTGCATATTTGGCCGCCGCTTCCAGACGCAGGCGATAGCACACAAAGCAGCGCTCGCCGCCTTCGGGCAGGTCTTCCATGCCGCGTACTGCGCTGTAGAAAACCTCCGGCTCATACGGCACACGGATCATCTCAGCATCCCGCGCCGCCGGCATGGAGCGAATCAGCCGCTCGAGCTCGGCTTCGCGCTTCTCATACTCCGATCTCGGGGAGATATTCGGGTTAAAGAAAAGCACGGATACCCGGAATTGTTCCGTCAGCCGCTCCAAAACCGCACTGGAACAGGGTGCACAGCAGGCATGCAGCAGCAAAGCCGGCCGCTTCTCCTCGCGTTCCAGCCTGAGCATCAATTTATCCAATTCTTTCGCGTAATTTCTGATCATAGCCATGCTCTGTATTTTAGCACATTCTTTTCCGAACCGCAAGAGTACGTTGAAAATCCCATAGAATTCTTACTTTTTATATATGTGAATTGACAATACTGCCCTTTCCTTGTAAAATAAGGATGATATATAGGCTTTATTCGGATCGCTATTCGCGGTCCATACGGTACAAAGGATGTGCGGTTTATGAAATTTGATTTTTCTGTGCTGATCTCCAACCCGCTGATCAACGTCGGTGTGGTTTCGTGGGCTGTGGCGCAGCTGTTGAAAACTCTGATCCATCTTCTGAAACACCACGAATTCAAAAAAGAGCGTTTGGCAGGCGCCGGCGGTATGCCGAGCTCCCACTCCGCACTGACCTGCTCCGTACTGCTGATGTCCTATCTGGTATACGGATTTGATTCCCCCACATTCGCGATGGCCTTTATTCTCGCGATGATCGTCATGTACGACGCCACCGGTGTGCGCTGGGCAGCCGGTCTGCACGCCAAGGCCATCAACGACATTGTGGATTATCTCGGTGATGACAGTGCCCATGATAAAAAGATGCTGGACGCCATGATCCCGGAGCTGAACGAATCCTTGGGGCATCGCGTCATTGAAGTGATCTGCGGTGCGCTTCTGGGTTTCACCATTGCACTGCTTGGCCATTTCTGCTTCTGATTCTCCTCAAATACAGGCAAAAGCCGGAGATCCCCGTGATCCCCGGCTTATTTTTCTGTATTCCTGTAGTGCCGCACACATATAATCTGCTATACCGGTACCGCCGGCTGATTCAGCCGACTGTATGCACGGCGTCTCACGCCTCGAATCTATTCCTTGACGCCGCATGAGGGGAAACCCTTTTGGGAAGACTTATGTTCTCAGATTTTGTTCTGCATATCCATGCAGCGCTGCATGGTCTTTCGCACATTGTGTCGAAACCGGCTGTGCCGACCGGTCAGACGTGCCGCGGTTTGATCCAGCCACGCATACAGCCGTTTTTTCTTCGCTTGCCGCACGGTGGAACGGTAGTGCCTGCCATGATGCATTCTATAGGTATTCATAAGACCTCCCCTTCCCGCAGCATAAACCATGCGCTGCCCTCTTTCGCATTTTCCGACAGCTCAAAATAGATCTGTTGATCCTGAATCTCGTATTTGGAGCGGCTGCCGTCCTCGGCCAGAATA
>JAFQWC010000104.1 GCA_017407665.1 Clostridia bacterium | reverse complement strand
CTGCATCACCTGCAGGATCGTCAGGCCGGCAGTGGACGGCGTCGAGCTGCGCTTTGCCGTAATGAAGGTGATCCACAGCGCGGCGATCGTGAGCGCGGGCAGGATCTTCGCCGGCAGTGTCGCAAAGTTGATGATCCGCTGAACCGTGTAAATGTACGATTCGATCTCCCAGAACAGGTTGTCCAATTCATAGACGAGATCCGGGAAGTACGGCTGAATGTACGACATATAGGTTCTCAGCAGCGACCAGATATCGGAAGCATAAAAGTTGCTGAGAATGGTGCTTACAATGCCCACCACAAACTGCACGGACAGCACGATAGCCGCCGCCATGAAGAGCGGCGAGCCGGCCACGCGGCTCAGCACAGCCTGTGCCGGGGTTTGCTCGTTGTACAGTGCATAGGACGGCGGTGCCACGGGCGGGGTGTAAACCGGCTGTTCGTCCATCGGCAGCTCATCCACCGGAAGCTCGGTCGGCGGGATGGTTTCCGGCTCGTCAAACGAAGCGGGCTTAAATGCCGGATGCAGCTCTGCCGGCTGTTCCTCCACCGGCGGCGTATAGGCCGGTACAGCCGGCTCGTACGGATTCTGATAGACCGGCGTTGTGTTGACCGGCGGCTGATACGCGGGATAGACCGGCTGGTTGTTTGCCGGCTGCGCATACGGATTCCGGTACACCGGCGGCTGATAGACCGGATAAACCGGCGGGACCGGCTGATTCTGCGGCGGAACTTCTTTCCACACCGGTTCAGCCGGCGTAAAGCTTTTCGGTTCAGCCTCCGTTTCGTATATTGGCTCCGCTTCCGGCAGGATCACCGGTTCGGGTTCTGTAACCACAACCGGTTCCGGCTGCGGCGCTTGTCCCGGCTGCAGCGCACCGCATACGCAGTAGCCGTTCTCCGGAAGCTGTCTCCCACAATGAACACAAAACATAGTTACCCTCCTCAAAACTTATGTCAACCGATCGCAGGATCAGTGATAGACCGCAACGATTTCCAGATTGTCATCCAGTACGACGAGGTCGGCACGCTTGCCCACTTCCAGACTGCCGATCTCCTTCTCCATGCGGATCTCCTTTGCCGGATTCAGCGTCATGGCGCGGATGGCATCGGTGAACGGGATACCCCAGAAAACGAGGTTCTTCAGCTCGTCATGCATATTGGTCACGGATCCGGCGATGGTGCCGTCTTCGAGTGTGGCCTTGCCGTCCTTCACGGTGACGAGATTGACGCCCAGCATACCCTCGCCGTCACCCATACCGCTCAGGCGCATGGCGTCGCTGATGACGCAGACGCGCTCCGGAATCGTTTTGAACACGTGGCGCACCACAGCGGGATGAATGTGGATGCCGTCGCAGATCAGCTCCGCGCCGACGGTATCGGTATCCAGCACGGCACCGACCACGCCGGGATCACGGTGGCTCAGGCCGGCCATGGCGTTAAAGAGATGGGTGGCGTGGGACGCGCCCTTTTCGAAGGCCGCCTTTGCGCCGTCGTAATCCGTGGCCGTATGGGCCAGAGAAACGGTGCAGAGTGCCTTGGCTTTTTCGATGAATTCACCGGTCTCATCGCATTCCGGTGCGATGTCCACCAGCTTGATGATGCCGCCGCAGTCGTCGTAGAATTTCTTGAAAACCTCAAAATCCGGGGCCTGAATGAATTCATCGCCCTGTGCGCCCTTGCGCTTCGCGGAGATGAACGGACCCTCCATATTGACGCCCACGATGTTGCTGCCTTCGTCGGCCATGCATTCTTTCACGACCGCGAGCGTCTTGGCGATGTCTTCGTTCGACACCGTCATCGTGGTCGGGCAGAAGGAAGTCACGCCCTTCGTCAGCAGGAATTTGGCCATGTTGCGCAGGCCCTCCGCGTCGGCGTCGCAGGTATCGGCACCGGCACCGCCGTGGACGTGAATATCCACAAAGCCCGGCACGATGGTGAAGCCCTCACAATCCACCACGAGATCGCGCTCCGTGTAGGAGAGCGTATCCGCAAAGCGGACGATGCGGCCGTCTTCGATTTCGAGATCCGCCTTTCTGAGGCGGAAATCTCCGTCCACAACCTTTGCATTGATCAGAATCATATTTGAAACTCCTTTCTTTTTCGGCGGAAAACCGCCTCAGAGCATTTCGAGCAATAAAAGCAGCGTGACGCCGGGCACGCCCAGCACCGCCGAAACCGCCAGACTCAGCCGGCAGACGGGCATCTCCACACCGGTGTACGGCGCAAGCAGGTGCAGCGCCGTGAGTGCGGCAACGCCCAGAATCGCAGAACCCAGAACCTTTTTCATCCATTTCATCCGGTCTTCCCTCCCCTGTTTACAGGAAAGAATATGCGCAGAAAGCCGGATTTATGGCATCACAGCTCCGTGGGATCGGGTACAAAATCCACCTTGCCGGTGGCCACCTGTGCGGACGCCACCAGAATACGCAGCGGTGTGCCGATGGTGAGCACGCGCTTCGGACTGCGGTGCGTGATGAGACCGTCGTACACGAAGTATTCCCGCGGGAAGCTGTCGAGCGAGACGAAGCCCTCCACGCTGTTTTCCAGCCGAACGAACACGCCGCGCTGTGTGACGCCGCTGACGACGCCGCTGTAGGCTTCGCCCAGATGCTGCCCCATGAACTCCGCCATGTAGCAGTCCTCGGCGTCGCGCTCCGCCATCTGCGCACGGATCTCGTTTTTGGAGGATTCCGATGCGGAGAGCTCGGTGAAATTCGTGAATCGGCGGTTGATCTCCTCCGCCGGCATACCGCCCACAAAGGCGGAGAGAATACGGTGGATGGAGGTATCCGGATAGCGCCGTATCGGCGACGTGAAATGGCTGTAATCGGTGAGCGCCAGACCGAAATGGCCGGTCTCCTCGGTGGCATATTTCGCCTTATCCATCGTGCGCAGCAGGCGCTGGGAGACCATGGTCTCCTCCGGGCGTCCGCGCACACTGTCGAGCACCGCGGCGAAATCCTCGGTTTTGGGATCCGGTCTTTCCAAAGCGGCACAGGGCACATCGATGAGTTTTAAGAGCTTCACAAGCTCCTCCACGCGCTTCGGGTCGGGGGTACCGTGCACACGATAGAGGAACGGCAGGTGATGGTCCTGCGCAAATTTTGCGGCCGCCGTGTTCGCGGTGACCATCAGCTGTTCGATGAGCTGCTCCGCTTCGCCCGTGGTACGCGGCAGAACGTCCACGCACACACCGTGCTCGTCAAGCACGAACCGGCTCTCGCCGCTGTCGAGTTCCATCGTGCCGCGTGCTGCGGAATTGTTTTTCAGAATGTCCGCCAGTTCTTTCGCGGCCAGAAGCTGCGTCATCACCGGCTTGTATTTGGCTTTGATCTCCTTCGATGCGCTGCCGGCGAAGATCTCGTTGACTTCGCTGTACACACCGCGCACTTTGGAGTTGATGATGGTTTTCTTAAACTCATATTTGGTGATCTTTCCCCGCTTGTCGAGGTGGATGAGCGCCGAAAAGGCCAGCTTGTCCGTGCCGGCGTTCAGGGAACAGGCACCGTTCGAGAGCACCTCGGGCAGCATGGGGATCACGCGGTCCGCAAAATAGACCGAGGTGCCGCGCAGCAGCGCCTCCTCGTCCGTCGGGGAATTCGCCTCCACATAGTGCGAAACATCCGCAATGTGCACGCCGAGGATGTATCCATACCGCGTGCGCTTGACGGAGATGGCGTCGTCGAGGTCCTTCGCATCCTTGCCGTCGATCGTGAAGATCTTCTCCCCGCGCAGGTCCCTGCGCTTTGCGATCTCCTCTTCCGTGATGGGCGCATTGCCGACCATTTCCGCGTGACGGCGCACCTCTTCCGGAAACACCTGCGGGATGCCGTACTGCGCGATGATCGCATCAGCGCAGACTTTTGCGCTGCGGCCGGTGCCGAATACTTTTTCGACCGAGGCCCACGTCCAGTCGCCGTCGTAATCCTGCTCCGGGGTGATGAGCACCTTGTCGCCGTCCTGCGCGCCGTTGAGGTCACGCCGGTCGATCCGCAAATTGTAGCGGATACCGTTGTCGGGGATCACCTCAAAGCCGTACGGCGTAGCGGACACCGTACCGGTGGTGACGGTCGCTCTGCGTTCCAGAATTTTCCGCACCCGACCGGAAGGCCCTCGGTCTTCCATGCGGACATCGCCGACCAGAATCGTATCGCCCACAAGCGCTCCGTGCAGGGCACTGCCGTGGATGAAAATGTCCTCACCGCCGCCGAGCGGTTTG
>JAFQWC010000103.1 GCA_017407665.1 Clostridia bacterium | reverse complement strand
GGGATCGTAGCGATCCATGATCTGCGTGTGCTTCACGATCATCTCTTCCATATAATCCGCCTTGTGCAGGGTCTTATAGTATTCCGCTTCGGTAAACTGCGTAGCGGAACCCTTCTTCACCCAGTCATGGGTCACGGTATAATAATGCAGGCTGAGACCGTCCATGTAATTGCCGGCGATCTGCATAACCTCATCAGTCCAGTTGTAATCGTCGCCGCTGGGCCCGCAGGCAATGCGGAATACCTTATTATCGCCGTAATTGCGCACATAGGTCTGATACCGGCGGTACTCGTCTGCATAGTAGGACGGGCGCATATTGCCGCCGCAGCCCCAGTTTTCGTTGCCGACGCCGAAATACTTCACTTTCCAGGGCTCGGCATGGCCGTTTTCCGCACGGAGCGCTGCCATGGGGGAAACACCGTCAAAGGTCATGTACTCCATCCACTCGCTCATTTCCTGCACCGTGCCGGAACCCAGATTGCCGTTGATGTATGGCTCGCAGCCCACCTGACGGCAGAATTCCAGAAACTCATGGGTGCCGAAGGAATTGTCCTCCACCACACCGCCCCAGTGGGTGTTGATCATCTTTTTGCGGATCTCCTTCGGGCCGATGCCATCCTTCCAGTGGTATTCATCGGCAAAGCAGCCGCCCGGCCAGCGCAGCACCGGCAGCTTGATGTTCCGCAGGGCCTCCACCACGTCGGTACGCATACCGTTCACGTTGGGGATCCCGCTGTTTTCCCCCACATACACGCCGTTATAGATGCAGCGGCCCAGATGCTCCGAGAAATTGCCGTAAATATTCCGGCTGATGGTGCTCTTTTTATCCAGTGTATTGATGACGATCCTGCTCATATTTGCCTCCCGGTGTTTACAAAACTTTACCTCAGTATACGATACAAACGCGGCAATCTCAAGCCGCCTGCGTATTTTTGTGGGTTTGCACAATCTGCTTTTCCTTTTTTGTACCTTCTATTGCACGGAAAATTCCTTCAAAATTCTGTAGATTTTACTATATTTCGCGCGGATACCGCCCTCAAAAATTCATATTTTTAAGACTTGAAAGTTTCAGCCTCCTACGCTACAATAACCGCAGGAAACGGTATTAAAAGGATGTACCCGTTTTCCGTTGTATTGAAAACCGTTCCGGCCTGCCGGACCCATTTCATCTGAAAGGCAGATGCATATGAAACTGAAAGATCGCCTCAAGTACAACCCCCTGAATCAGCTGTACGATGAAGCCCAGATGCCTGCAAAGATCCGGCGCAGCCTGAATTTCATCCTGCTCGGCAACATTTTCGGCAGTGCCCACGGCATCATTTGCGGCGGCGGCACCACGGCCATGATCGGTCTGGCCACGGAACTGGGCGCAAACGACATGGCCTTCGGCATCCTGGCTGCGATCCCGCAGGTCGCCGCACTTTTGCAGCTGCCGTATTCCGTTCTCGTCAACCGCACGCACAAACGCAAGAAATATATGCTCACGCTGGGTATTTTCTCCCGCGCGCTGTGGCTGCTGTTCGGACTGATCCCCTTCCTGCTGCCGATGGCTTCCGCCACGGTACAGCTTTGGACCATCATTTTCCTGATCGGCGTTTCCGCCTGCTGCGGCTCCGTCATCAACGTCTGCTGGTTCCCGTGGCTTTCGGACCTGACGCCCATGCAGATCCGCGGGCGATGGCTCTCCATCCGTGAGTCCATCCTCGCCGCGGCCAATGTACTGATTGGTCTTGTTGTCGCCTATGCGTTGGACTCCCTCCCACCCGATATCCGCTATGTGATCATTTTCCTCATCGGCGGCACGGTCGGCGTACTCGATATGATCGCTTTCGCTCCCTGTGAGGAAGTTTATTCCGCACCGCCGCAGAAGCAGAATCTCTTCAAGGCTTTCGGCGAAGTGCTGAAGAACAAGCCTTTCATGAATCTCGTCATCATGTGGACCTTCTGGTGCTTCACCGCCAATATGTCCGGTGTTTACCTGAATCCCTACTCCATGAACGAGATGGGTCTCAGCTTCATGCAGATCATGATCTTCTCCACGATCGCCGCTTCCGTGGTCGCGATCTTCGTCATGCCCGCCTGGGGACGGATGATCGACCGTTTTGGCTGCCGGAATGTGATGATGGTCGCGTGCTTCGTGGCCTCCATGACCCCGCTCTTTTACCTGCTTTCCAGACCGGGCAGCATCTGGCCCACCCTGCTGCACAACACCATCGGTGCCATGTTCTGGTGCGGCTCCAACCTGACTGCAAACAATATGCAGCTTTCCTGCTCGCCCAACGAGACCCGCCCCACGCACATCGCCGTTTTCTCCTGCGTCACGGCGCTTGCCGGCGGCACACTGGGCTCTCTCGCCGGCGGTGCACTGCTGGAATCCTGGAATCAGGCTAACCTGTTCACAACCGGCCCGCTCGATCGCTACAAGGTGCTGTTCATCGTCGCCGTTGTTCTGCGCCTGACCTTCACGCTGATCTTTGTCCCCCGCTTTGCAAAGGATAACGAGGCCTCGCCTAAGGATCTCGTACGGCATATTGCAGGTTCTGTATTTGGCCCTCTGGTCGGCCGCCGCGGCATTTGATCCCACTGCAAACTTCCATACAGACAAAAAAATCCCCGAAGTCAGCTGACTTCGGGGATTTCGTTTCTCTATTTAATTAGTACATGCCGCCCATGTCCGGTGCTGCGGGAGCTGCCGGAGCCGGCTCCTTGATGTCTGCCACGAGGGACTCGGTGGTCAGAACAACGGAAGCCACGGAGGAAGCATTCTGCAGAGCGGAACGGGTCACCTTGGTCGGGTCCACGATGCCCTGCTCGATCATATCGCCGTACACATCGGTGAGGGCGTTGTAGCCGTAGCCGACGGTTGCCTTGGTCTTGAGGTTCTCGATGATGACGGAGCCTTCCAGACCTGCGTTCAGCGCGATCTGGCGAACCGGTTCTTCCAGTGCCTTCAGAACGATGGCTGCACCGGTCTTCTCGTCGCCCTCGAGGGTGGAAACATAAGCCTTCACAGCCGGGATCGCATCGATGAGTGCGGTACCGCCGCCTGCAACGATACCTTCCTCAACCGCAGCCTTGGTAGCAGCCAGAGCATCCTCGATGCGGAGCTTCTTCTCCTTCATCTCGATCTCGGTAGCAGCGCCAACCTTGATGACAGCCACGCCGCCGGCCAGCTTAGCCAGACGCTCCTGCAGCTTCTCACGGTCGAACTCGGAAGTGGTGGTCTCGATCTGGCTTCTGATTTGCGCAACACGGCTCTGGATGGCTGCCGGATGACCTGCGCCGTCCACGATGATGGTGTTCTCCTTGTCGATCTTGACCTGGCGTGCACGGCCGAGCTGTGCGAGGGTGGTGTCCTTCAGCTCGAGGCCCAGCTCGCCGGAAATGACCTGACCGCCGGTGAGGGTGGCGATGTCGATGAGCATTTCCTTTCTTCTGTCGCCGAAGCCCGGAGCCTTAACGGCTACGCAGACAAAGGTGCCGCGGAGCTAGTTGAGGATCAGGGTGGTGAGTGCCTCGCCCTCGATGTCCTCTGCGATGATGACCAGCTTCTTGCCGGACTGCACGATCTGCTCGAGGACCGGCAGGATCTCCTGAATGTTGGAGATCTTCTTATCGGTGATCAGGATGAATGCGTCGTCGATGACAGCAACCATCTTGTCGGTATCGGTAACCATGTACGGGGTAATGTAGCCGCGGTCGAACATCATGCCTTCCACGACCTCGCTGTAGGTCTCGGCGGTCTTGGATTCTTCCACAGTGATGACGCCGTCTGCTGTGACCTTCTCCATGGCATCGGCGATGAGTGCGCCGATCTGCTCGCTGCCGGAGGAAACGGCTGCAACGCGGGCGATGTCCTGTGTGCCGGAAACCTTCTTGGCATTCTCCATAACGGCCTTCACGGCAACCTCGGTTGCGCCCTGCATACCCTTGCGCAGGACCATCGGGTTTGCACCGGCGGTAACGTTCTTCATGCCCTCACGGATGAGTGCCTGTGCCAGCAGTGTTGCAGTGGTGGTACCGTCGCCGGCCACATCGTTTGTCTTGGTGGCCACTTCCTTCACGAGCTGTGCGCCCATGTTCTCGAAAGCATCCTCCAGCTCCACTTCCTTGGCGATGGTCACGCCGTCGTTGGTGATGAGCGGCGCGCCGAATTTCTTATCCAGAACCACGTTTCTGCCCTTCGGGCCGAGGGTGATCTTAACGGTATCTGCCAGCTTGTTGATGCCGCCGAGGAGCGCCTTGCGTGCGTCCTCGCCGTAAATGATCTGCTTTGCCATAGTTGTTTATCTCCTTCTCTTAACAATTAGTCTTCCACGACAGCCAGAACGTCGGACTGACGAACGATGGTGTACTCTTCGCCGTCGAGCTTGACCTCTGTGCCGGTGTACTTGCCGGTGATGACACGGTCGCCGACCTTCAGCTGCATAACGACTTCCTTGCCGTCCACCATGCCGCCGGGGCCAACCGCGATCACGCGGGAGATCTGCGGCTTCTCCTGAGAAGCGCTGGTCAGCACGATGCCGCTCTTTGTGGTTTCTTCAGCCTTTTCAGTCTGAATGAGTACTCTGTCCGTCAAAGGTTTGATGGTCATAGTATAGTCACTTTCCTTTCTTTGCAATACAAATGGTGTGAGGCTGTACGCCCCGTCGGAAATTTTGCGGTTTTGCGATAAGCGAAATCAGCGCTCTGCAAATGACGAAGCAAAATTTCTTGCTGCGGTTTTCGCCCTGCACGGAATTTTGCGGTCTGGCACAGCAAGATCGATATCTTTCAGATATCGAAGCAAAATTTCTGCCCCGACTTTTCCGCGAAGCCCGAAATTTTGCGGTTTCGCGAAAAGCGAAATCGTCGTTCTGCGAATGACGAAGCAAAATTTCATAGCTGCGTCGTCTTCGACGACGCAGGTTTGGCACTCTATCTCCCCGAGTGCTAAAGTTATTCTAGTCTTTAGGTCAGCAAAAGTCAAGTCCAATTCTGTTAAATTTTAACTTTTTACACTTCCTTCACAAATGCCGCACGTCCGGGTCACCCCCTTGAGATGGTTCTTTCACGAAGAAGTATCCTCTATATATATGCCCGAAAACAGGAAAAGTTTCCCTCAAAAGGGAAACTTTCTTTGGGAATGTTCACTTTTGTTTCGTCTGTGTCCAAAAATGTCCGCTCTTGCGCCTTTTACGGGGTATGTCGGCAGCCGGACATCCGTCCGGTAAAATACTCTTCACGCAGAATGGAATAGCTGACCTCGTCAAAAACGGCGCCGTCAAACCGGCAGAACGCACGGGGAATCACGCCCTCCCGATAAAACCCGGCCTTCTCGATGACCCGGCGGGAGCGGTGGTTCTCCGTAAAATGGCTGATGCCCACCACATCCATCTGCATTACCTCAAAAGCATAGCGTACCATTGCGCGGAGGGCTTCCGTCATATAACCGTTGCCCCAGTACGCCTGCGCCAGTTCATAGGCCACGGACACCCCGTTCACCTGCACGCGGCGCACATCTTTCTGGTATTTGATCATGCCGATGACCTCTCCGGTCTGCTTCAGCTGCATGGCAAAACAGTACGGGTCTTCCGCGCTGTGTTTTAACGCGTAGTGTGCTTCTTCCGGAGAAAGCACGGGCCGCGCACCGGCCGCCATCATCACAGCGGGGTCCGCCGCAAACCGTACGTAACCGTTGATGTCCTGCATCGTCCACCGGCGCAGGACCAGGCGGTCCGTTTCCATGACCGCCCGATGAAATAACGCCATACTATATCCCCTTTACGGCATGGAAATGCCTTCCGGCAGTACAAATCGAACCGCGCCGGGCAGCACCTCAAAGCACTCGCGTCTGGTTTTTACGCAGTTGCCGTCCATGGTGCTGATGACCTCCACGTCGCTTTCCAGTTCCATTTTCGTGCCGCGGGCATAGATCACAATGTCTTTATATTTTTCGTCATCCAGATGCTTGCCGCTCTTGTACACGCCGATCAGCTTCGGGATACGATAATAGGCCGGCTTGCGGATCAGAACAAATTCCAGCAGGCCGTCGTTCTGCACGGCGCGCGGGGCACCGCAGAAGCCGCCGCCGTACCACTTGCCGTTGCCGGCCAGCGCAAAGACGAACTCGCCGCTGTAAGTCTCTTCCTCGCCCTTTTCGTTCCACAGGCGCACGGTCATGGGGTCGGCAATCTTCCCGAGGACGCATTTCGCAAGGGACAAAATGTAGGCCGATTCACCGGTCACACCCGGCAGCTGCTTGTAATAGACCTGCTCGTTGGCGACTTTGGCGTCAAAGCCGACGGAGCAGATGTTGATGGCATCGCCATGCTCGGTGCGGATCATATCCAGTGTTACCACGGTACCGGCACGCTGACGGTCCGGATTCAGGAAGACTTCCTTCGGCCCGAAGGTGCGGACAAAATCGTTGCCGCTGCCGCAGGGATACACACCGAGGGTCACATTTTCGTGGTACGCCGCGCCGCGTGCCACTTCAAGCAGAGTACCGTCGCCGCCCACAGCCCACAGGCGCAGTTCCTCTCCGGTTTCCGCATATTCTTTGGCGATCTCCTCACCGTGCCCGGCTCTCTGCGTCAGGCAGATCTCATATTCGCCGCCGTTTTTTTCGTGCCAGTCCTTGATGCGGTCCATAAACTGAATGGCCATGTCCCGCTTACCGGCTTTCGGATTGATGATGTAAATATCGCGCATACCCATTCCCCATTCCTTACGCTTTTATTTCTGCTGCGATTTATAATACATATAATACTGGCATTTGATCATGCCGTTATATAGCTTGCGGCGTTTGTCCGCCTTGCGGCCGAAGCAGGTCTCAAACTGCTCATCCGGGCTGATCACCGCGTAGCTCCAGCCGCGCTTCGGTGTGAACACCTTTCCCATCGTGCGGTAAATGGCCTCCGCCGCCTTGACATCGAGGAGGCGTTCACCGTAGGGTGGGTTGCAGATGACGCAGCCGTACGGCTCGTCGCTTTCAAAGTCCTTAATGTCCCGCACCTCCGCGGTAATATGGTCCGCCACACCGGCTTTTTTTGCATTTTCGAGCGTCAAGGCCACCGCTTCGGGGTCAATATCATAGCCGAAACCGCGGAAGCCCTCGTCGCGTCGTTCCAGTGCCTTGGCGGCGTTTCTCTCCATCGTCCAGACCTCTGCGGGGATCGCTTTCCACTTCTCCGCCGCAAAATGCCGGCGCAGACCGGGCGCAATGTGCATGGCCAAGAGTGCCGATTCGATCAACACCGTGCCGGACCCGCAGAACGGGTCGATCAGCGTACCGTCCGTGCGCACACGGGAGAGCTTCGCCATCACGGCGGCCAGCGTTTCCTTGATCGGCGCATCGTTCGAGTGCTTGCGGTATCCGCGTTTGTGTAAGCCGGCACCGCTCGTATCCAGCATGATGCTCACCTTGTCCTTCATAATCAGAAACTGAATCTGATGCAGAGGGCCCGTTTCCGGGAACTGCTCGATGCGGAACGTTTCCTTCAGGCTTTCCACCACCGCTTTTTTGATGATGGCCTGGCAGTCCGGCACACTCATCAGCGTACTGGACAGACAGCGGCCCTTCACTGGGAAGGCGTCCTCCCGACCGATCCAATCCGTCCACGGCAGGGCTTTTACGGCACGGAACAGCGCATCAAAGGTCTTGGCCTCAAATGTACCCAAAAGCACCAGCACGCGCTCCGAAAAGCGGGAGCGGATATTGGCGCGGGCGATCATCTCCGCATAACCGTCAAACACGACGCGGCCGTTTTCCGGCTGAACATTTTCCGCGCCCATTTCGCGCAGCTCGTCCGCCACCAGTCCCTCCACGCCCAAAAGGCAGGGACATACCAATTTATATGTATTCACAGGAACCTCCAGCACCGCGCCGAGGCGCAGAATCAAACAAAAAATAAAACTGTGTACAGTATAACACATTTCTATTCATCCGCACAAGGTAAAGACGAAAAAACGTCAAAAAAAGCAAAAGGCCGGATGGACACTGGGTCCATCCGGCTAATTCAGCAAAAATCAATAGAATGTTGCCACCGGCTGTTCCGGCGCTTCGGTGCGTTCCATGGAGAGCGGCGTCAGCACCGGGCCTTTCTGGCCATAGAGCTTGTGCCACTTGATCTCCACCTTCATGCGGGCCTTATACCAGCCCATGTTCTCCGGCATCTGGTCCGGCGGGCAGACGGTGAGCAGACCGGCAAATTCGATGTCGTCCACACAGCAGGTCATCAGCTGGCGGCCGAAAAAGAACACGCCAGGCTTCATACGGGGATTCACGGCAGCCAGGCCGGTATACTCCACGATCTTACCGTCGTACTTCGGCAGTTCCTCGGAGAGATCACGGTACCACAGCGCGTAATCACCGTCCTCGATTTGGATCTCCGGCGCGTTCACATCGAACGGCAGCGGATCTTCAAACTCATCGTATACGACTTCGCCACCCACATACTCGTAGGCGATGTCCGGGCGGCGGCTCACACCGCGAACGATCTTGTGGAAATCCATCTGGTTCATATTGCGGGTAAAGCGGTTGAACACCACCAGCTCGCAGCCCATCAGCTTATCCACAACAAGACTGCGCATATTCGCGTTGTATGCGAGGAAAGTAGCGGCATCCGCAAACATGAATTCCTGATATACGGTCCAGCCCTGCGGCATGGCGTCGAACAGCTTCTGCATCGTCCACATGCCGTTGTACTCGATGAGCACGCGGGCGGGTCTGTGCTTCTTTACAAACTGCTCCAGCACATCCTCAGTGAGCATTTCCTCGTCATCCAGCGTCTCGACGAAGATGTTTTTCATATACGGGCGGTCGGTTTCGATCTCCACCTCGCCCTCTTCACACAGAAGGAGCAGCGTGCGCTGGCCGTTATTAAAGCGGGGATCGCCCAGTGTTTCCTTAATAAAGGTGGTCTTACCGGATTCCAGAAAGCCTGTGAACAGATAGACCGGCATTTCTTTTACTGCCATATCGTGCCTCCAATCAGGCGAAGAGCGCCTTGATGGCTTCCTCGTTGATGTTTGCACCGATCACGCACAGGCGGCCGATGACCATCGCAGTGCCCTCGCGCACGGAGCTCTCCTCCGGCACGAAATCGAAGTGCAGCCACTTGCCGTCCGCACCGGCCACGATACCCTTGGCGCGAAGGATCACGCCGTAGCGTTCCTCATCCGCAAAAGCGGCGAGTGCGTTTTCGATCTCTTCCTTGGTGAACTTGCGGGTCGTCTCCACACCCCAGCTGGTGAAGATCTCATCGGCATGGTGGTGATGGTGGTGATCGTGATCGTGGCAGCCGCAGGTGCAGTGCTCGTCGTGGTCATGGTGATGATGTTCGTGCTCATGATCGTGACAGCCACAGGTGCAGTGCTCGTCGTGATCGTGGTGATGATGCTCGTGGTCATGATCGTGGCAGCCGCAGGTGCAGTGCTCGTCATGCTCATGGTGATGATGCTCATGGTCGTGATCATGGCAGCCGCAGGTGCAGTGCTCGTCGTGATCATGGTGATGGTGCTCGTGGTCATGATCGTGGCAGCCGCAGG
>JAFQWC010000102.1 GCA_017407665.1 Clostridia bacterium | reverse complement strand
TTAATGTCTTTCATTAGACAATCCTCCTATAAATTTTAGTTCGGTTGGCAGACCTCACCTTTAATTTACTAGGAGGATTTCTTTTTGTCCATATCTAAAGATTTTATCCACCGGCAGAGCCGGTGGTTGCTTTACTAAGATAAAAGGACTGCAATCCGTTGAGACTGCAGTCCTTTTTGTTTGTATTTGAAATTACAGAGCGTTCAGAACGTCCTCCGCCTTCTTCAGCAGCTCGCGGACTTTGAGATGCTGCGGGCACTTGCGCTCGCAGAAGCCGCAGTTTGCGCAGTCCTTCAGGGTAGCGCCCGGCTTCTTTTCGTCGTTGACGTAGTTCTGGAAGGACTTCTTCGCCAGCTCGCTGAGGCCGTATACGTTGTGGTAGGTGTATGCCTGGAAGATCTTCGGGATCTCGATGCCCTTCGGGCAGGGCTGGCAGTAAGCGCAGCCGGTGCAGTACAGCTCAGAGAACTTCTTGAGGTTCTCGAGGGCGTCGCCGACGTCTTTCCACTGCTGCTCGGTCATCGGCTCCTCGAGGGAAGCGACAGCCGCGTTCTGGTCGACCATCTCGTAGGTCTGCATACCGGACAGGGCGCAGCTTACACCCGGATTGCCGAGAACAAAGCGGAAGGCCAGTTCATAGGTGTTGAGGTTGCCTGTGCCGAGCTTCTGTGCAAGCTCTGTGGGCGCTGCCAAACGGCCGCCGCCGACCGGACCCATAACCACAACGCCAAGGCCCTTCTCTGCGGCGTAGGCGATCATTTCCTCGTTGGCGCGATCCAGCAGATTATACTGGAGCAGCACGCTCTCGAGCTGCGGTGCATGATCGATGATGTGCTTCAGCGCTTCCGGCTTGTCATGGAAAGAGAAGGAGATGTGGCGGATCTTGCCCTTCTTCTTCAGCTCCTCGGCCTTTTCCAGAAGACCCAGCGGGACGATGATCTCGTCAAATGCCTTCTGGCTGATGCCCCAGAAATGATAGAAATCCACGTAATCTGTGTCGAGGTTCTTCAGGCTTGCATCCAAAGTGGCTTCAAAATCCTCAGCAGATTTTACAACTTCCAGCGGGCACTTGGTAGAGATATACACTTTGTCACGAATCGGCTTCAATGCTTTACCGACTGCAACTTCGCTGTTCTTGTGGCAATAGTACGGTGCGGTGTCAAAGTAGTTGACACCAAGATCATACGCATGACGCAGCATGGCATCGGTCTTTTCCTGATCGATGATAAAGCTGCCGTCCGGCTGTTCAATTTCCGGCAGACGCATACAGCCGAAGCCCAGCGCGGAAATCTCCACACCCGTGTTGCCAAATTTACGATACTGCATAATAAAATCCTCCTCAAATATCCGCCCTGTGGCGGATGGTTAGTCAGTATGTTGATAGTATAACACGGCAAAGTTTTGATTGCAATCCGTGTCTCATCCTTTTCCTGCGCTCTTGTGTCCGTCTGCCACAAACTCTTTCGGCGTCATGCCTGTAATGCGCTTAAAACGGCCGCAGAACGACGCAGAATCCGAAAAGCCGCAGGACAGTGCCGTCTCGCCCACGCTATAGGTTCCGGCCAAAAGCATCTTCTTTGCCGCATTGATGCGCACCTGCATCAGATACTGTTTCGGCGACATATTCTCCGAAGCTGTGAAGATCCGGTACAGATATGTGCGGTCGATGCCGATGTGCCGCGCGAGATCACTGATCTGGATCGGGTAGCCATAGTTGCTTTTGATGTAACCGATCGCCTTGTTCACATACTCGTGTTCCCGGGTATACGAACCGCCGTGGGCTGCTTTTTCCAGCACGGACATGGCGCCGTAGAAACAGCTCATCACTTTGAACAAGCTGCCTTTGTTGAATTCTTCGATCATTTCCTGCATATACCGCTGAAACTCCGTGCCGTTTTCAACGGACGCCACATAGCTGCTCACCAGACCCGTTCTGCGCAGGATCTCCAGCACATCAAAGCCGTCAAAGGCGACCCACATATATTCCCAAGGATCATTTTGGTCCGCTGTGTATTGGGTACGCTCCCCGGGGCGGATCAGAAAGCAATCATTCGGGTGCAGCGTATAGGTCTCCCCGCCCACCGTGTACGTACCGCAGCCGGAGATCACATAATGCAAGAGGTACTGGTTGCGCATGGCCGGGCCCCAAAAGTGTCCGCTTTCGCACTTCTCGTATCCGCAGTAGTATACCGTGACGGAACCGCCGTTGTTCAGGTTCTCCGCACGATGCTTGATGGTATTCATGGCGTTCCTCCCCGTTCTGCTCTTTTCAGAAAGTATAACATACTCCGCGGCAAAAAACAACAAAATCACAATAAAGGTCAACATTTTTTATAGCCGTACCCCAAAAAGGACAATTATAATTAAAGTAAATTATGACCGAAATTTAAGCCACTGGCAGAAAGGATTTGGTTATTTCTATGGCAAAAATTACATTTATGGGTGCCGGTAGTACCGTTTTCGCCCGCAACGTGCTTGGCGACTGCATGTGCACACCGTCTCTGTGTGATGCAGAGATCGCACTTTACGACATTGACGCAGAGCGTCTGGAAGACTCCTACATCATTCTCAGTGCCATCAACAAGAACACAAACGGCGGCAAGGCCACGCTGAAGACCTACTGCGGTGTTGAAAACCGTAAGGAAGCGCTGCGCGGTGCGGACTTCGTTGTCAACGCCATTCAGGTCGGTCTCTATGAGCCCTGCACCGTCATCGACTTTGAAGTGCCGAAAAAGTACGGCCTGCGCCAGACCATCGCGGATACCCTCGGCATCGGCGGCATCATGCGTGCACTGCGCACCATTCCGGTTCTCGAAGACTTCGCCCGCGACATGGAAGAGGTTTGCCCCAACGCCTGGTTCCTGAATTACACCAACCCGATGTCCATGCTGGCCGGCTATATGCAGCGCTACACCGGCGTGAAGACCGTCGGTCTGTGCCACAGCGTTCAGGTTTGCTCCGAACATCTGCTCAAGTCCCTCGATATGGAAGACAAGCTGGACGGCCGCCGCGAGCTGATC
This sequence comes from Clostridia bacterium, assembly GCA_017407665.1. Taxonomy (GTDB): domain Bacteria; phylum Bacillota; class Clostridia; order Oscillospirales; family Acutalibacteraceae; genus Hominenteromicrobium. The sequence continues at coordinate 30,934 of JAFQWC010000102.1, read as the reverse complement.
GCCGGCATCAACCACATGGGCTGGCTGCTGGAGATCACCGATAAGTACGGCAACGACCTGTATCCGGAGATCAAGCGCCGCGCTGCGGAAAAGAACGCCAACGAGAAGCACACCGATATGGTACGCTACGAATACATCAACCGCCTCGGCTACTACTGCACCGAGTCTAGCGAGCACAATGCCGAATACAACCCGCTGTTCATCAAGTCCAAGTATCCGGAACTGATCGACCGCTATAACATTCCGCTGGATGAGTATCCGCGCCGCTGCATCAACCAGATCAAGGGTTGGAAGGAAGAGAAGGCCAGCATCCTGCAGGACGGCAAGATCGAGCATACCCGCTCCCACGAATACGCCTCCTACATTATGGAAGCCATCCTCACCGGCAATCCGTATAAGATCGGCGGCAACGTGCTGAACAAGGGTCTCATCGACAACCTCCCAGCCGATGCCTGTGTTGAGGTTCCCTGCCTTGTAGACCGCATGGGCATCAACCCGTGCCACGTAGGTCGTCTGCCGGTTCAGCTGGCGGCTATGAACATGACAAACATCAACGTGCAGCTGATGACCATCGAAGCTGCCCGCACCAGAAAGCGCGAAGATATCTATCGCGCCGCGATGCTGGATCCGCACACCGCCGCAGAGCTTTCCATCGACGACATCGTCGCGATGTGCGATGACCTCATCGAAGCCCACGGCGAATACATGGCTATGTACAAGTAATTTACCGCTCCATTATATGCAAATCCGGCGTATTTCTTTTCAAAAAGAGGTACGCCGGTCATTTTTTATCCTATCGTCTTTTCCAACCAATGCAGGGCTGCGATCCAATTTGAATGCGGACACAGCAGTCTTCCATTGTCCACCATGTAGCGCATGTAAACGTGACACGCTTTCTCCGGAGAATACTCCAGTGCGGCATATACCGCATCGTAAAAGGGCGGTATTCCTTCCTGATCCCATGCCAGCTTATCCGCAAGGAACAGAATCTCCTCTTCCCTCGCCGGATCGGCCTTCAAAGTCGTGTGGCATTCGATCGCCGAAAGAACACGTGCATCCGTAATGCCGAAATATTCCTGCGCGATCAGCACGGACAGCCGCTGGTGCAGCAGGGACGGATATCGCAGCTCGGCTTCGCACAGCACAAAGCCGTTTTTCTGCGCGTAAGTCAGCATGTCGACGGGCTTGATGACCGCACTGATGTCATGCAGCAGACCGGCCGCCATGCAGTGGTCACGCTCCAAGCCAAAGCGATCTGCCAGCTCGGCACAGACAGCCGCAACCTGTCGCACATGCCGGAAAGTCTGCGGCTTTCCGTTTCTTTCCAGCAGACTGCGTACGTCCGTAAGCAAATCTCCCGTCCGCCCGCTCAGGTCGATATACGGGTATTCGTGTAAAATCATACGGCACTCCTTTTCTTTAACAAACCAAAAGGCACTTATGGAAATCGCGCCACAAGTGCCCTTGTTTTTATTCCGTCGGCTCAACTTCCGGATCCACGCTGACCAGGAACTGAACAACTGCACCGTGTGCAACGTTATCCCCCGCCCCGCCGTAACGATACCCGATGACGGTGTCGTAGGCGTAGCCTTCCTGCACGGTCGGTACCTGTACCGGCACAAAACCCTCGGATTTCAGCAGCTCAGTGGCCTGCTCGGCGGAAAGCCCGGTGATCTCCGGCAGAATACGCTTGGCACTGCCGCGGCTGACAGCTACTTTCACGGTGTCACCGGCTTTGATCATAGATTGTGCAAACGGCAGCTGATCGGTGATCTGGCCGGCCGGCACATTCTCATCAAAGCTTTCTTCATAGATGCGCAGCGTAAAGGCATATTCGCCGCTGCTCTTTGTCAGTTCCAGCACTTCGTCGTAATCCATGCCGACGAGATTCGGCAGCTTGATGGTCTGCGAAACCGCTGAAACTTCCGGCTCTTCGAAAGCAGACATGATGCTCTGCGGGGAAAATGCGCTGTCCTTAAACCACACGCCGGTGATGAGACAGATCATGCCCAGCGAAAGCGCGAAAGAGAGAATCAGCCACGCAAACGGCGGCAGTGTTTTGATTCGTGGATTTCTTGTGCTGGCCGTCGGCAAACTGCGCAGTGTTTTGGTTTCCACCACGGTTTCCATAACCGTGGGTTCCGCGGTCAATTCCGCCGCAAAACGGGAGAAACTGAATGTACGCCGGTCGGCATCCACCTGCATCGCATTGGCAATGGCCGGCACAACCGGCTCCGGCAGGGTACGCAGGATCGATCTGGAGATCATCAGGCGGGGATCCTGCTTGCGTTTCGGGGCTTCCATCGGCACGGTACCGGTCAGTGCAAACAGCAAAGAAGCACATAACCCATACACATCGGTAACTTCATCACAGATCTTGGTTCTCGAATACTGCTCGATCGCCCAGCAGCCTGGATAGATATCTTCCATCAGATCGGTTCCCGCACGGCGCACCGAGTGCATTTCAAACTCCGTGAGGATCATTTTTCCGTCTTCCGTAATGCGCAGCGTATCCGGAGAGATGCCCAAATGATCCACACCGCGGGCGTGCAGCTCACTGAGGGACTCGATCACAGGCAGAAAATACTGTGCACAGGTTTCCCAGGGCATCGGGCCGTTCTGTTCCACGTAGCTGCGCAGCGGAATGGATTCGACAAAGCGGAAAACCACATACTGCGTCTGATTTTCCGAGAAGGAATCGAGGACAGCCGGAATCCGCTTGATCCCGGAAACACCGATGAGCTTCTGGATATACCGCTCGAACTCACTGAGATAATCGCTGTATTTGAGCTCTGCACCGGGTGCGGAATGAACACCGACACCATTCGATTCACGAAAGGCAATGGAAGTCGGGAAGAACTCGCGGATCTCCACCTTCTCATTGGTTTTGCGTTCGAGCGCAGCATAAGATATGCCGGCGCCGTTGATCCGCGTGGCCTGTCCGATCAAATATTTATCGCGGAGCACCGTGCCAAACGGCAGAGCGTTCCGGACCTGACCCGCGTCCGACCAGCCGCAGCGCGGACATTTGTCCGCCAGCGCATCCATCGCGGTGAAACAATTCATACAGTATGTTTTGCTTGCGTTCATTGGGGGTTATATCCTTTCTGCTCCGTAGCCCTGCGCACAACGTTCTGCAAAATGCACAAGGAAATCGGCAAAAACAACTTTGAATTTCATTCAGTATACCACAGATCCCCAAAACTTGCAAGATGGAGACTTTGTCGAAAAAGAAAGGAACGCGCCGAAAACGACGCGTTCCGCAATTCTTAATGAATTTGTAAGAAGATACCGGCGTAAAATTATGCCTTGTTAATGGAGCCGAACAGTTCCATTTTCTCCTTAACGGTAGCCTTGATGGCCTCAAAGCCCGGAGCGAGGAGCTTTCTCGGGTCGAAGCCCTTGCCCTTCAGATCCTTGCCAGCCTCAACGTACTCTCTGGTAGCCGCTGCAAATGCGAGCTGGCACTCGGTGTTGACGTTGATCTTGGAAACGCCGAGGGAGATGGCCTTCTGGATCATCTCTGCCGGGATGCCGGTGCCGCCATGGAGAACGAGCGGCATGGTGCCGGTGAGCTCCTGGATCTTAGCCAGAACTTCAAAGTTCAGGCCTGCCCAGTTTTCCGGATACTTGCCGTGGATGTTGCCGATGCCGGCTGCCAGCATGGTAACGCCCAGATCAGCGATCATCTTGCACTCTTCCGGATCAGCGACTTCGCCGTTGCCGACAACGCCGTCTTCCTCGCCGCCGATTGCACCGACCTCTGCTTCAACAGAGATGCCCTTTGCCTCAGCAATTGCGATGAGTTCCTTGGTCTTCTGGATGTTCTCTTCGATCGGATAGTGAGAACCGTCGAACATGATGGAAGAGAAGCCAGCCTCAATGCAGGCCAGAGCGCCGTTGTAGGAGCCGTGGTCCAGATGCAGAGCAACCGGAACCGTGATGTTCAGTTCTTCGATCATGCCGTTGACCATGCCAACGATGGTCTTGTAACCGCACATATACTTGCCGGCACCCTCAGAAACACCGAGGATAACCGGAGAGTTGTTCTCCTGTGCAGTGAGGAGAACTGCCTTTGTCCATTCGAGGTTATTGATGTTGAACTGGCCAACAGCGTACTTGCCGGCTTTAGCCTTGTTCAGCATTTCTTTTGCAGATACCAACATAGTTTTAGCCTCCATAAAAGGTATTTTTATCTTCAATTATTATAGATGAATTGCGAGGAAAAATCAACCCTATTTCAAAATATAGGCCCTTAGAACGGAAATTCCCGGTATATTTTGTTGGATTCTGTTCGTCTCCGCCCGATAAAACGGACCCTGCGCCGTATGAAAGTACAGGATCCGCTTTGTTTTTATTCAAAATAATATTCCTTGGCCAGAACGTTATTCTGGATCCAATCTTCCGCTTCCGCATTGCCGACCACGGCACGGGCGAAGATCTGATGTCTTCCCTGTTCCGCACGCCATGCGACACGGTAGAAGTACGGCATACCGAACGGTCTGTTGGACACGGCCTCAAAGCACGCACCGGGCTGCAGAACCGGGAGCGATACATTGGCGCAGGCAACCTGACAGTCGCCGTCCACGCTGAACTCCACATGAATGGACGCTCTCTCCGGTGTCGGCAGATCGCCCACATTGCGCACAACAGCGGAGAGCAGAAGATCCTCCCCTGCTTTCTCCGGTCCATTCAGACGGATCTCCTCCACCGCGATATCCCATGCCGGCACTTTGACAACGGGCAGCTCGACCACGGGGCAAACCTCTGCGGCACAGACCGCATCCGGTGTAAATACATACGCGGCCACGCTCTTTGCAGGCTGCTCGAAATCTGCGGAACCGCCGCCGCAGCGAATGGTCAGCGGCTGTGCTATATCGGTCTGGTTCACGACCACCATGGCGATATGACCATCTGTTGGATCCTTGAAGGCCACGCCGGTCAGCCAATCCTTTGCGCCATACGTGCTGTCTGCACGCACCATACCCGGACGCAGGTACTTTGTGAACGAGCCGTACACACCATAGGACGGTGCACGGAACAGGGCCTCCGGGTCGTTGCGCAGATTATAAAGGAAATTTCTGCGCTCCATCGGTGCGGGCTGATTCGATCCGCCGTATACGAAGGGATTTCCCTTGAATACATGAGGGCCACCGTATTCATCGCTCATGGTCGTCCACTGGGCATAGCTCTTTGCGCCGGAGCGCAGTTCACGCACCAGATTGTCCATATCCCCCACGGTTGTGATGGTACGCTCTGTCAGATAGAAGTTGATATCCGGGTATTGGTTATAAAGCGCTTCCATGACACAGGGATCCCCACCGTAATCGTGGAATGCCACGCCGTCGATCGCCTTGCGCAGTTCTTCATCCTCCAGCATGGGCTTAACGAAGAAATCGCTCATATCATAGTTATGGTCATAGATCCATACACGGGTATCGGTCAGACCGAGGGCATCAAATTCCCGGCGCATGGCGATCGCCAGATCGCGCTGTACCCACCAGGTCATACGGGTGGCCGGTGTGGCGCGGTCATTGCCGGTGAGGCTTTCATTCTGCGGCGTAACGGCATACAGGTCGATCCCCTGTTCCTTATAGGCCTGCACGGTCTTCGCGAGATACCGGGCATAAACATCGGTGCACGCCGGATCAAAACGGCCGTACATGATGCTGTCATTCTCCTTCATCCATGCAGGCATCCCCCACACAGAACCGAAGAATGTGACCTCCGGATTGATCGCCTTGCAGCGGTGCAGAACATCGATGAGACCGCGGTCAATATCGCGCTGGATGGAGAAATGCTCCAGATTCCAGTCCTTTTCGCCGCGCGGCATATCGTCATAGGTGTAAAAATCCGGGGTGACCTCCCAGTCTGTGGAACCGAATGGCACACGGATAAAACTCCAGCCCATGCCCTTTTCCTTATCGAAAATTGCGGTGAGGGCTTCTTCCTGCTTTTCCGGAGACATACGCAGCAGCGCATGCAGATCGGTATCCGTCCAGATACCGCCGAGGCCAAGCAGGGACTGATACGTCTTATCCGGATCCACCACCATGGTATGTTCTCCCGGTGCACCGGAAACCGGCTTCATCTTAACCGCAGCACCCTCCATAAAGTAATGCTCCGGAATACTCAGAGACACAACGGACTGAATAAAATCTTTCAACACAAAAACCTCCTTAGCTTGGTTTAACTTCATTGTAGCACAGAGATTTTGGAATGTAAATGTTTCGATACCTAAAAAGAACAGGGAGCCGAGGCTCCCTGTTTCTGTTACCTAATTGAGTAAATTGCGGTTACAGTTTCGCCTGCTTCGTTGAGGAGATTGATGTTGATCAGCAGAGGCGCATCGTTGTTCTCAATTACTTCGTTCGGGACACAAATTGCTACTTGATAGGTAACTGCTTCGCTCAAGGGTTTCAAATCAGAAATTAGTGCGTTGGCAGGTTCGACAAAGGAACTCCAATGGTAACTCTGGCCATCTTTTCCTTCCACATCTCCTGCGTCAAAGATATAGCCATCGTTATAGTCAACCCATACGATTTGAGAAGGAAGTTTACTATCTCTTTCATTTCTCGTATGGAAAAAACCAAAATTCGTTTTTCCGATGTTTTTGAGAGAATAGTCGATTACAATAAAGGAGTAGCCGTCTTTCGGGACACAAATGCTATATCGATCCGCATAGGACACACCAATCAAAACCAGTTCTGCTATATCGGTGTTGACAGTATCACCAATCTGATACACAATAGGCTCTGCTTCGGTAGGAGCAGTAGTTACTTCAGTTGTTTCGGGGGTGTTATTGTTGCCACCACCGCAAGCACACAGGGACAGGCACATCACAAGTACCAAGAGCAGGGAAATTGCTTTTTTCATCGTTACCACCTCATATTATAATTTTGTAGTGTATATTATACTATAAAATTATAGTATATCCAAGATGCTTCTGTCAAGATACAATTAAGAAATAGAGAGGTGATTATCATGGCTGAGGAAATTAAAATTAAGAAAAAGGTTGCGAAGCGCGGAGATGACGGCTACAAAATTGTTTCCGTTCGAATGAAGGATGAGTTGATTGAAAAACTGGACAAACTTTCCACAGACACAAACCGATCCCGCAATGAGCTAATCAACTTGCTTTTGGAAGCCTCTCTTGATATTGTCAAAATCGAAGAATGAACAGAGTGGAGGCATCCGCTCTGTTTTCTTTTTGCAGATTCTCGATAAATCGATGTCTCTTCTTCCGGACAAAAAGAAAAAGTCCCGAAATCTTTCGATTTCGAGACCTTTTGGTGGAGATGGACGGGATCGAACCGTTGACCTCTTGAATGCCATTCAAGCGCTCTCCCAGCTGAGCTACACCCCCGCTTGGTACTTTGCAAGTATACCACTATCTTTTGAAAAAAGCAAGTCTTTTTTTCTGATTTTTCGAATTTTTTTGATCACAGATGGATTTTGCGCGGCGCCGTATCCAAAACAGCATGGCCTTCCGTGGAATGCATATGGCCGTGGTATCCCCCGGCGCGGGAAAGATCCTTCTTCGCGTATTCCGGTGAGAATGCCAAAAGCTTGATGCCTTTATCCACGGTATGTCGGTAGATTTTCTCCATATCGTTCAGCTCAGGCTGGGACATATTCACGCCGTACAGCATGGGGATTTCACTGAGGATATCGATATAATGATCACCGCGGCCGCAGAAGTGCATAGCACCGCCTTCAAAACGGCGGATCAGCTCGCTGTCATACGGCAAAGCGAATTCCCGGTAAAAATCCGGAGACAGATTCATAGCGCTGTCATTGCGCAGCAAAATCGCGCCGCGATGGCGCACAATGCCCCAGTGGCAGTTCATTTTGCAGTTTCTCGGGTACAGGGTGTACCATTTTTCCAAAAACGCGCTGTAGGTATCGGTGATCAGGCGCAGCATCCCGTGGACAAGTTCCGGGGCATCGTACATGGCGTAAAACATCTCACAGCCCCAGAGCAGCTCGCAGACATCGAGCGGGCCCTGTGTATCGGGATGATAGACCTCCACATACTTTTCGATCTTCGGGTACTGCCGGAAAACCTCCCGGCAGAGCTCGCCGAACGCGAACACACGCTGACCAAAACCGTTTTTCAGATCCGGCATACCGGCATCGAGAATGGCGCGGATGCGGTCGGTGTCGTCGAGCGGTCGGGTGGTCGGCAGGGTATCCATATCGCGGGGCATTTCAAAAATTTCCGCACCGAACAGTGAAGTCATGATGCCCGTACCGTAATTGGAGCGGACGCAGAGGTTGAAATTCGTGCTTTCCAGCTGCTCGGAGACATTCCAAAGCTGGGAAAGCAGCATCATTTCCAGGTCGTTGATCGCATCGTTGATATTGATTTTCGGGAAAGTCTCCCCCGCAGGCGCGGTCTTTTTGCGTCTTGGGGAAAAGATATCTTCTTTTGTGCGGTCGTAGAGGAAATCTTCCCACTGCCGGGAAAAATCTTCTTCGATCTCCGGATCGATGCGGCGTTCTATATCCTCCAGCAGACGGATCGTCTGCGCACTGAGCTGCGGCATGAAAACACACCCTTTCTGTATCAAGCATATCATATCTCTGCGGGAAGTACAACAGCAAAAAGCAGCCGTCTTATAACCGCTGCCTTTAATGAAAACTTATTCTTTTGTGGGATCCACAAAAATCGTTTTATAGTTCACGTAATTAACCATACCGGGCTTTGCTCCCTGCGGCTTGAAGACGTGGCGGATCTGGGTGTAATCCACCGGCACCTGCGCGGAATCTTTGGCGCGGCTGTGGCGCGCCGCCAGTACCGCCGCTTCCTCCATGGCTTTTTCCGTGGGCTGTTTGCCGTCTGTGACCAGAACGGTGTGGGAACCGGGAATGTTCTTTGTGTGGAACCAGATGTCGTTGTTGTTCGCGTCTTTCATGGTTAGCTTGTCGTTCTGGCGGTTGTTGCGGCCAACCAGCACTGTGAAGCCGTCACTTGTTGTAAACTTGAGCGGTGCGGAAACCGCCGGCTGCTTCTGGTTTCGCTTGCCCTTCTGCATCCGGACGTACCCCTGTTCCATCAGCTCAGTACGGATCTCATTGAGATCACGTTCGTTCACAGCCAGCGTCAGCGATTCAAACACACTGTCCAGATATGTGAGCTCGGTCTGCGCCAGAGCGATCTGCTCCGTCAGCTTATCCTCGGCGGTTTTCGCCTTGCGGTAGTTTTTGTAGTATTTCTGCGCGTTCTGCTGCGGTGTGAGCGCCGGGTCCAGAGCGATCTCGATCTCCGCGAGATTTTCATCGTAGAAGTTCTGCAGCTGCACCGATTTCAAGCCTTTCTCGATCGCATACATATTGGCGCTGAGGAGATCACCCTTTACGCGATACACTTCGCGCTGTGCGCAGGTTTCCAGTTCTGCGGTCTGGTTTGCAATCTTGCGGCTGAGACGATCCGTGTGGTTTGTGAGCAGGCGCAGAAGATCCGCACTTTTCACGCGCATACGCTCGATCTGATCGCGTTCGGCGTAGAAATCATCCAGCATAGCGGAGAATGTGTCTTTTTTATATACCGTCATCGCCCAGCTGTACTGATGGATATCGATATAGGCAAAATCCTTCGGTTTCTTCTGCGGATCCACCACCATGTACGGCTGTCCGTCCACGTCACGCACTGTGTCCATCAGGCGTCCGACGAAGAACCGGGTACGCTCGCGTGTTTTTTCATCCATGCTGCGGATGAGCACCTCATTGCCGCGGCCCACATTGTGCTCCACCTCCCGTGCTACGATCGGCGACACACCCTGCAGCACAGAGAGCAGCGCCTTGGAAAGCTCCATGTCTTTCGGCAGCTGATCGATACGTTCCAGCACTTCCTCCGCCGTGCACTCCAGCATGGAGAGCTTATCCTGCGGCGGCGGCAAACGATACAAAAGCCCCGGCAGCACAAGGCGTTCCGAAGACATTTCCGCATCGACACGCTTCAGGGCATCAATGATCTTGCCGTTTTCGTCGACAAGAATGATGTTGCTGTAGCGCCCCATGATCTCCACGGCCAGCGTCAGCTCCACGTGATCGCCGAGTTCGTTGACACTGTCAAATTTCAGCATCAGTGCGCGCTCGAGATCGGGCTGTGTGATGTCGATCAGCTTTGCGCCCTGCAGCTTCTTGCGCAGCAGCATACACAGCATGGGCGGCTGCAGCGGGTTTTCCACCGGGATCTTGGTCAGATTGATGCGCGCACTGTTGGCACGCGCAGAAATCAGCAGCTTATGGGCGGCATCAAAACCGCGAAAAGCCAGAATCAGTTCGTCCCGGTTTGGCTGAAACACCTTATCCACACGGGAGTTGAGCAGTGCCGCGTGGATCTCTTTCTTCAAATGTCGTAAAAAAACACCATCCAGTGCCATGTTTTATTCCTCTCCGTTATTCCCTGTCCGGTACAGTTTCCGGATCTCTTCTATCACATTCTCAAGGCTTTCCGTTTCCTGACCGGTATGCTGCAGTCCGCGCAATTTATTCGTCAGATTGTGGAGAACGCTCTCCGCATAGCGCGCACTGTGCTCGCTGCCCGGCACGATCTTTCCCATATGAGTCTCCAAAAGGCCGATCTGCGGCTGCACCACACCGGTATAATACACGGAAAGCACAGAATAAATCTTTCTGCCGTCGTATACGGCCTCTTCCCGGTCGATCTCAAATCCCAGCGCCGCCAAACCGCTGCGCAGCTGCGCGGCGGTGGTCATGGGCTGCAGGATTAAATGCTTTTCCGGTGCGCGGAGCCACGGCGCTTCCGATACGATGCGCAGAATGAGTTCCCCACCCATGCCGGCGATGATCACATCGTCCGCGTCCGCCGCAGACAGACCGTGGAGACCGTCCGACAGTACAAAGTGCATTTTCTCCGTCAATCCATATTTTTCCGCATTGCGCACGGCACTGTCGAGCGGATCTTTGTTAATATCCGCAGCAATGGCAGACACTGCCTTACCGCTCTGTAGCAGAGCGATCGGCAGATAACCGTGATCCGTTCCGATATCCGCAACGCGTACGCCGTCGCGAACGAACGATGCGCATTTCGCGAGCCGCGGATCCAATTGTAAACTTCTGTTTCTCTCCGACTGATTCAAAACAATTCTCTCCGTTTCAAGACAAAAAAACGGCCGCCCAGACCCCTGCGCGGCATCGTATTTCCGATCAACCTGCAGATTCGTATGCGTTCAGAGCTTTCACCAACGCATCCGCATCCACTTCATGCAGCATACACGCCTGCTCAATGGTTTCTCCCCGGGCCGAGGAACATTCCCGGCAGTACATACCATATTCAAGAAAAACGCGCTCCAATGCGGGATCCGTATCCAACAGATCGCCGATCATTGTATCTTTCGTTACCACTGCCATCGTGCTTCCTCCTTTGTATTCTGTGTTATCCATTATAGCGCTAAACCCGTTCATTTGCAAGTCAATGCGGATAAAAACAAAAATGCCCGGCACTCGGCCGGGCACTGATGTCATCTTGCCTCTTTCATATGTGCAAAGCACTCACTGCAATAAACAGGGCGGTCTTCACGCGACTTGAAGGGAACGGTAGCTTCCTTACCACATGCAGCGCAAACTGCTGTGTACATCTCACGCTCCGGCTTAACAGCATTCTTGCGGTTCTGACGGCAGGTCTTGCATCTCTGCGGCTCGTTTTCGAAACCCTTGGATGCGTAGAATTCCTGCTCACCAGCTGTGAATACAAATTCCTTGCCGCATTCTTTGCAGATGAGAGTCTTGTCTTCGTACATTTGATTTACCTCGCTTTGGTCTTAATAGAATAGATTTTGCCCCGATACGGATTTGCACCGGATCGTTGAATTGCAACGCCTGTCTCGGCAGGGCCTATGCTGCCGCTGTCATTTTTGTCTCAGCTTTTTACGAACACGTACCATAGCGTTATCGAACGCCCGCACGGAGATCCCGAGTTTCGTCTGGATCTCTGAACGCTTATATCCGCTGAGATAGAGGGACAAAACCTTTCTTTCAAAAGCCGAAAGTGAAGCGTGAACGGTCTCCAACATATGATCCATTTCATCCTGATTTTCCAGAAGCTGCTGCGGATCCGCTGTTTGGCCCGCATCCAGAACGGAAATCTCGTCAATGGAAACTGCATGATTTAACAGGGAGTTCTTACGGCTGGCATCACGCCGCACCGCACTGACGATCCGGTTATTGATGCAGCGGCCGGCATACGTCTCAAAGGACGCACGACCGTCCTGCACACGGTAAGAACGCACCGCATCAAAAAGCCCAAGAAGTCCCTCCTGATAAAGATCCTCCCTTTCCAGAGAGAAGATCTCGCGAAAGCTGCATGCTTTAATACGAATCAGTTTCAGGTATCTGGCCACAAGTTCCGAAAATGCTTCCGCATCTCCGTTTTGAAAGGCACAAACCAGCGCCTCATCCGTGGATTCCCTGTATACTGTTTCTGCCGTATTCTGCATGACAACACTCCAAATGACTACTGCAGACTAATCATACCCTAACTAAACGTGAAAGTCAAGAAAAGAATTCAAACTTCACACAAATTTATCGACTGCTTTTTTTGATTTTATGTAATTCGACAAAAAACGAGCCGGTTCGAGTTGTTTACACCGTCATAAACTGTACGCTCAAATGAGACACACGTGGAAAACCACGCATTTTTATCGCATCCCATGGATTCGTTTTCTACCCGAAACAAAATATCAGCAGATCCGGACTTGTCATGGCATGGCGAACGGTATATAATGAAATCAAGATTTGACAGACAGGCGGCGAAAACATGGTATCCAAGGCATTCAGTATGGGATTATTCGGTATGCACGCATTTCTGGTGGAAGTGGAGGCGGACCTCTCACAGGGGCTTCCGGCTTTTGACTTGGTCGGACTGCCCGACGCGGCGGTGAAGGAATCCCGTAACCGTGTGCGCTCCGCGCTGAAAAACTGCGGATTTGATTTCCCTGTGAGCCACATCACCATGAATCTTGCTCCGGCCGACAAGCGCAAAGAGGGTCCCATTTATGATCTGCCGCTGCTGGTTGCTCTGCTCAAGGCGACCGGGCAGCTGAACGTCAACACGGACGATTGCATTTTCGTCGGCGAGCTGTCCCTTTCCGGTGTACTTCGCCCTGTGCGCGGTGTGCTTTCCATGGCGATCGAGGCGGCGCAGCTTGGATTTAAGCATATGTTTGTCCCCGCGGAAAACGCCTTTGAAGGTGCTGTGATCCACGGTCTCTCCGTATACCCCATTCCCGATGTATTCACGCTCTTGGAGCATTTGCGCGGACACAAGAAAGTAGAACCCGCGGCTCCGTTCCAGCCAGGTGCGAACGCCATGCGTCTCCTTTCGGATTTTGCTGATGTAAAGGGACAGGCGCAGGCCAAACGTGCGCTGGAGATCGCTGCGAGCGGCGGTCACAATGTACTGCTGATCGGTTCGCCCGGTTCCGGCAAAAGTATGCTGGCCAAACGCCTGCCCTCTATCCTCCCCGATATGCGTTTTGAGGAAATGGTGGAGACTACGGAGATCCACTCCGTTGCCGGTTTGCTGCCCGGCAACACCGCTTTGATCGAGACCCGTCCGTTTCGCTCTCCGCACCATACGATCTCCGGCCCCGGTTTATCCGGCGGCGGCACGATTCCCCGCCCCGGTGAGATTTCTTTGGCGCATAACGGTGTGCTTTTTCTGGATGAACTCCCGGAATTTTCCAGAAGCTCCATGGAGACTCTGCGCCAGCCGCTGGAGGACGGCGTTGTCACGGTTTCCCGTGTCAACGGCACGGTGACGTTCCCCTGCCATGTCATGCTGGTTGCGGCGATGAATCCCTGCCCCTGCGGTTATTACGGGCATCCCAAACGCCCCTGTACCTGCTCCGATACGGCGGTTTCCCGATATCTCGGGCGTGTTTCAGGCCCTCTTCTTGACCGCATCGATCTGCATATTGAAGTGCCGCCGGTGGATTTCGAGAACCTGTCCAGCGCAAAGAGGGAAGAAAACTCCGCTGCTATCAAGGCGCGGGTCGATGCCGCACGTGCCATTCAGACGGAGCGGTTTCTGGGGACTTCCGTTTCCTGCAACGCGCAGATCCCGCCGGAACTGCTGCATGAAGTCTGCCGCACTACCCCGGCTGCCGATATGCTGCTGAAAAACGCTTTTGAGAAATTCGGCCTTTCCGCCCGCGCATATGACCGGGTGCTGAAAGTTTCCCGCACCATTGCCGATCTGGACGGCAGTGCGGATATTGAAGCTAAACACGCCGCAGAGGCTGTTCGCTACCGCACATTGGACCGAAAATATTGGTCCACGCGATAAATACAGACAAGCCAAAAGGAGAGAAGCACCAAGCGGTACTTCCCTCCTTTGTTTTTGGGGATCAGATGCAATCCGGAACCTCAAAGCCGTATGTATTTTTCTTGTAGTTGGCATGGGATTTGGATGCTTCTTCATAATCGCCGAAGGCAAAGATCTTTGCCTCTGCAAGGCGTCTGTAATAGAGACCCGCATAGCAATTGCCACCGGCTTTGTGCCAATCGAGCAGATTGCTGCCGAAGGTATAGCCGTCTACAAACGCCAGATCACGTGTCATGCCGGATGCATCCGTCAGCGTGATATTGCCGGAACGGGCCCAACCGGTGGCATCGCCAACCTTGACCTTATACCAGGCTTCTGCGGTGGCATCGTTGCGGTAATAGCCAATGACACGGAGTGTGCCGCCCTCGGAAACAGACTGGATCACATCGGAAGATGCGTCATGTTCCGCGTATACGCGAATGCTCTTGCAGGCCTTCGCGCTGTACGGGTTATCGGAAGAGGCATCCGTCAAGGCAAAGCTGTTCTGCATGACAGTGCGCACATAGCAATCCTTCGTGCTGTTCCAGTAACCTGCACCGATGTTATACGAGAAGCTGACCAGTGCATCAAACTGCTGCTGATTCATCTTCATATTATTGTTCTGAATGAACTTGTTCACCTCAGAAGTATAGGTACGCGTATTCAGTGTATAGGCCAGCATCGCCATGGCCTCGGACTTTGTGAGGCTGTTGTAGAAGCTGGTATTCTTGGATACGACATAGCCGTAACCGACCGTGGGGATGTTGCCGGCAAGTGTATCGGCATAAACCGTGGAGCGGTAGCCCTCATAGGACGCGACCAGTTCCAGCATCTTTGTGCTGATGCGGCGGTTTTCAGACGTGGTATCCGTCATACTGGTCGTTCCGGAAACGCAGACTGTAATCTCCTTGTATTCCTTGGACCATTCCCCGCCCTTGGCTCTGGAATAAACACGAGCCTTATAGATACCGGCTTTTTCAATAACGGACTCTGCAGTGAAAACGCGAACTGTATTATCGCCCTCTGTCTCGGTCGAATACGTATCAATCTGATACTCTCCTACACCATCCAAGCGAACAAGCACTTCGTCCTTGGCAGTATCCGTGATAACGATCCAGTTAAACTTTTCTCCAATCCGGATCATATTCGGATCGGTATAAGCAAAGCGGACGGCTTCCGGGGCCGTAATAGTGATCTTCTTGGAAGTGAGGACGGAACCGGATGCACTCTTACCGGTAACGGTAACCGTGCCTTCCTTCACACCGTATACAAACACCTGACTGCCGGAGCCGGCGCTGACAGTCGCAACGGAAGTATCGCTGCTGGACCAGTACACCGCACCGGACGTATTGGCGTTCAGGTACAGCGTTTTGTAACGGGGCAGTGTTTCGTTGCCTTCAGGCAGTTCGGCAGAGTCCGAAGACGGATCATACGGAGAAACGTATTCTTCGGAAACATAACCCACTGTACCGGACTCCGTCTTCACTTTCAGCCAGCCGTTATCGGTTTCAGCCAAAACCGTCAGAACTGTGCCGGAGCTCAAGGAGCCGATCTTTTCATAATCCGTGGACGGGCCGGAACGCAGGTTCAGTGCACTGACGGTCGTACGGACATAACGCGGATCGCAGGGAGTTTCTTTAACCGTTTCCTCTGTTTCCGGCTTTTTGTTTTCTTCTGTTTTCAAAGTGCTCGGATCACCGGAAACGATCTTCAGGTATTCCGTTGTGAAATATCCTTCGGTACCATTGTTCAGCTTTACCCTGTACCACTCAGGATCGGTTGCGATCGCGAGAACCGTAACCTCCGTCCCCTTTTCGACCACTTCAATACGTTCATAGGAGGTGGACGGACCCTTGCGCAGATTCAGCGCTGCAGTGGTCTTGGCGATCACCTTACTGTCGTTCGGAACGGGTGTGGGCGTAGGCGTCGATGTGGGTACGGGAGTCGGTGTAGGCGTTGATGTGGATTCCGGAGTCCCAGACTTCGGCGGTACAATGGTCACCAGTTTACCGGCCTCCTCGGACACCTCAATATCTTTATAAGACACATAACCCGTTCGGCCATCGGCCAACTGAATGCCGTAATGATATCCCGGAAGTTTGTTCAGAACCGTAACCTCTGTTCCCGCTTTCAGCGTAAACATTGTTTCGCTGTTGGAATCTGCCTCCACGCGCACCGGTGTCTCATTTTTGATCTTACCTTTCAGGCAGACCGGTTCAACAAGCTTGGAAATCTCATTTTCATTGATCTCAAAATAGTTCTTGGATTCTATGTAACCGACCAGCTTATCGTCTTCCTGACGAACCAGGTACCAATCCGGGTTGCTGTAATCAAGAACGACGAACGGCGGGCTGGTAGATATAGACGTATTTACACTCGTACCTGTGTACTGTTTGATTACCTTGGAGTCCGCACTGGGACCTTCGTACAGAACCGCATATCGACCGGCCGGCTCCCGATTGATATGGACAGCTATTTCCCCACGCAGGTTTATAGCATCTACATATCCCTCGGTACCGTCTGCCAGACGCACATGATACCAAAGAACGCAAGTGGTATCCAAAAGTGCAACCTCTGTATGCTTTTTCAGCGTACGGACCACTTTTCCACTCTTGTCCGGTGCAGCACACAGCTTGGTTTCTGCGGTTGTCCACAACGGAACGAGATTTTCGTCGATCGGACCGGTCAACGGTGCACTGGTCGGTGCAGCCGTGGGCTTCGGTGTTGCTGTCGGTTTCGGTGTTGCGGTGGATTCTGTGATCTTCAGATAGATCGCATAGATATAGCCAGTTCTGCCGTCAGACAGTTTTACGGCATACCATTCCTTATTGCTTCTGTCTGTAACGGTCAGCTTGGTACCGGTTTCGATCACGCCCTTGGAGTAGTGACTTGTACTGGGACCGCTGCGCAGATGCACATAAGTGGTCGTTTCGGCTTTTACGTTTTCCTTGGCTGAGGTGGACGTTTCCACGAGCTTCAGGTACTGGGCAAACATATAGCCGGTCTTGCCGTCGGAAAGCTGCACCTTATACCATTCACTGTTGGTCTTTTCCAGAACGGTCACGGTTGTGCCGGATTCGATCACACCGAGAGATTTATAGGTGGTACCGGCACCGCTGCGCAGATGCAGGGGTGCTGTCGTTTTGGCTTTGATAACAGTTTCCGAACCGGAAGGCGCCGATGTGGGCGCTGCGGTTGCGGAAGGTGCTGTCGTCGCAGAAGGCTTCGCTGTGGCGGACGGCTTCTGTTCGGCATCCATCAGATCCAGATAAATGGAGAAAACATAGCCCGTCTTGCCGCTGGAGGTGCGAACCGCATACCACTCCGGGTTGCTGGTATCGGTAACCGTTACGGAAGCATTCTCGTCCAGCACAACGACGGTGGAGTAATTGGTTCCGGGACCGCTGCGCAGGCGGACACAGGTATTGGTTTTTGCGGAAATCTCGGTTCCGCTCGCGCTGCCGCCGCTGCCGTTCGTCATACGGACGTACTCAGCGAACACATAGCCGGTTTTGCCGTTGGAAAGCTCCACGGCATACCATTCCGGGTTGCTCGTATCCGTGACCGTCAGCGTAGTACCCTCAGAAAGAACGCCGAGAGAAGCTGTATTGGTTCCGGCTCCGGCACGCAGATGTACGGCGCAGGTCGTCTTCGCGGCCGTACCGGCAGCGGAAACGCTCAGCGGCATTGCGGTCACAAGCAGCATCAGAACGAGAATTACGGCAAGGCATCGCCGTCCCATATGTACTTTATGTTTCATAAGCTCACCTGTCCTTTGCAAATATTCGGTTTTACTCCCCTGTCAAAAAGGGACCGAAAACACCCATTTCGGGCATAGATATTTCAAGACGTTTACTATTATAGCGCAAAAGTTACAGGATTGCAACCTTTTCTGATAAAAAATATTGGATTTTTTATCTTTTCTCTCTTGTTTTTCTTTGATTTTATCGCTTTTTTACTGGAATTTCGATATTTTCCTAACAAATTTGCATTTCAAATCATTCGTAACCAAATCGTAACTTTCTGAATTCCAGCAAAAAAAGCACCGGATCCCCTACGGAGACCCGGTGCATTAACACAAATTCAATTACAGCTTCTCAACAAGTGCCTTGGTATCGCGTGCGATAACGAGCTCTTCGTTGGTCGGGATGACGTAAACGGCAACCTTGCTGTTCTCAGCGGAGATCTTGCCCTCCACGCCGACAGCCTTCAGGTTGGCTTCCTTATCCAGTTCAATGCCGAGGTATTCCATGTTCTCCAGAATGGCTTCGCGGTGCATCCACTGATGCTCGCCGAGGCCTGCGGTGAAGACAATGGCATCCACGCCGTTCAGAGCGGCTGCATAGCTGCCGATGAACTTCTTGATCTGGTAGCAGAGCATCTCGTGTGCCAGCTTTGCACGCGGGTTGCCTGCTCTCTCAGCGGCCAGAACGTCACGGTCATCGCTGGAGACACCGGAGATACCGAGCAGACCGGACTTCTTGTTGAACAGATCGTCAAGCTGCTTCGGAGTGAGGTTCTCCTTGTCTGCGATGTAGGTGACAACGGAAGGATCCAGTGTACCGGTACGGGTGCCCATCATGAAGCCATCGAGCGGAGTGAGGCCCATGGAGGTGTCGATAACCTTGCCGTCCTGAATTGCGGTGATGGAGGAACCGTTGCCGATGTGGCAGGTGATAACCTTCATATCCTTCAGATCCTTGCCCTCGAGCTCTGCAACGCGGGCGCTGACATAGCGGTGGGAGGTGCCGTGGAAACCGTAGCGGCGGATCTGATACTTCTCGTAGTACTCATACGGAACAGCAAACATGTAAGCATGCGGCGGCATGGTAGCATGGAAGGAGGTGTCAAATACAACAACTTCCGGAACTTCCTTGCCGAAGACGTTGATGCAGGCACGGATGCCCTGTACGTGTGCGCTGTTGTGCAGCGGTGCGAGCGGGATCAGGCTCTCGATGCCGTCGATGACTTCGTCGGTAACGATCACGGACTCGCTGAACAGAGCGCCGCCCTGAACGATACGGTGACCGATTGCGGAAACCTCGGAGAGCTCCTTGATGACACCGACTTCCTCATCGAGGAGAGCGTTCTTGACCTGCTCGAAAGCCTCAGTATGATTCTTCATGCAAACATCATACTTCTTCTCTCTGCCGTCTGCGGTCTTGTGGCCGAAGATGCCCATCTCCAGGCCGATCTTCTCGCAGTTGCCCTTGCAGAGCATCTGCTCGTTGTCCATGTCGATCAGCTGATACTTCAGAGAGGAGCTGCCGGCATTGATAACCAGAATTTTCATTTCGTGTTCCCCCTATAATAAATGTTAATAGTGATGCAAAGCACAAAAAATAACAACGCAGGTTTTCTAAAACGCGGCTTGTAAGATAATCTGCAATGCTGTATACTATAATAGTACAAATCGAGGCGAATTTCAAGGGAGTTTCACGCAAAAATGATGGCAAAAAACAAGATTTCCGGCGTAATTTGTGAATTTAATCCCCTGCACAACGGTCACGCGGCGCTGCTGCAGCATATTCGGCAGGAAACCGGTGGTGCCGTGGTCTGCGTGATGAGCGGTAATTTTGTGCAGCGCGGTGAAACCGCCGCGCTGGATAAGTGGTCGCGGACACGTCTTGCGCTGCAGAACGGCGCCGATTTGGTCATCGAGCTGCCGCTGCCCTGGGCGATGGCCGGTGCAGAAAAATTTGCATACGGCGGTGTTTCTTTGCTGCAGGCTTTGGGCTGCACGGATCAGCTTTGGTTTGGCAGCGAGTGCGGCGATGCGAACGCACTGCTGCACATCGCCGGCTATTTGCTTTCAGAGCAATTCTCTTCGGATGTAAAGCCGCACCTTGCCGAAGGTCTCCCCTTTGCTGCCGCGCGGAGCCGTGCCATCGAACAGGTACTGGGTGCCGACGCCGCTGCCTTAAACGAACAGCCGAATAACATTCTCGGTATCGAATACTGCAAGGCTTTACTGAAACTTGGCTCGGATATTGCACCGCATACCATTCCCCGTTTTTCTGTGGCACATGATGCCTCTGCCGCTAACGGTCAGTTCGCTTCCGCCAGTTTGATCCGCCGCCTGAGCGCTGCCGGTGAAGACATCTCCCCCTTTGTTCCGGCAGAAACCGCCGAATGCATTCGGGCGCTTTGGGACAAAAAACAATACCCCGCAAGCCTTTCGCATCTGGAGCGGGGTATTTTGGGGTATTTGTCTGTATGTTCCGCGGAGACACTGCGCCGCACGACGGATGTCTCCGAGGGCATCGAAAACCGGATTCAGGCTGCAGCGGGGACGGTTTCATCCCTGCAGGCACTTTATGATGCCGTCAAGACCAAGCGGTACAGCCACGCGCGCATCCGCCGCATCGTGCTGAGTGCCTATTTGGGCCTGACAAAGGATCTTCCGGAAACTCCACCGTACATCCGTGTGCTGGGCATGACGGATACCGGCGCGGAGATCGTCAAAAATGCCGCACCAACTCTGCCGTTTGTCATGCGTCCGGCCGATGTGAAAAAACTGTCTGCCGAAGCACAGCGTATTTTTGAACTGGAAGCCCGCGCCGACGACCTCTATGCCCTCTGCACGGAAACCCGTCGACCCGCAAAGCTGGATTACACGGAGAAGCTGATCCGCTTATAAAAGAACCTTTTCCGCATAATACTGGATATGTTCCAGAATATTGCCAATCGTTCCTTCTCCGGCAAATTTCGATGTATCAAAATAATTCTCATCGAAATCCATCCAGTGAAGTTCATTTTCGTCACCGTGAACATCCATCTCCTTGTTGAGGCGGCCGACATACGCTTCTACGTAACAGTCATCCAAATAGAAGGTATAGTCCAGAAGATGCGTCAGCGTGATGTCTTCCCGTGTGATGCCGGTCTCCTCGAACAGTTCCCGGTAAGCGGCGGAAAAGCCGTCTTCACCCG
This sequence comes from Clostridia bacterium, assembly GCA_017407665.1. Lineage (GTDB taxonomy): Bacteria > Bacillota > Clostridia > Oscillospirales > Acutalibacteraceae > Hominenteromicrobium. The sequence goes on along the minus strand of JAFQWC010000102.1, from coordinate 9,672 downwards.
GCTCGATTTTGCCGCCGACCAGATTGTACATTCCCAGATACGGCTCTTTCAAACGTTTGCACATCAGCCAATGTGTACATTCTTCGTTTACGACCGCGATCAGATTATATCCACGCATAATTCTCCCCCATAGTTCAAAAGGATCGGACAGCACTGCCCGACCCTTTTTGTTTTCTCTTATTTAACTTCTACAGTCCAGCCCATGTCGTCTTCCACCTTGCCGGTCTGAATGCCGGTGACGGTGTCATATAGCTTCTGGCTCACTGCGCCGATGCCGCCGTCCGCGATCTGCATGACTTCGTTCTCAAAGCGCAGATGGCCAACCGGAGAAATGACTGCAGCGGTACCGCTGCCCCAGCACTCTTCGAGTGCACCGGTGCGGGCGGCTTCCACGAGCTCATCCACGGAGATCTTTCTCTCTTCCACCGGGAGGCCCCACTTCTTGCACAGATCGATGCAGGACGCACGGGTAACACCGGGCAGAATACTGCCGTTCAGCATCGGGGTGATGACGGTGCCGTTAATCTTAAAGAAGATATTCATAGCGCCGACTTCTTCGATGTACTTGCGCTCTACGCCATCCAGCCACAGAACCTGAGAATACCCCTCATCGTGGGCCTTCATCTGGGCCGCCAGGCTGGCCACATAGTTGCCGCCGGTCTTGGCTTCGCCGATGCCGCCGCGTACAGCGCGCACGTAATCATCCTCGATCCAGATCTTGACCGGGTCGAGACCGCTTGCGTAGTATGCGCCAACCGGAGACAGAATGATGATGAACTTATAGGTATCGGACGGACGCACGCCGAGGAACGGGTCGGTCGCGATGACAAACGGACGAATGTACAGAGAGGTGCCCGGTCTTGTGGGGATCCAATCCGCGTCCACCGCAACAAGAGCCTTGATGCCCTCGAGGAAATCATCCTCAGGAATCTCCGGGATGCAGAGTCTTCTGTTGGAATTGTTGGCACGTTCAATGTTCTTGTTCGGGCGGAACAGAAGGATGCGGCCGTCTTCGGTCTTATAGGCCTTCATGCCCTCGAACATTTCCTGTCCATAGTGGAAAACCATGGCGGACGGCTCCAGAGAGATCGGCTGATACGGCATGATCTTCGGGTCGTGCCAGCCTTTTTCCGGATTGTACTCCATGACATACATATGATCTGTAAAGATCTTGCCGAAACCGAGTTTGCTTTCGTCAACCGGTTTTGCCTTGGGCGCTGTGGTGCGCTCGATCTTGATTTCCTGCATAAGTAAACACTTCTTTCCAAACGGAGTTTTCATTATTTTAGCACTTTGAACCGTGTTTTGCAAGTTTATCTTACTGAAACTGCAAAAGATTTTGGACTTCGGGCCAAAACGCCGCTGCATCAGATGTGAATGCGCAGTCCTTTGGGGTATTTGTTCTTCAGCACGCCGCCGGATGCCTTGCCGAATCCCGTGATGACGCCTTCCACCGAGACCGCCGTGTAGCCCTTGCAATCCTCGGCTTCGATCTCTTCGCCGCGCAGGAAGGCGTGGACGCGCGGGTCATCATGGGTGAGTTCCATCACACTTCGGCAAGTTTCCGATTTGGCAGCCATGAAAATGCCGTGTGCCGGCTCAATGCGATTCTTTTTCACCTCGCCGAATTCCACGCCGGCACGCACAACACCGAGACCCGAAATCTCCGGCATCTCCTCCGGCAGCATCAGAATGCGGTCCTTTATGCGGACGAACCGACCCGGCTTATCCGTGAACAGCTCCTTATAAAGTGCCTGTGCAGACGCGTCGGTTTGCTTGTCCGGTTTATGGAAATACGTCTCCGCTGTGCAGCTATTGACGCCGATACGCCGGAAGCGGGCTGCAAAATGCCCCTCACCGCCGTCCATCGGGAAAATGCGCACCGCGTCGACGCCGTAGGCAGGCCTTCCGAATGTGGTGTGCGGCTTTTCCAGAACAAATTCCGGATGTGCTTCCAGAAATTTCAGGACAACGCCTTCGTTCTCCTCCATGGAGAATGTGCAGGTGGAATAGACCAGAATTCCGTCTTCCCGGAGACAATGTGCCGCGGAATCGAGAATTGCCAACTGACGCACGGCGCAGGTCTCCACGTGTTCCGGGCTCCATTCCGTGACGGCTATTTCATCCCGTCGGAACATACCCTCGCCGGAACAGGGGGCATCGACGAGAATTTTATCGAAATATCCGGTCAGTTTTTCCGCAAGCTGATCCGGATACACGGACGACACCACCGCATTGCGCACACCCATACGCTCCAGATTGGAAGCCAGAATGGATGCGCGGCTGCGCACCACTTCGTTGGACCATAAAAGGCCGGTATCGCCGGTGAGTGCCGCGATCTGTGTGGACTTGCCGCCGGGCGCTGCACAGAGATCCAGAATTTTGTCGCCGGGCTGCGGGTCGAGCAATGTAACCGCGGAGGACGCGGACGGCTCCTGCGAATAAAATGCGCCGGCATGATACAGCGGCAGAGCACTCATCTTGAGATCCACCGGGGCATAATAGGACAAAGGAGAAAACGGCGAATTTTCCAGAGGAAAGGCCAGCGTCCCGGCCAGTGTCTCCGCTGTACATTTTAATGTATTCAGCCGAATGCCGCGCTTATGAGGCGCTTCATATACAGCACGGAACACATCGTACTCCGCGCCGAGCATTTCCTGCATTCGTTTTTCAAATTCTGCGGGCAATTTCATTTTATCTCCTCCGCTTTTTGTATATTCCCCCGAACAATGAACACAATAGAGACAGGAAGGGGTGAATTCCATGAATAACAATTACAATTCCAAGAACCAGAACAATTTCCAGCAGAGCTCTAACCAGAATTCCAACAATTCTTCTAACCAGAGCAGCAACAAGAGCTCCAACAACTCCTCTAACCAGAGCAGCAACAAGAGCTCCAACAGCCAGAACTCCAGAAACTCCCAGAACAACTCCGGCTCCAATTATCGCTGAGCATAATCCGGAAAAGCAGACGGTTATTCGCCGTCTGCTTTTTCTTTATCCGTTGTATTTTCAGGTTTACTGTCGTCTATTCTGCGGATATTCCGCAGAATATCCTTCAGGGTACGGTCATCCGACCGGGAGGATTTGAATCCCTCACCGGTGATCTCGCCGGCATCGCCTACGATAACGAAGGCATCCGGGTCTGTTTTCCGGATGATCTCACTGATCCGGAAAACCTCAAAACGGCGCACGGCACAAAGCAGCATCTCGCCTTCCCGCTTCATATATCCGCCGCGGGACTTGAGAAACGTAACGCCGCGATCCATCTCATACAGGATCTTCTCTGCGATCTCTTCATTTTTCTGTGAGATCACAAAAAACATCTTGCCGTTGCCTGAATCCACGCCGTACAGGATCGCATCGATGATATTTGTGGAAACAAACACCACGATACAGGCATACACGGCACTTTCCATGCTTTGGAAAACAAACGCAGAAATCAAAATGATGCAGCCGTCCACAGCCAGCATAAGCTTGCCCATGGACAGATGGCGCAAACGGCGGTTCAAAAGACGGGCGATCATATCCGTACCGCCGGTGGTCGCGCCGCGCACGAAGACAAGGCCCAAGCCAACACCCTCGCAGACGCCGCCGATCAACGTGATGATCAGCGCATCGCCGTGATATGCCGGCACAAACGCAGCCAGCATATCAATCGCAACGGAATTCAGAACGATCGCCAGCATGGTTTTTGCCACCAGTTTATATCCGATTTCAATAACCGCCCACGCGATAATGGGAATGTTGATGAGGAAAACGACAGTACCGATGGGCGTATCCAACAGGTAATTCAGCATGGTCGCCACACCGGTCACACCGCCGGGCGCGATGTTGTTCGGCGCCGTAAAACCGTTGATGCCAACAGAATAGATGATTGAACCAACCAGCATGAATATAAAATCCAGCATGACTTCTTTTGCGCTATGCCGAACCTTTGCATTCATAACCAGAAAGCCTCCTTTTATTCCACCGTTTCGATGATTTTCTCAAAGAACATACGAAGCCTGTCCAGTCTTCCGGAAAGATAGAGATAGCCAAACACGCATTCGAATGCGGTGGCACCGTGGTAATCCGCCACAGAAGAATTCTTCGGCACGTGCGATACGTGCGCATTGCGCCCGCGCAGGCAGATGTCCATCTCTTCCTGCGTGAAAAGGGGCATCAAAACCTCGGAAAGCACTTTCGCCTGAAATTCGCAGCGCACGAATTCCACCACACGGCTGTGCAGCTTCTTCACCGGGCAATTGCCTTTGGACACGATGTAATCCCGTACAAAAAGCTCGTACACGCCGTCGCCGACATAAGCCAGCGTCAGCGGACTCAGCTGCTTCGGGTCCATCGCTGTATCTAAAAATCGTTCCAAGGGATACACCTCTTAGTTTACGAATTCAAACTCCAGATCATACATGCTGACGGTATCGCCTTCGTTGATGCCCGCATTGCGCAGGGCATCAATGACACCGGTATTGATCAACACGCGCTGGAAATACTGCAGGGACTCGTAATCGTCGAAGTTGACGCTGTTGATCAGCTGCAGCAGCCATTCGCCTTCGACAATATATACATCGTCTTCCACGCGGATCTGCACATCGGTCTTGCCGAATTCCTCTGCGGGTTTTACGACGATCGGCTCGGGCTCGAAACGGGCCACTGGCGGCAGTGTGGAAAGCATCTCCGCCACCTTGTTCAGCATGGGATCGACATCGTAACGGATCGCCGCCATGATCGGGAAGAAGCTGTAGCCCTGCTCTTCCACGAACTTGCGGAAATCTTCCACCTGTTCATCGTCGCACAGGTCGCACTTGTTGCCGGCCACCACCATGGGACGCTCGGCAAGCTCGGGGTTGAACTTTCTGAGTTCCTCGTTGATGATGCGGAAATCTTCCTTGGGGTCTCTGCCCTCACTGCCGGAAACGTCCACAATGTGGATCAGCATACGGCAGCGTTCCACATGGCGCAGGAACTGATGGCCGAGGCCGACGCCTTCCCAGGCGCCTTCGATCAGACCGGGAATATCCGCCATGACAAAGGACATCCCCTGCGGCATATGCACCACACCGAGAACCGGGGTGATGGTGGTAAAATGATAATTTGCGATGTTGGGTTTGGCTTCGCTGACCACGGAGATCAGCGTGGACTTGCCCACATTCGGGAAGCCGACAAGACCCACGTCCGCGAGGAGCTTCAGCTCGAGCTGCAGGTCAAAGGCTTCACCCGGTGTGCCGGGCTTAGCGAAACGCGGGGTTTGCCGTGTGGGTGTGGCAAAATGCGCATTGCCCCAGCCGCCGCGACCGCCCTTGGCAATGACAACATCCTCGTTTTCGGAGAGGTCCGCCATCAGACGACCGGTCTCCGCATCACGGATGATGGTGCCGCGCGGCACATAGATGACAAGCGGCTGTGCACTTCTGCCGGAACAGCGCTTGCCGCGGCCGTTCTCACCGCGTTCTGCGGTGTATTTGCGCTTATAGCGGAAATCCGCCAATGTGGAAAGATTGTCGTCCACGCGGAAGACAATATCACCGCCGCGGCCGCCGTCGCCGCCGTCCGGGCCGCCGGAGGCCACAAATTTTTCGCGGTGGAAAGCCACAGCGCCGTCGCCGCCGTCGCCGGCTTTTACTTTAATTTTAGCAATATCAATAAACATAAACCGTATACCTTCCTTTCTGGAGTGTGCATGCGGTGCACGAAAAAAGGCTTCTCCGCAAACCGAAGAAGCCCGTTTTCATCGAAGTATTCGGGGCTATGCGTTCAGTATGCCCCCAAGGTCAAAAATTACTGCTCGATGGAGTAAACGCTGACCTTCTTGCGGTCGCGGCCCATGCGCTCGAAGCGAACCTGGCCGTCGATGAGTGCGAACAGAGAGTCATCAGAGCCTCTGCCAACGTTTGCACCCGGATGAATGTGTGTGCCGCGCTGCTTTACGAGGATGTTGCCAGCCAGAACGTACTGACCGTCTGCACGCTTAACGCCGAGTCTCTTGGATTCGGAGTCGCGGCCGTTCTTGGTGGAACCCATACCTTTTTTATGAGCAAACAGCTGAATGTTGATCTTAAGCATTTTCGTAGCCTTCCTTTCAATTTGATGTCAGACTTCTGTGTAACGTACACGCAGATGATCCGGATACTGCTCTTCCAAACCGAGGAGATGCAGCTTAAAACCGGAAAATACCGTTCTGCAGGGCTTTTCATCCCGTTCCGCAATCCGGAACAGCATATCGCCTTCTTCCACCCGGAGCGATACCGGTGTGATACGCAGAACCTCCAGCACTGTGTTGGCTGTCATGTACGCCGCTGAGGAAACCGCTGCACAGAGGATATCACTGCCCGCTTCCGCCATACCGGCATGACCGGTGATGGAAAAGCCGAGGACACGTCCTTCTGCATCAGCAAAGAATTCCGCTCGAATCATTCAAATCAGCCCTGAACGGCCTCGATCTGAATCTTGGTGTAGGGCTGTCTGTGGCCCATCTTGCGCTTCTCGCTCTTCTTCGGCTTGTAGGTGAAGATGGTGACCTTCTTAGCCTTACCGTTCTTCAGGACCTTACCGGTTACGGTAGCACCCTCAACATACGGTGTGCCGATCTTGGTGCCGTTCTCGTCGCTCAGTGCGATAACCGGGAACTGAACTGTCTCGTCTTCATTGACTGTAAGCTTCTCAACGTAAATAACGTCGCCGTACTGAACCTTGTACTGCTTACCGCCTGTTTCAATAACTGCAAACATGTTTTCTGCCTGCCTTTTCTATAGACTCGCTATCATCGGGTGAGCCTTTCGACTTCTTTTGTACCCACAATAAGCGGCTTTACCATAATAGCATATACCCCTTGCAAAGTCAAGAGATTTTACAGGTTTTTTGTGGTTTTTTCGCCGGTGTAGAGCAGGGATAATTTCTCGTCTTTCTGGATCGCTGTGATGGCATCCTTGCGGTCGGAAACACGCATGATGACGGAGATGATAAGATTGAGTGTCGTCAGCACAGCCCAGAAAATCCAGCTGTGCAGCTTGATCTTTTTCATAAAGCTGTTCTTGCGCCCTGCGCCCTTCTTCCCTTTCTCTGCTTTCTTACTCATGGCTCTTGTACTCCTGCTCGCAGTACAGGCATCTGTAGCGGTGGGCCTCCTCATCGCAGAGCACAAAGACATGATCGATACCCTCCTCGGAAGCGCTGATGCAGCGGGGGTTCTTGCACTTGACCACATTCTTCAGGCGCTTCGGCAAAACGATGTTCTTCTTGTCCACCAGTACGCTGTCCCGGATGGTGCAGACGGTGATGTTGTTGTCGATGAAGCCGAGCACATCGAAATTGATGTCGATGTCGCCCTCGATTTTGATGATATCCTTGCGGCCCATCTTGGTGCTGCGGGCATTTTTGATGATCGCTACGCAGCAATCGAGCTTGCCGAGCTCCAGAAGGTCATAGATGCGCATACCGTTGCCGGCCTTGATATGGTCGATGACAATACCGTTCTGAATGCTATCGATGTTCAGCATGTTGATTCCACCTTAAAAAGTCCGGGCTCGATGCCGAGCAGCATCAGGATCAGCGCCATGCGGACATAGACGCCGTTCTGGGCCTGCACAAAATACTTGGCGCGCGGGTCATCATCCACTTCTACGGCGATCTCGTTGACTCGCGGCAGCGGATGCATGACGATCAGATTTTCGGAAGCCAGCTTCATTTTCTCCGCATCGAGAATATAGCTGTCCTTCAGGCGAATGTAGTCTTCTTCGTTAAAGAAGCGTTCGCGCTGCACACGGGTCATATACAGCACATCGAGTTCCGGCAGGACCTCATCCATCGTACGGACTTCCTTGTATTCACAGCCGGAGGGCTTGACGACTTCTTCGATGATATAGCTGGGCACGTGAAGTTCTTCCGGGGAAATGAACACAAACCGGATATTCTCGCAGCGCACCAAAGATTTGATCAGAGAATGCACGGTACGACCGAATTTCAGGTCGCCGCACAGGCCGATGGTCAGGTTGTCGAGGCGCTTTTTCTCTCTGCGGATCGTGAGCAGGTCCGTGAGGGTCTGCGTGGGATGCTGATGGCCGCCGTCACCGGCATTGATGACCGGAATGGTGGAATACATGGAAGCCACACGCGGTGCACCTTCTTTATTGTGGCGCATGGCAACGATATCCGCATAGCAGGAGATCATGCGTGCCGTATCGGCCACGCTCTCGCCTTTTGCCGCCGAACTGCTGGACGCATTGGAGAAACCGAGCACCTTGCCGCCCAGGCGCATCATGGCGGATTCAAAGCTCAGGCGGGTACGGGTGGAGGGTTCATAAAACAGGGTTGCAAGGATCTTGCCGTCGCACTTATGGGCATAGGCGTCGCCGTGATCAGCCACATCATCGGCCAGATCCAGAAGACGCAGGGTCTCCTCCAGCGTCAGATCCAGCGGGTCGACCAGATGTCTCAATGTTTTGCTCATGGTTGGACCATCCTTTCTGTATTGGGTGCTGTAAAAAACTCTCCGGTTTACACCGGAGAGCGTCTTCGTCCATCTTCGTCTTCATCCTCGGATGCATTTCGGTTCTGCCGCCTCATGCTCAAAACACGCTGCACGGCAAACCGCAAGACCGAATATTTCAAGCCTGCGGTACGGCTTTCGGCACATACCGTATATCACCACTCCAGTGACCGTACAAATCATAACAGAAAACGAAAACAAAAGCAATACTTTGTTTCTCTTCCGCCCGATGTTTCCCGAAGATTCTGCACTTTTTCGGGTCAAATTTTCCGGGCAGACCGAATAGATCAAAATGCGGCATTCATTGACTTTTTCGCCGATTTATGGTATGCTGTAACCTGTTGATATCTCAACAACTTACGAAAAGCCGTGTGATTTTAAGAAACGCTTATATCACCGCCTTTTTCGTTTGGATTTCTGAAAATCAAATACCGAGAAAGGAAGTTTCTTCAATGCACAGAACGGACGAAAAATACCAGGCATTATTCACGCCCTGGAAAATCGGCAATGTGGAAATCAAGAACCGCATTGTGATGTGTCCCATGGGCGGCACATCCCTGTTTGGCTGGTTTGAACTGACCGGCTGCCACTTCGATAAAGAGGCTGCAAATCTCTTTTTGGAGCGCGCCCGCAACAATGTTGGCCTCATCATCCCCGGCATCGCACCCCTGCGCGATACCTTCTGGGGCAAGTGGCTGTGGCAGAATCCCAAGATGTTCGAGGAGCTCAAGGTCTTCATGGACGAGATCCACAAGACCGGCGCAAAGCTGTTCATTCAGCTGACGGCGGGCATGGGACGTTCCTGGGCGATCACAGAGCTTGTCGCGCCCTTACATAAGAATAAGTTTACCCGAGCACTCGTGAAACCGATCATCGATACTTCTCACGAGCTTGCCTCCCCTTCTCCCCAGAAATCCCGCTGGGCACATGACATCGAGTGCCCCGAGATGACAGTGGAGCAGATCCACGAGATCATCGAGGCCTTTGCAAAGACCGCAAAGCTCTGCAGAGAAGCCGGTGTGGACGGCGTAGAAGTACACGCTGTACATGAGGGTTATCTGCTCGATCAGTTCTCCATGGAATTTTTCAACAAGCGTACCGATGAATACGGCGGCAGCTTCGAAAACCGCTACCGTTTTGCTGCGGAAGTCGTCAAGGCGATCAAGGAAGCCTGCGGCAAAGATTAC
>JAFQWC010000101.1 GCA_017407665.1 Clostridia bacterium | reverse complement strand
GCCGACGGAGATACCGGCATGGGAGCCGACAACCTTCACGTTGAGCTTCGGATAACCGACGGAGTTTCTCACCTGCTCGTATGCACGGCCGGCGGAGAACATGGCGAAGGATGCCGCAAACGGGATCTTGCCGCAGGTGGCCAGACCGGCAGCAATACCGATCATGTTGCACTCGGCGATACCGCAGTCAAAGAAACGATTCGGATATGCCTTCTTAAAGATACCGGTTTTGGTTGCGGCAGCGAGGTCCGCATCCAGGACGATGATTTCGGGATATTCTGCAGCCAGTTCCGTTACAGCCTCGCCGAAGCTGTCTCTGGTTGCCTTCTTAAGCATTTCAGCCATATCAGCAGCCCTCCAATTCATTCAGCGCAGCGGTGAGTTCCTGCATAGCCACGTCGTACTGCTCCTTGTTCGGTGCAGTGCCGTGCCAGCCAACCTGATTCTCCATAAAGGAAACGCCCTTGCCCTTTACAGTCTTGGCCACGATCACGCTGGGCTTGCCCTTTACAGTCTTTGCGTGTGCAAAAGCTGCTTCAATTTCATCAAAGCAATGGCCGTTGACGATCTGTACATCAAAGCCAAAAGCCTCAAACTTCTTGTCGATCGGCTCCGGACCGGCAACATCTGCGACCGGACCATCGATCTGCAGGCCGTTGGAGTCCACGATCAGGCAGAGGTTATCGAGCTTCTTGTGAGCGGCAAACATGGCTGCCTCCCAAACCTGACCTTCTTCGATCTCACCGTCGCCGAGGAGGCAGTATACACGGTAATCCTTGCTGTCCAGTTTACCGGCCAGCGCCATGCCCACTGCAGCAGAGATACCCTGACCCAGAGAACCGGAGCTCATATCCACGCCGGGCGTACCCTTCATATCCGGATGACCCTGCAGCATCGCACCGATGTGACGCAGAGACTTCAGCTCCTCCGTGGAGAAATAACCGCGCTCTGCCAGAACAGCATACAAACCGGGGGCACAGTGACCCTTACTGAGAACAAAACGATCTCTGTTCGGACACTTCGGCTTTTCGGGGTTGATGTTCAACTCTTTGAAATACAGATAGGTGTACAGATCTGCAGCGGAAAGGGATCCGCCCGGATGACCGGATTTTGCATGGAATACACCTTCGATGATTCCAAGTCTGACCTTGGCAGCTGTGATTTTCAGCTGCTTCTTCTCGCAAGAATTCATGGAAGACCTCCTACATTTTCTCTGTGCATACAGCTGCACATTTCTCTTCAAAATAAGTATACACGCTTTTTTGATATTTTGCAACGAAAACTGTCTGGAGTTTTCCCTGTATATTCCCGCTCTTTAGAGAGAAAATATAGCCAGAATCGCAAATACCAGAAAGGATGACTCAAGATGACGAAACGAATCGGCAATCTGCCGGCAAACATCAATATTATGAATCCCGTTCCTAACAAGGACGCGAAGCGCATCGAGAAGCTGATCCGCTCGAACGGCAAGATCTCCGGCTATCAGCTTTCCGACGGTACGGTGCTCTCCAAGGCCGAGGGTGTGGCACTCGCGAAGCAGGGCGGTATCCGCGGCGTGGCCATCGCCAGCCGCAACGGCAGCGAGTACCTGCGTTCTCTGCCGGACGGCTCCGAATCGAATAATCTCGGTGACCTCCCCAGCACCAGTATGCGCAACATCTAAGCAAAAGGGCCTGCTTTCCGAAACGGAGAGCAGGCCTTGATTTTATATTTTATGTGCGGCGGACGAAAGCCTTCTTCGGCATTTTGCAAACCGGGCAGGTCCAGTTGTCCTGCAGTTCCTCAAAGCTGAAATTCGGGTCCTTGTAGACATAGCCGCAGACAGAGCAAACAAAGCTCTCGCCGCTGCTCCGGTCAAATGTATTTTCCGGCGGAATGTATGTGGGAGACCCCTTCGGGGACAGACCGTGCATCTCGGAACGATAGTAAGCGTATGTCATCGGCGTACCAATGGAAACGTCACTGCCCGCGGTGATCTCTGCCGCGAAAACGACCTCATGCCCGAGGTCCATTGTGGCGATCACTTTGCACAGGAACCAGCAGCAGGTGTTTTCCTTGATGACCGGCACACCTTCCGTAAGAACCTTGTGGCGGATATTCCGGAGCTTATCCGTGTGCTCACCGCTGACAAGACCCAAAGCACCGATCACACTGGCCGGGGTATCCGTGGACAGTACGGAGATCGTAAACAGGCCGCTTGCTTTGATGGCTTTGCAGCTGTGTGTATCCTTGGTCAGCGCAACCAGAACCTTTTCCGGGCTGCGACTGGAAACCTGCACCACGGAATTGGCAATACACGCATTCGGGTTTCCGTCACAGGAACTGCCGATGGCATACATACCATAGGATAAATTGCTCAATACTGCTGGATTCATCTGGGATTCCACCTTTCCATAAGAAATCGGAAGCGCACGCTTCCCGCTGTAACAAACGTTTTCTGAACTGTATGAGAATTATTTTTTCTTTATGTTATCCCAATACGCCTTAAAAGACTGCTCGTTCTTATTCTCGCCGTATTGATAATACTGCGCACCGGCCAGAACATCCGGCAAATACTGCTGCTCCACCCAGTGATTTGGGAAAGCATGGGGATACTGATAGAACTGGCCCTTTCTTGCGGCATCGGCGCCGTCATAGTGCACGTTCTGCAGGGTGCGCGGGATGCTGCCCGTCTTACCCTTTCGGATATCTGCCATAGCCGCATCGATCGCACTTTCTCCGCTGTTGGATTTCGGCGCCAGCGCAACCAGAATCGCGGCATCGGCCAGCGGGATCCGCGCTTCCGGCAAGCCAACCATCGTGGCTGCATCCACCGCCGCTTTCACAATGGGGATGATCTGCGGCCACGCAAGCCCCACATCCTCACACGCACAAACCATCAGTCTGCGGCAGGCAGAGACCAGGTCGCCGGCCTCCAAAAGCCGGGCGAGATAATGTACCGCGGCATCCGGGTCGGACCCGCGCATGGATTTCTGAAACGCCGAGAGGATATCGTAATGCTCCTCCCCGCCTTTATCATACCGCATGGCACTGCGCTGTGTCAATTCCCGCGCGAGTTCCATGGTGACGGTCATCGATTCGCTGCCCTGTGCCGCAATGGTACAGAGTTCCGCCGCATTCATGGCTTTGCGGACGTCGCCGCCGCAGGCCATGGCGATATAGGCGCACACACCGTCTTCCAGCTGCACGGGAACATCGCTTTCCTCCGCCAAAATGGCAAAGGCGCGTTCCACCGCATACACCACGTCCGCACGATCCACCGGTTTGAATTCAAAGACCGTGGATCGGCTTAAAATGGCGTTGTACACGTAAAAATACGGATTTTCCGTCGTAGACGCGATCAGCGTAATGCTGCCGTTCTCGATGAACTCCAGCAGCGTTTGCTGCTGCTTTTTGTTAAAATACTGGATCTCATCCAGATAAAGCAAAACACCGTTCACCGCATGGAGGGTATTGACCTGCGCCACCACATCCCGGATATCCGCCGTGGACGCGGTCGTGCCGTTCAGCTTGCACAGGTGCATATTGGTATTTCTGGCTATAATGGACGCCACCGTGGTTTTGCCCACACCGGACGGTCCATAAAAAACCATATTCGGGATCTTTCCGGATTCAATGATCCGGCGCAGGGCCTTTCCCTGCCCCAGCAAATGCGGCTGCCCGACCACGTCATCCAGCGTTTGCGGCCGGATGCGGTCTGCAAGCGGTGCTCTCATAGACTAAATCCTTTCGTGCTCTCAAATATAGAGCGGATATTTGCTCAAAAGGGCTGTGACCTTTTCGCGGATCTTCTCTGCGCTGTTCTCGTAATCGGTCGCACAGAGCCAGATACATTCTGCGATCACATCCATATCTTCTTCCTTAAGCCCGCGTGTGGTGACCGCCGGTGTGCCGAGACGCACGCCGCTTGTCACAAACGGGCTTCTTTTCTCGTTCGGAATCGTGTTCTTGTTCGCGGTGATATAAACCTCGTCCAGACGGCGTTCCAGCTCCTTGCCGGTCAGCTCGCCTTCGGAAAGATCCAGCAGCATCAAGTGGTTATCCGTACCGCCGGAAACAAGCTTCATGCCGCGATCGGTGAGGCCCTTAGCCAAAGCCTGTGCGTTCTTCACGGTCTGCTCTGCATAGGCCTTGAATTCCGGCTTCAGTGCTTCGCCGAGGCATACGGCCTTCGCCGCGATGATGTGCATCAGCGGACCGCCCTGTGTGCCCGGGAAAATGGCCTTATCGATCTTCTTGGCCAGCTCTTCACGGCAGAGAATCATACCGCCACGGGGGCCACGCAGGGTCTTGTGTGTTGTTGTGGTGACAACATCGGCATACGGCACGGGATTCATATGGCAGCCGCCGGCAACGAGACCGGCAATGTGCGCCATATCCACCATCAGATACGCACCGCAGGCGTCGGCAATTTCACGGAACTTCTTAAAATCCAGTGCGCGCGGATAGGCACTGGCACCGGCCACGATCAGCTTCGGCTTGACTTCCATTGCCTGCGCCATCAGCTTATCGTAATCCACCACATGAGTAATAGGATCCACACCGTAAGCCACGAAATTGTAATAGGTGCCGGACATATTGACCGGAGAACCGTGCGTCAGGTGACCGCCCTCGGCGAGATTCATGCCGAGCACCGTGTCGCCGGGCTGGAGCAGCGCAAAATAAACAGCAAGATTCGCCTGTGCGCCGGAGTGCGGCTGCACGTTGGCGTGATCTGCACCAAACAGCTTGCAGGCACGGTCACGGGCGATATTTTCTACAATATCCACATCCTGGCATCCGCCGTAGTAACGGTGCGCCGGATAGCCCTCTGCATATTTATTGGTAAGCACGGAACCCATCGCCGCCATAACCGCAGGCGACACGATGTTCTCAGATGCGATCAGTTCCAGATTACGGCGCTGACGCTTCAGTTCCTGTTCCATAGCAGCACCGACTTCAGCATCTTTTTCTGCTACAAAGCCGATGGTATTCATAAGATCAGCAAACATAAAAATCATCCCTTCAAAAATAGCTTGGATTTATTATACCCTCTTATTTTGTAAATGGCAAGAGCTGATTATCCAAGATATAGCGTATGGCATATAAAAGCAGTAAATGCACAGGATAAGCGGCATAAAAAAGATATTTCAGCGAAACCCTGCCGCGCTTTCCGTTATACAGAAGGACCGGCAGAACGGACGCAATGGACCACAGCTGTGTGGCGTTTCCGTAGTACATATAATACCCGTAGGTCAGTGCGGAATAAGAAATGGCATCGATCCCGCGGTATTTCTGGAACAGGAAGAAACACAGAACAGCCAGCACACCGTAAACACCGTAATCAAAATGCAGGAAATACGGAAGGATCCCCACGCAAAGCGCCGCCAAAAACAGGAAGATATTCCGCGATTTGGCAGAGGCATCCAGCAGCTTCATGACCAAAAGAGCGGTCAGCAGCGTAAACAGAATGTTCTGATTGCCAAATTCCAGCCAGGTGCGGCGGAACAAAAGATCGTACGGTACCTCGGAAAGCAAAGCAAATACGGCAAGGCGAATGACGTAGCGTGTAAAGCTGCGCGTGTGCTTATATCCCTGTACGAGCAAAAATGCGTAAATCGGCATGGAAAGCCGACCGATATAACGAAGCCAGATATACTGCGGGAAAAAGATCACACCGACGTGATCGATGATCATGGTGATCAGGGCGATCAGTTTCAGCATCAAAGCCGACATAGTTAATAACCTCCTTTCGTTAAAATCAACTTTACCACTGATTTGAGGTCTTGTCAATCGAACGGAAATGATGTAAAATTAATTTTAAACTTGTTGATTTTTTCGGAGGTATCTATGACAAAGCAAGAACTGGCGCTTCTCGCCGTGGACGCTCTGAAAAGAGAATATCCGGATGCCATTTGTTCTCTGGAATATACCGATCCGCTGCAGCTTTTGATCGCCACAAGACTGGCCGCACAATGCACCGACGCACGCGTCAATATGGTCACCCCCGCCCTGTTCTCCCGCTTCCCGACACTGGATTCCTTCTGTGAAGGCTCCGTGGAAGAGATCGAAGAACTGGTGCGCTCCTGCGGTCTGTACAAAACCAAGGCAAAAGACATTTACAATATGTGCCATGTCCTGCGGGAAAAGTACAATGGCGTGATCCCCGACACGGTGGAAGAACTGACAAAGCTGCCCGGCGTGGGCCGCAAGACCGCGAATCTGGTTGTGGGCGATGTGTACAAAAAGCCCGCCGTTGTCACCGATACGCACTGCATCCGGCTGGCCGGCCGTCTGGGTCTCACGGAAAGCGATGTCCCGCTGAAAGTGGAAAAGGATCTGCGCGCCGTTCTCCCGCCGGAGGAAAGCAATGATTTCTGCCACCGTACCGTTCTGCACGGACGCGCCGTCTGTTCCGCAAGAAACCCCAAATGCGAAATTTGCTGTATGCGCGGATTCTGTCAAAATCCCGTAAAATAAACCGAACAACCGACTCCCTCAGGAAAGGATGATCTTTATGTTCAAATTCTGCAAGACCCAGCTTTGGGATTGCTCCCGTACACTGGCTGACGTTGCAACGGGCAGAAAGCCTGCTGAAACCGTCATCCGAAACGCCCGCCTCGTGAACGTCTGCACACACGAGATCCTGGACAACACGGATGTTGCCATCGCCTGCGGCCGCATCGCTCTGGTCGGTGACGCCGCACACTGCATCGGCGAAGGCACCAAAGTGATCGACGCCGAAGGCCAGCTGATCGCTCCCGGTTTCCTGGACGGTCATATCCACATCGAATCCTCCATGCTTTCTCCGGTGGAATATGCACGCGCCGTTCTGCCGCACGGTACAACCGGCATTTACTACGATCCGCATGAGATCTGCAATGTGCTCGGCCTCAAGGGTGTGGATCTGATGGCAGCCGACGCGGAAAAGACGCCGCTCAAGGCCATGCTGACGACACCCTCCTGCGTTCCGGCCGTTCCCGGCTTTGAAGACACGGGCGCACACGTTGGCCCGGAAGATATCGCTTCCGAAATGCTGCACGATTACACCGTAGGTCTCGGTGAGATGATGAATTTCCCGGGCATCAACGGCGCCGCAGAAGAAACACACGGCATCACAGGCGAAACCCTGAAAGCCGGCAAGATCATCACCGGTCACTACTCCATCCCGGAAACCGGACCGGGCCTCAACGCCTATATCGCCAGCGGTGCACGCTGCTGCCATGAATCCACCCGTGCCGAAGACGCACTGGCCAAAATGCGCCTCGGTATGTATGCTATGATGCGCGAAGGCTCTGCATGGCATGACCTTGTTGAAGTTTCCAGGGCCATTACGGAGCATGAAGTTGATTCCCGCTTTGCCGTTATGGTGTCCGACGATACCCACCCGCATACGCTGCTGAATCAGGGTCATCTCGATCACATCGTTCGCCGTGCCGTTTCTTTCGGTGTGGATTTTGTAACCGCCGTGCAGATGGTCACCCTCAATTGCGCAACCTGCTTCAAGATGGACGATCAGATCGGTTCCATCACGCCGGGTAAGTGCGCGGATATCGTTTTCATCGACAACGAGCAGGATATCCATGTGACCCGCGTTATCATCGACGGTGATGTCGTAGCGGAAAACGGCAAGCTTGTAAATGAGCCGGAAAAATCCGCCTTTCCGGATTGGGCTATGGATACCATGCATATCGGCGAGACCATCACACCCGATACTTTTAAAATCTATACCGATAAGAAAGATACAGCCACTGTGCGCGCGATGGAGATCATCCCGGTTCACGTCGGCAACTACGAGCGCCATGTACAGCTCAAGGTGGAAAACGGCGAGCTAAAGAGCGACGTGGAGCAGGATGTTCTGAAGGCCTTTGTCTTTGAGCGCCATAAGAATACCGGCACACACGGCGTCGGCTTTGTGCAGGGCTTCCATGTCAAGAACGGTGCTATGGCCTCCACCGTGGCACACGACGCCCATAACCTGTTGGTTCTGGGTACCAATGATGAGGATATGGCGCTCGCAGCCAACACCCTGATTGAATGCGGCGGCGGCGAGGTCATTGTTCAGAACGGCAAGGTTCTGGCCTGCGTGCCCCTGCCCTTTGCCGGCCTGATGAACACCAAGACCGCTGAAGAAATGGACGAGCTTGTGGAAAATCTCGGCAAAGCATGGGAAGTGATCGGCTGCGATATCCAGTCCCCGTTCATGACCATGGCACTGATCCCGCTGGCCTGCCTGCCCGAACTGCGCCTGACGAACCGCGGTCTGGTGGACTGCACCACATTCTCCTTCACCACACTGGAAGTCGAAAACTAAATTTGTTTCGTATCCGCAGCATCCGATGGGGCGATCGGGTGCTGCGGCTGCAATATAATCTAAACATCTCAATTTGGAGGACACGTTGTAATGGAAAAGTCAAAAGTTTATTTCACCAACATGCGCGCTACCACGGACGAAAATCTGCCGCAGAAGCTGCGCCGCCTGATCCGCACCGCGAGCATCGGCGACATTGACTTCGAGAACAAGTTTACCGCGATCAAGATCCATTTCGGTGAGCCGGGTAATCTTGCATTCCTGCGTCCAAATTATGCCAAGGTCGTAGTGGACGAAGTGAAGTCGCTAGGCGGCAGACCGTTCCTCACCGACTGCAACACGCTGTATGTGGGTCGCCGCAAGAATGCGCTCGACCATATTGACGCCGCTTACGAGAACGGCTACTCCCCCTTCTCCACCGGCTGCCATGTGATCATCGCGGATGGCCTCAAGGGTACGGATGAAGCCCTTGTGCCGATCGACGGAGAATACGTTAAGGAAGCTAAGATCGGCCGCGCTGTGATGGATGCGGATATTGTGATCTCGCTCAGCCATTTTAAGGGTCATGAGGCGGCCGGTTTCGGCGGGTGTTTCAAGAACATCGGCATGGGCTGCGGTTCCAGAGCCGGTAAGATGGAGATGCATTCGAGCGGCAAGCCGCACGTCATCACAGAAGCCTGCCGCGGCTGCAGCGTCTGCCGCAAGGATTGTGCGCACGACGCGATCACCATCACGAACCGCAAGGCAACCATCGACCACACAAAGTGCGTCGGCTGCGGCCGCTGCATCGGTCGATGCCCGTTCGATGCCATTGAGGCGGCAAACGATGAATCCAACGACATCCTGAATTATAAGATCGCCGAGTACACCTACGCGGTCATCAAGGACAGACCGAGCTTCCACATCAGCCTCGTCATCGACGTTTCTCCGTACTGCGACTGCCACAGCGAGAATGATGTGCCGATCATCCCGGACGTCGGTATGTTCGCGTCCTTCGATCCGGTCGCACTCGATCAGGCCTGTGCGGACGCCGCAAACCGCCAGCACCATGTACACGGCAGTATTCTGGATGAGCGTGAGCATTGCCATCACGACCATTTCAAGAACACGCATCCCGATACCAACTGGCAGAGCTGCCTTGAGCACGCTGTAAAGCTGGGCATGGGTTCCAGAGAATACGAACTGGTTGAGATCTGACCTCTAAAAGACACAAAAGGAGCAGACTGTGTGTGAAATGCAGTCTGCTCCTTTTTATCTTGTCTTCCAGTATCAAACGAAATGAGTATCCATCAAGCTGCGCTGCCGACTAAAGAAAGTGATTCATGCCGCTTGTATTTTCATTCATGGAAAACAGAGTACTAAATATCGAATGAACAGACAAAACGGCATGCCATATTTCTTCGATAACGTACTGGAAAAAACATCGGGCATACTCGATCTTCCGGCTTCTCCAATGGTTGTGACTTTACAGCCGGATCAGCTTTCCGGTCTCCGGGTCTCTTGCAAACTTGCTGATGTGCTCCCAAACCAGTTCGGCGAACATTGTTGTCGGCCAATGGATCATGCCCTCACAGGCAACGGTACGGAACAGGCATTCTCCGTGCGCATTGACGGAATCGCCGATGAAATACTTTCTCTCGTTGTATTCGCGCACTTCGGTGCGTTCAAATTCGGCGCCTATGCTGCGGACAACGGGGTCACCATGCTCTGCATATACTTTCTTGTTCTCGGTAAACGCGTACGGTGCGCAGCCACCCACACGTCTCCAGTTGTTGAACGCCTTTTGCTTATCCGCACAGCTCAGCGGGATCACGCCGCCGCGGATCTCCGGCGTCGGTTCATTCCACAAAGGAAGCAGGCGCAGCATCTCATGCTCGCCCATAAACAGAAGCGCCGGCAGCTCGAGCGATTCCGCTTTCTGCAGCATTTCTTCCGTCAGCTTATATTCCGGATAGAACTGCGTGTCCAGATCGTGGGCGATCACGTCACCGGCAAAAAGCATACCGCCCATACCGGCCGCCGCAAAGAGATCCGGTCTGGCCAAGGCATTTCTGGCGGACATAAATCCGCCGAAACTGTAGCCCACCGTATACACACGGGATAGATCCACCGGATAGTGCGCTTTGGCGTATTCGTACAGGGCGAGGATGTGATCAAGATTTTCGTTTTCCGGTGCGATCACGATGCACTCCTCCCGGGCTGCAACATGGGCTACACCGTAGGTCTCCGTCAGCTGGATCGGATTGTGTGCACCGTGCAGACAGAAGATCAGCGGGAATTTGCGGGTGGGATCCGTTTCAGCCGCCACCGGCACATACGATGCCCAACGGCTGTTTATGTCCTTCGGGTCGCCGTGCAGCTCCTTGCGCAGACCCTTTTCGTATCCGGCCCAGAATGCCTTCGATTCCGGTGTATCCTCGCCGAGCGCCATGATGCCCATACGTTCCTGCATCAAAAGACCTTCTTTGGATTTTGCGAGTGCCAGTGCATCGCATTCTCCGTCACTCATTGCCTGGAACAAACCGGACAGACCAAATTCCGTCTCTCGGTTTTCTTCCACTTCTTCCGTAGTGAGGCCCAACTTTGTTTCTTTTTCCTGATCCATGGTGCTTCCTCCTGTTCTCGCTCCCTTTTCTTTTAGTTTATCATTTTTGATTTATTTTACAAGAGGTTTTTGGACACAGCTGCTTCCTGCGGTTATGGTTGCAATGGCGCAGGCTTTGTAGTATACTGAATTTATCTTGGTAAATTGGAGTTGAAAGTTATGTCCGTTAAAGAAAAATTCCTCGATTATATTCGATTCGACACACAGTCCGACGAAACCACCGGCACGATCCCTTCCACGGAAAAGCAGAAAACGCTGGGCGCATACCTTGTGGAAAACATGAAGCAGATCGGCATCACCGACGCACACATGGACGAGTGGGGCTATGTTTACGGCACCATTCCCGCAAACTGCGAGAAGAAGAACACCATCGGCTTTATCGCGCACATGGATACCTCCCCGGATTTCAGCGGCAAGGATGTCAAAGCCCGCATCATTGAAAATTACGACGGCAAGGACATTGTTCTGAACGAAGAGCTCGGCATTGTGACCACCGTGAAGGATTTCCCGAATCTCCTCAAACACGTCGGCAAGACGCTGATCGTCACCGACGGCACAACACTGCTTGGTGCGGACGACAAGGCCGGCATCGCGGAGATCATGCAGGCGGCGGATGAGATTCTCCACAGCGATATCCCCCACGGCACGGTACGCATTGCCTTCACGCCCGATGAGGAGATCGGCGGCGGCACCGCAAAATTCGACGTGCCCGGCTTTGGCTGTGACTTCGCCTACACCGTGGACGGCGGCGACCTGGGCGAACTGGAATACGAAAACTTCAACGGCGCCTCTGCACGGGTCACCGTGACCGGCCGCAGCGTGCACCCCGGCAGCGCCAAGGACAAGCTCATCAATGCAAATAAGATTGCGATGGAATTCGATTCCCTGCTGCCCCAGCGCGAAGTGCCGGAAAACACCGAGGGCTACGAGGGCTTTGCACATCTTTTGAGCTTCAAGGGCGAGATCGAGCACGCTGAACTCATTTATATCATCCGCGATCACGATAAGGCTAAGCTCGATGCCCGCAAGGATAAGTTCGTGCTGGCTGCCGATTTCCTCAACAAGAAGTACGGGCGCGATCTCGTTAAGGCCGAAGTCAAGGACAGCTATTCCAATATGAAGGAAATGATCCTGCCGCATATGGAGATCATCGACGTGGCCAAGGCTGCCATGAAGAAAAACGGCGTGGAGCCGCTCATCGTTCCGATCCGCGGCGGCACCGACGGCGCAGCGCTCTCCTTCATGGGTCTGCCCTGTCCCAATATGTGCACCGGCGGCGACAATATGCACGGCAAGCATGAGTTCGCTGTTCTGGAAAGTATGGAATCCATCGTTGACATCATCAAGACCATCATCGAAATGGTCGAGTAATTCGGAAAGGAGCCTCAATTATGCTTCGTTTTGGTATTATCGGCACCAGTTGGATCACAGACAGCTATATTGAAGGTGCGCTGGACAGCGGCCTGTGGGAACTCACTGCGGTTTACTCCCGCACCGAAGAAAAAGGCCGCGCTTTCGGCGCAAAATACGGTGTGGATACCGTATTTACCGATCTCACCGCCATGGCGCAGAGTGACTGCATCGATGCGGTGTATATTGCAAGCCCCAACGTGCTGCATATGGAGCACGCCCGTATTTGCCTTGAAAACGGCAAGCACGTGATCTGCGAGAAGCCGCTCTCCGCAAAGCCGGAAATTGTGCAGCAGCTGCAGAAGCTCGCGGATGAACGGGGGCTCATTTTCCTCGAGGCCATTATGTTCATGCATCTGCCCCAGAGAAAGCTTCTGGAGGAAGCACTGAAAAAAGTCGGCCCCATCAACATGGTAAAGCTCGATTTCTGCCAGCGTTCTTCCAAGCTGGATGCGTTCCTCGCCGGTCAGCTGCCGAATATCTTTAATCCCAAACTCGAAACCGGCGCGTTGATGGACCTCGGCGTATACTGTGTCTACCCCGCACTGCATCTGTTCGGCCTGCCGGACAGCATGACGGCGGCGGCGCATCTGCTCTCCTCCGGTGCGGACGGCAGCGGTTCTGTTGCCATGGTCTACCCGGACAAGCTCGTGAACATCGCCTATTCCAAGATCGGTCAGGCGGCTGCGAATACGGATTTCCAGGGCAATCTCGGCACCGTGTCCGTCGAATCCATCTCGAGACTTGCGAACATCGAGATCATCTACAATGACGGCACGCGTGAACCGGTGTTCGGTGAGGAACCGAAGCACAAGCTGATGGGCTACGAAGCCAAGGACTTCTACCGCTACATTACAGCGCCGGAAGCCTCCGCAGAAGAGTACGCCGTCTGCAAAAAGCTGGCCTATGAGGTTTCCGTGTGCATGGAGACCCTGCGCAAAATCGCCGGCATCCATTTCCCCACTGACAACTGGTAATTTCTGTTTATACGCCAAAGCGGCACAACCCTCACCGGGCTGTGCCGCTTTTTCTATCATGGACAGGAAGGATTATCCGTCCTTTTCGATATAGAGAATGCTGTTTCTCTCCAGAACGAGTTCGGCTTTACCGTTTTCAAAACGGAAGGCCGGTTTCTCTGCAAGTGTGTTGTATTCATCCACAAGGAAGAACCGGGCACCGGTCAGATCGGCACCGTCCGCCTCCAGCGTCAGTTTGCACCTGCCCTTGTTGTCGTCCTCGGTATAATAGGTGATCATCATGCCGAGCCGGTCGCCGCTGCGGGCACAAACCGCATACACATCGCTGTCATCGCTTTCAGACGCCACCTGTGTGCCGAGCTCATACAGGTTGGAATAAAGGAAAAACGGATAATAGCCTTTCAGCGGACGCATGGTATAGTAATCGAACAGGCCGTTGAATGTGCCGGGGGCAGCATCGTAGTACATCATCATGTCCATGGCAGGGTTGCTCTGCCCCGCCGCCATACAGGCAGAAGTAAACGCAGCGCCCTTCATGCCGTGCATCTGCTCCAGAGAATAAACGAATTCATCCGTCCAGCCGCGGATGTAGTTCCATTCGTTCAGGATGGATTCCGCATGGCCGTAACCGTACTTTTCCATCAGCTTGCGCACACGGGTGCCCTTCAGGGACATATCCTCCGGCTGGGTCCAGTACCAGTGCCAGGAGAAAAAATCCACCGGGGCGTTCTTCTCACGAATTCTCGTGAGGAATCGTTCCATCCACGCTTCGTCACCTACGCTGGCCGGTCCGCCAATTTTGAGATGCGAGAAGCATTTTTTCAGGTGCGTGGCCGCAACACAGTACATTTCGGCAAATTCGACCTCGGTACCACCCCATGTACGCTTGTTGGTGCTGTCGTCCGAGTCAAGGTCCGGCTCATTCCAGATTTCCCAATACGTAATGGTGTGGTGGAAACCATCCGCCCATCCTTCGGTATAGTGGCGGATGATGTGCTCACAGATCTCCGCCCATTTATGGAAATCCTTAGGCTTTACGGTGCCGTATTTCTTGACACCGTGCTCAATTTTGGAACCGAGACGGTAGAACGGTTCCGTACCGTACTGTATGGTCTGTTTCAGGTAAAGATCAGTGCAGGGAAAATCGTAGCTTGCGGGATCATTCACGTCCGCATCAAAGTTCGGAAAGATGGCGTGGACATCCACCGTATGTTCGCCGCCGTACCCCGAAAAGAATGAAGCATCGT
>JAFQWC010000100.1 GCA_017407665.1 Clostridia bacterium | reverse complement strand
GTATCTCCGCGGCTTCCTCGGCAAGATGCTGTTCTCCGGCGAGGATGTCTACAAGCCCGTCAAGGTGCTCTCCGGCGGCGAGAAGGTGTGCTGCATGCTGTCCCGCATGATGATGTTCGGCAGCAATGTGCTCCTTCTGGATCAGCCGACGAACCATCTGGATCTGGAATCCATCACGGCGGTGAACAACGGTCTCATCGATTTCCGCGGCGTGGTGCTTTTTGCCTCCCACGACCACGAGTTCACCCAGACGGTCGCAAACCGCATCATCGAGATCCTGCCCGAGGGCGGTACCTTCGACCGCGTGACCACTTACGACGAATTCCTGGAAATGCGGGGATAATCCGTAAAGTTTTGCCCGGCATCCGGAAAAATCAGATGCCGGGAAATTTTTTTAAAAAATGTGTAACCTTTTTCGACGTATTTCTTAGATACAGGGTGAAGGAGCAAAGGGAGGGAAAACGATGCTGGAAGATGAACGGATCCTGGATCTGTACTGGGCACGGGACGATGCGGCCATTCAGGAGACAAGCGTAAAATACGGGGAGAAGCTGCTGCGTCTCTCCGAGCGGATGCTGCGCGCCAAAGAGGACGCGGAGGAGTGCGTCAGCGATACATACCTCGGTGCGTGGAATGCGATCCCGCCGCAGCGCCCGGTGCAGTTTTTTGCCTTTCTGGCAAAGCTCTGCCGGAACATCGCCTGCAATAAGCTCGATTGGCTGAATGCCGCAAAGCGTAAAGCCGAGCTTTTGCCGCTGACGGATGAGCTGGCGCAGTGCATCCCGGACAGCACGGCCGACCGCACCCGCGATGCCAAAGAGCTCGGAGAAGCCCTGAACGCTTTCCTCCATACCCTGCCGCAGGAGACGCGGGTGATTTTCCTCAGGCGCTACTGGTTCATGGATTCCGTGGAGGAGATCGCAAACCGGTATAAGCTGGGCGAAAGCAAAGTGAAGACCACCCTGTTCCGTACGCGCCAGAAGCTGCGCGCGTATCTTGAAAAAGAAGAGATTTTCGTTTGAGAAAGGAGATTTGCACATGACCGGAAAAGATTTGTTTTCCGCCCTGAATCATGTGGACGATGTGCTCGTGGCGGAAGCGGAAACGTACACCGCCCACCGGGTGATCCCGCTGCCCGCCATTCGGTGGATGGGTGCACTGGCCGCCTGCTTCTGCCTGCTCATCGGCTGGGCAGTGTTGGCGCAGACGGGAGGGCTGGGCTTTGGCAAGAGCGCGTCCGTGGAGACCGCCCCGCGGGATGAAAAGATGGAGTGGACGGAAAACACTGCCGAGGTGGAGACGGACGGCGCTGTGCCGGAGTCCGCACCGGAAGAAGAGTGTGAGGTGACCATGGAGGAATCGGAGGCCGCCGGGATGGAAAACGGTTCCATCCACGACACGGCAGGCGGTGCACAGCCCACCGGAACTCCGGCAAGTTCGGATTACGATCGGTATCTGATTTTTGCCGAGGCGCCGCCGGATGCAAAGAGTGACGGTACGGTTCTGTATGCAGCGCCGCTCAACGGCGCCGTCATTCTCGGGGAGGATGTCTCCAACACAATGGATATGCTGGTGCTGGCGCACACGGCAAAGCCCGCCCGCTTCCTCGTCGCGTTCGATCTGTATCGGGATGAGGAAAAGCTTCACCCGGACAGCGACGAATATCTGGCCGAGGTTGAACGTCTCAAGGCATTGGGGTACGACTTCCGCACGCTCAATGTGCAGCATACGGACAAGAGTGTGCAGGTGCGCCTCTGCTGCCTGTGCGACGAAGGCCAGCTCAGGCGGTTTGCGGCATCGCCGGAGTACGGCTATCTGATCCGCTTCCCGGAGAATGAGGACGGCACACCGCTTGACTGGGAGGACGAGGTCGAGCTGTGCGGTCTGCCCACAGCAGAAGGCGCGAAATAAGCCAAAATGCAATCCAAAGCACGGGATCCAACCGGGTTCCGTGCTTTTTGTATGCCAAAAACTTCCAAACACCATATCTTGGACTTGCAAAATGAAACAATCCGTGTTAAAATGTAACAAGATTGTAATAGATATTATCTTTGTGTAATATTAAAGTTATCAAAACGTAATTTTTGCAGCAGGGTGGGTGATTCCCATGGAAAAAGAAATTTACATCCGGTTTGTGCGGCGCGTCTGCACCGTCGTGTTTGTATTGGTGCTCCTTCTGTTCTTCAATGCACAGGTGCTGGCGGAGGGGCCCGTGCAGAATGCGGACCCTGTGACCGACGCGGCGGAAGCGGTATTGTCGGCGGATCGGGCAGCGCCTGATTTTACAGCCGTGGCGGCGCAGTTGGAAGCCGTGGCGCGGGATCACGGGCGCAAGATGGCAGATCAGATGCTGTATGGCAGCTTCAAGGCGGTTTCCGAAGTGTACGCCGGAGCCGGTGCGCTGCCGGCATCGGGCAGTGTACAGGTGATCGCCGTAGAGCCAGCTGAAACGGGCACGGCTTTTCTGGTCTGGCTGCCGTATCTTCTGGCGTTTCTGGCTCTGGTCGGCGGTGGGTGCATCCTCCTCTGCAGACGCCGTATGCAGACGAATCGGCGCGTGGTCTACAAGCCGATGCGTACGCCTGCCGTGCACAACAGTCCATATTTTGTATACCGCGTACAGCATACATATCGATAATCCGGGAGCCGTTTCCTCAGCGAAGGAAGCGGCTTTTTCTTTTTTTGGCTGTATTTTTTTCAGTATTCCGACGAAAAAAACCGGGGAAAAGACGGTTTTGGGCCTTGAATATAGAAAATGCAGCGACCGTTCACAATTTATGCAAAACCTGTTGACAAACCTCGACTTTTTCCGTAAACTTATTTTATTGCGTTTGCATCTAAAACCAAATAAAATCGGCTGTCCGGAACCGGAAGATGCTCTTCAGGGCCGGGATGCCCCTGCCGCGACCCCTATTGCAGGCAAGTTCCCTGCGGTCTGCGTAAAATCCTTTGCGGAAGCAGTGTGCATACAAGCAGCCGGGGTGTGTGATTCACTAAGACCACGCAACTTTCGGAGGGGCCGGATGCCCCTACCAACCGCAAAGGGGATGCTTTCCATGAATAAAAAACCGATTATTACTTTGAAGGACATTGCAGTATCGTTTGACGGCGAGCAGGTACTGAAGAATTTCAACCTCACCATCGGTGACGGTGAATTTGTTACCCTGCTGGGTCCCTCCGGCTGCGGCAAAACCACGGTTTTGCGCACGATCGGCGGTTTCGTCAAACCGGATAGCGGCGATGTCTTTTTTGGTGGCAAAAAAATCAACGATGTGCCGCCCCACAAGCGTGCCGTGAACACCGTATTCCAGAAATACGCGCTGTTCCCGCACCTGAATGTATATGAAAATATTGCCTTTGGCATGCGTCTCAAGGGCAAGAAGGAAGACGAGATCCAGAAGACCGTCAATGAGATGCTGCACATGGTGAACCTGAACGGCATGGCCCGCCGCGGTGTCAGCCAGCTTTCCGGCGGTCAGCAGCAGCGTGTGGCCATTGCCCGCGCATTGGCGAACGACCCGAAGATCCTGCTGCTCGATGAGCCGCTCTCCGCGCTCGACCTCAAGCTGAGAAAGGATATGCAGAGCGAGCTGAAGAAGATCCAGCAGGCGGTCGGCATCACCTTCATTTTCGTTACCCACGATCAGGAAGAAGCACTCTCCATGAGTGACACCGTGGTGGTCATGGATAAGGGTGAGATCCAGCAGATCGGTTCTCCGATCGATATTTACAACGAGCCGACCAACGCTTTCGTTGCCGACTTCATCGGCGAAAGCAATATTCTGGACGGCATGATGATCGACGATTATCTCGTTGAAGTGGCCGGCCAGCGCTTTAAGTCCCTGGACAGCGGCTTCGGCAAGATGAAGCCGGTCGACATCGTCATTCGTCCGGAGGACATTGATATTGTGCCCACCGGTTCTGCAGCGGCGCACATCAACGGCGAAGTGACGAGTGTTACCTTCAAGGGCGTACACTATGAGATCATCGTGGACGTGGACGGCTTCAAGTGGATGATTCAGACCACCGATTCCGCGAAGGTCGGCGACCGCATCGGCCTGGCCCTCACACCGGACGATATTCACGTCATGGCAAAATCCGTCTACTCCGGCACCATGGGCGACTACAGCACATTCAGTGATGAGATGAGCGAGGCGCTGCAGGAGAGTGAAGAGGGAGGCGGCGAAGATGCGGACTAAGCTGATCTCCGCCCCGTACACGATCTGGATGACGCTGTTCATCATCGTGCCCGTGGGCATGGTGGCGTTCTTTGCCTTCACCGATAAGAGCGGTGCCTTTACGCTGGAAAACATTCTGCGCGTCGGCCAGTATTCCAACGTATTTCTGCGTTCCATCTGGCTGGGTGCTATTGCCACGGCCATTTCCCTGCTGATGGGCTATCCGCTGGCATATATTATCTCGAAAGTGAAAGCCAGCCAGCAGAGCATCATGGTCATGCTCGTCATGCTGCCCATGTGGATGAACTTCCTGCTGCGCACCTACGCGTGGATGTCCCTCCTCGAGGACAACGGCCTCATCAACAACCTGCTCGTATCCATCGGTCTGCCGCGTGTGCATATGATCAACACCGCGGGCGCCGTCGTACTGGGTATGGTCTATAACTATATCCCGTACATGATCCTGCCCATCTATTCTGTGCTCGCGAAGATCGACACCAGTGTCATCGAGGCGGCGCAGGATCTGGGCGCGAACAGCACAAAGGTATTTCTCAAAGTGGTGCTGCCCATGAGTATGTCCGGCGTTATTTCCGGCATCACCATGGTCTTTGTGCCGGCGGTTTCCACCTTTATTATCTCGAAAATGCTCGGCGGCGGCGGAAATCTGCTCATCGGTGAC
This sequence comes from Clostridia bacterium, assembly GCA_017407665.1. GTDB lineage: Bacteria > Bacillota > Clostridia > Oscillospirales > Acutalibacteraceae > Hominenteromicrobium. Next base: position 8,344 of record JAFQWC010000100.1, on the reverse strand, counting down.
CTCATCGATATGCAGTTCCTCGGCTCCGCCTACAACCCCAACCTGGGCTCCGCCATTTCGCTGGTGCTGATGGTCATTATCATGATCTGCATGGGCATCATGAACCAGTTTGACGACGGCGAAGAGAATATGGGAGGAGGGATGATCCTGTGAAAATCGTTTCCAAGATTTACACGGCGCTTGTCTTCCTGTTCCTGTATGCGCCGATCTTTGTGCTCATCGTGTTCTCTTTCAACGATACCGAAACGTCCAGCCGTACTGTATTTACCGGCTTCACACTGCGCTGGTACGAGCGCCTGTTCCAGGACCGCTATATTCTGGAAGCGCTGCTCAATACGCTGATCATCGCCGTGGTGGCCGCACTGGGCGCCACCGTGCTGGGTACGCTGGCGGCTGTTGGCATCAACAGCATGAAGCGCCTGCCGAGAAAGATCATGATGAACATCACGAATTTCCCCATGGTGAACCCGGAGATCGTGACCGGTGTTTCCATGATGCTTCTGTTCGTTGCGGCTATGAAGGCTTTTGGCGGGCGCGATCTGGGCATGGCGTCCCTGATCATCGCACACATCACCTTCTGCCTGCCGTACGTGATCCTCTCTGTGCTGCCGAAGCTGCGCCAGATGAACCCGAACCTCTACGAGGCGGCACAGGATCTGGGCTGCCCGCCGGTGCGCGCCTTCTTCAAGGTCGTGCTGCCGGAGATCATGCCCGGTATCGTCACCGGCATGATCATGGCGTTCACGCTGTCCATCGACGATTTCGTCATCAGCTATTTCACAAGCGGCACCACACAGACGTTGCCGATCTACATCTACTCCATGACAAGAAAGCGCATCTCTCCGGAGATCAACGCGCTGTCCACCGTTCTGTTCCTGTGCATCATGGTGCTGCTCATCATCATCAATGTGCGTCAGGCACAGGACGAACGCCGCGCCAAAAAAGCGGGAAAGGAGCGCGGATGATGAAAAAGACGTTTTCTCTCCTGATGGCGCTCATGCTGCTGCTTTCTCTGTTCGCGCTGCCGGTTTCCGCATCGGAAACGGAGGAAAGCGACTGGGATTTCTCCGAAGAGTATCCCACAGCGCCGTCCACGGGCGTGACTATCAACGTATACAACTGGGGTGAATATATCTCCAACGGTACGGAAGGTTCCCTCGATGTCAACGCGGAGTTTACCCGCCGCACGGGCATTGAGGTCAACTACACCACGTTCGACAGCAACGAATCCCTGTATTCCAAGCTGGCCGGCGGCGGTGCGAATTACGATGTGATCATTCCGTCCGACTATATGATTTCCAAGATGATCAACGAGGATATGCTGGAGACGATCGATTTCTCGAATATCCCGAATTTCCAGAACATCGACGAAGCCTTCCGCGATCCCGCCTATGACCCCGGCTGTGCGCACTCCGTGCCGTACACATGGGGTACGGTCGGTCTGTTCTACAACACCGATTACATCCAAGAGGACGTGACCAGCTGGTCCATCCTGTGGGATGAACAGTACAGCGGCAAGATCCTCATGTTCGATAACCCCCGCGATGCCTTTGCCATCGCGCAGGTGCAGCTGGGTGTTTCCCTCAACTCCACCGATCTGGACGAGTGGAATGAAGCCGCCATGCTCCTCAAGGAGCAGAAGCCCCTGGTGCAGGCGTACGTCATGGACCAGATCTTCGATAAGATGGAAAGCGGCGAAGCCTGGCTCGCGCCGTATTATTCCGGTGACGCCGGTGTGCTCGTGGAAAACAACGAGAACATCGAGTTCATCATTCCGGAGGAAGGCACCAACTACTTTGTAGACGCCATGTGCATCCCGAAGGGTGCGGAGCACAAAAAGGAAGCCGAGCTGTACATCAACTTCATGTGTGATCCGGAAATTGCCGGTGCCAACATGGATTATGTCGGCTACGCCACACCGATCTCCGCTGCCAAAGCGTATCTTGCAGAGGAAGCGGTGAACAATCCTATCTTCTACCCGGACGAGGAAGTCCTCTCCCGCACCGAGGTGTTCGTGAATCTGCCGCCGGAGATCAGCGCGCAGGTGGATGCGCTGTGGGCGGAAGTCAAGATGGGCGGCCCGGGCGACGCCATCACGCTGATCGCGATCATTCTGTTCTTCCTGCTCATCTACATTGCCATTCTGATCTGGAAGCGGCAGAAGGCGAAACGCGAAAGTATGTAAAACTGAAAGACTGAGGGCAGGTCTCGCTGCCCCCAGTCTTATTTCATATTTATGGGAGGATATTTTATGCCGCAAGAATTAAAACTGCCGTTTGCATCCATCACGCAGCTCGCGGAAGACCTCTGGGTTCTGGAGGAAATGGGCTCGAACATTTTTATCGTGAAGGGCACGGAGCGTGTGCTGATTCTGGATACCGCCTACGGTCTCACGGATCTGAAAGCCGCAGCGGCAGCCCTGTGCGGGGATCTGCCCGTGGTGCTCGTCAATTCCCATGCCCACCCGGATCATAACGCCGGCAATATCCAGTTCGACCGCGTATATGTCGGCCGATACGACGAGCCGAACTCCCATAAAGTGTACGAACAGGCAGATAAAGATCACCTGATTGCTTTCATGGGAGACCGCCTCAAGGCCTATCCCTTTGATCCCGAAGCGTGGATCCCCGGTCCCGCGCCGCAGGCGGAGCCTCTGACGGAGGGCGATGTGCTGGACATCGGCGGTCTGCGGTTCACCGTGCTGGAAACACCGGGGCATACGCTCGGCTCCATCGCGTTGTATGAGCCGGATCGGCGCTGGCTTTTTACCGGCGATACCGTTTTGACCTGGGAGGTCTGGGGTCAGCTTGCGAACTCGGCCGCTCTGCGGATCTATGCGCAGAGTCTCGATCACATGGCCGAATACGCCGATCGTGTGGATGCGGTTTTCCCGGCGCACACCACTGCCGGTACCCCGTATATACTGCCGCCGCGCGTGCTGCAGATCTATGCCGAGGGTACCCGGAAAATCGTGGAAGGCAAAGTGACGGGCCGCCCCTACACGGAGATCAATCCGCGGTTCGACTATGCCGAATACGTGCATTTCGAGATCGGCGGCGTGGCCTACGACCCCAAACGCATTTGACTTCGCTGCTGCAATATCCTCCGGTAATTGCCGGAGGATATTTTGTATCCGCCCGCCTTTTTTCTTGCATTTCCATCCCGGGCACGTTATAATGAAAACGGAGTTGTACCGAGTTTGTTCGGGCATTCAAACCAATACAGAAAGAGGTTTTACTATGCTGATTCAGAAAGTAACAGACGCTTCCTTTGTGAAGTACGGTAAGGTTATCGAAGGTCTGGATGTATCCGATATCATCGAGGCTATGGGCGCCACACCCTGCCCGGATCACGTCATTTATGTGCCCGGCGATGCCGCTCTGGAAGCCTGCAAGAGCGCAGCGGATATCGAATACACCCTGTACGGCGGTATGCCCATTCAGATCGGCTACTGCAACGGCAACAACAAGAAGCTGAACGGCCTGGAGTATCATCGCGACAGCGAGATCAACATCGCCGTAACCGACCTGATCCTCCTCATCGGCATGGAGCAGGATATTGTGGACGGCCAGTACGATACAAGCAAGGTAGAAGCTTTCCTGGTTCCGGCCGGCACCACCATCGAGGTCTACGCCACCACCCTGCATTATGCACCGTGCACCGCAGTTGAAGGCGGCTTCAAGTGCGTCGTCGTGCTGCCGAAGGGCACCAACACCGGCCTTGAGAAGCGCGAGCCGAAGTGCCTCGAAGACAAGATGCTGTTTGCCCGCAATAAGTGGCTGCTGGTTCATCCGGAAGCTGCTGCACCGGGTCAGTTTGTCGGTCTCGTCGGCGAGAACATCACACTCGATTGATTTGAACGCATAAAGAAAGGCGTGCCTTCCAACAAGGCGCGCCTGTTTCATATCCAAAACGGAGGTTTCTGTGTTTATGGAAAGATTTGACTATCATTTTGAACCGGCTTACGGCTGGATGAATGACCCGAATGGCGTGGTGCAGTTCAAGGGGAAATACCACGCGTTCTTCCAGCACAATCCCTTTGCACCGCAGTGGGATCAGATGTACTGGGGGCACGCGATGAGCGACGACCTCGTGCACTGGCAGCAGACGGCAAACGCCTTGCAGCCGGATATGTTCTATGAAAACGAGGGCGGCTGCTTCTCCGGATCGGCCATCGAGAAGGACGGCGTACTGTACCTCATCTACACCAGCGTTTCGAAAGAACTGAAGCAGACGCAGTCCGTGGCGTTCAGCCGCGATGGTCTGCACTTTGAAAAGTATCAGAATAACCCGGTGATCCGCCATGATCCCGCTCGGGATGATGGCAATTTCCGCGATCCGAAGGTTTTTGCATACGACGGTCGTTACTACATGGTCACCGGTGCCTGCCTGAACGACGTCGGCCGCATCCTGCTGTTCACATCCGAAGACCTGCTGCACTGGGATTTTGTGGATGTCCTGTTTGAAAGCGGCGATTTCGGCGGTACTTTGGAGTGCCCGGATTTCTTCCTGCTCGACGGCAAATGGGTCCTGATGTTCTCCGCCATGAAGCCGACGGTGGCGAGCACCGTGTTTGTCATCGGTGACTTTGACGGGAAGAAGTTCACACCGGAAAACCTCTGTTATAATGAGATCGGCCGCGATTTCTATGCTCCGCAGACTCTGCTGGATGACAAGGGTCGCTGTATTATGATCGGCTGGTTCTACCACTGGGGCAAAGAATTGCCGGAAGGCGCAGAGACCGCCGGCGCGCTGAGCATCCCGAGAGAACTGCACGTGGTGGACGGCAAAATCGTCAACTTCCCCGTGGAGGAAGCGCAGTACCTGCTGAAACCGGAGGATCCGCACGTTTCCGTAAACGGCACGGAGATCCTCATCAAGGACGGCGAAAAAGTCATTGCTGCATACGATACCCGCATGGTCGGCGTGGAGAAGATCGAGTCCGTCGACATCCTCTTTGACAAAAAGGCCGTGGAGATCTTTGTCAACCGCGGCGAAGCAACCATCGCACAGTGGCTGATCTAAATTATGTAAACTAAAACCGGACGATCCGTGAGGGTCGTCCGGTTTGCTGTATGCGTCAGTCCATCATAGCGGCGAGTTTTCTCGCGCGGGCGAGAACCTCCCGCAGGTAATCCTCCAGCGGCATAGCGGCGTAGGGGTCGTTTTCATGGCGGCCGGGCTTACTCTGCGTAGTCAGCTCGAAGGTGAGAGGGCCGGCAAAGCCGCAGCGGTTCAGGCGGTCGGCGACGCTCTGCCAATCGGTGATGCCGTCAAAGGGCAGCAGGTGCAGGTCATCCGTCCAGAAAATGTTGTCCGGGTCCGTGATGCCGAGGTTGTCGTTCAGATGCGTCGCGATCAGACGGTCACCATAGGCGGCAGTCATGTCGCGTGCACGGTTGTAGCACTGCTCGTGACCGGTGTCCCAGCAGAAGCCGACGTTTACATAATTCTTGAAATCCTCCAATAGCGCATCTAGATACTCCTCGCCCTCCGTGTTTTCAAACGCAACGGATACGCCCAGTGCCCGTGCGCGTTCCACGATCACACGGAAGTTTTCCACGCCGCAGGGGGTGGGATCGTGATCCTCAAAGCCGATGAATGCGTGCACCACCATAATGGGCACGCCATATTCGGCACAATCCTCCAGACAGGCGAGCAGCTCGTCGATGGCGGGCTGCGCCGCCTCGCGGGGCTTCCACATCAGGGCGGCGTTCGCGAAGGGCGCGTGGATGGATTGGTACAGCATCCCGAGTTCGTCCGCCAAACGCCGGTACGATGCGATATCCGCGTGGGGCGTCCAATCCGTGAAGAAGCCGTCAAACCCGATCTTCCGAAACAGGCGAATCTGCGCCTCGGTGGAAAGACCGAAGGAACCGCTGGTGGCCAGGCAAATTTTTCTCTCCGACATAACATCCTCTCCTTTATCCCGATTATAGCACGCGAAATCGAAGCGGACAAGCAAAATATCGTGGCATTTATTCTGAATCGCGATAAGATTAAATATTTAACGACAAACATTAAAAACTTGTTGACAAACATAAATCCATCTGCTATACTGAAAACGGAAAACAAGGAGGGTCGGGTATGGAAAAACTTCGTAAAATTGCTCAAAATATGGATCTCTTTGCCAAAACCGCGTACGGCATCTGCTCTGCGTTCGTCTGGGTCTGCAGTATTTTCGCCGTGCTGCTGCTCGTTTTTGGGGAGAAAATGGTGTCAGAGGGAACAGCCGGTCTGGATCTCGGGGCGTACAGCTTCGAGTTTGCACAGGGGTATATGCCGTTTGCGGTGGTCAAAAGCCGCATGGTGCTGGGGCTGATCTTTGCCGCGCTCTTACTGATCTTTGTCTGCTATGTGATCCGCGTGGTGCGGCAGATCCTGCAGCCCATGGCAGCGGGCAAACCGTTCGATTCCGCGGTATCCGGCAGTCTCCGGAAGCTGAGCTGGATCACGCTGATCGGCGGCGGCATTCTTTCCGCCGTGCAGCTTGCGGGCGAACTCGTGATCTATCACATGTACGATCTCGAAACGCTGTTTCTCAGCGAGAAGATCGCAGGCGTCACTACAAACTGCAATCTGGATATGACATTCCTCTTGGGATTTGCTCTGCTTTACCTGCTGAGTTGTGTGTTCCGCTACGGCGAAGCCCTGCAGCAAGAATCCGACGAAACGCTGTAAGGGGGTGGGGAAATGCCCATTGTTCTGCGGCTGGACCGCGTGATGGCAGACCGAAAAATGTCCCTGAATGAGCTTTCCGCCCGCGTTGGCGTGGCCAATGTAAATCTTTCCAAGCTCAAGACCGGCAAGGTCAGCGCCATTCGCTTCTCCACACTGGAAGCCATTTGTGACGTGCTGGATTGCCAGCCCGGCGATATTCTGGAGTATCAGCGGGAAGAAAATAAAACGTAAAGTACAAAGCTCCGGTCTGTATAAGGCAGGCCGGAGCTTTTCGCGTGCAAAAACGGGGGATGCGTCGGGCGGGGAAGTACCGGGCACGGGCGCTTATCCCTTTTTGTATTCATACAGCCGATACAGCTTTTGGGAGAACCGCCCGGCGTAAAGCTTTTCAAAAATCGCCTTTTCCGTGCCGCTCAGCTCATCGATGAACCGCTGCGGTGTCATGGGATGCTCCTGCACAAAATGAACCCCGTCGACATTCAGAACCTGCGGATGCTCAAGACCGTACACCTTGGTGACACCCACCTCGCGCACGGGATTGCGGAATCGGGAAAGTTTTGCCGCCAAGGGGGTATAGCAGTCCATCAGCAGCGCGATTTCATCAAACTGACGGCTCAAAGCACGGACAAAATCCTGTAGGTCTTCACCGCGCAGATACATACTCACGCCTTCCATGATCACAATACAGGATTTCCGGGGGACGGAGGAAAGCCACGGCAAATGCGGAAGTTCACCGGCGATCATATGATAGTTCTCGGATTCCGGATAGAATCGCCGCCGATGCCGGATCACCTCCGGCATATCGACGTCATACCAGTCGTGTCCCTGCGCGCCCACGCGCTGTACGCGGCTGTCCAGTCCGCAGCCGATGTGCAGCACGACGGCATCCGGCATTTTCCGCATCTTCTGATTCAGCCATGCATCAAAAACCGCAGCCCGGATGCCCAAATAGTACGCGAGCCATTTGGAACGGGCTTTTCCTTTTAACGGAAATTGGTTTTCGCCCCAGATCCGCTCAGCCAGCGGGTCATCCAGAAAAAGGCCTTTCCGGCTCACATACGCTTTGCCGTACAGCGGAATAAATAATGTCCGGTTGATACTGTTCATACGGGCGCCTCACGGTCTGCGTTTTACTTCTGTTTCTACTGTACCACCCTTTTGTGTAAAGTGCAATATGGCGGTGGTTAAATCTGCGCGCGGACATGACTCGTGCAGGAGAGGTTGTTACGGGGTTTTCGAATCCACCCTCCGATTTTCCGTACAAATCAAAAAACCGAAGACCAAAAGGTCTTCGGCATCTTGATGGTGGAAGAGGGTGTGCTGACATCAACGCGCAGCATTCTGCCACGCCCTTCGCAGCTTGCGAGGAAAGCACCGCGCGGTAAATCCACGGGCTAAAAACAGTCCCCCGGAGCGTTTTCCTGACGGGCTCTCGAATCCACTCTCTTGTTTCAAAAAACAAAAAACCGAAGACCAAAAGGTCTTTCGGCATTTTGATGGTGGAGGAGGGTGGATTCGAACCACCGAAGCGAGACGCAACAGATTTACAGTCTGCCCCCTTTGGCCACTCGGGAACTCCTCCATATATGGAGCTGGTGAACGGACTCGAACCCCTGACCTGCTGATTACAAATCAGCTGCTCTACCAACTGAGCTACACCAGC
>JAFQWC010000099.1 GCA_017407665.1 Clostridia bacterium | reverse complement strand
TTCCGTGCCCTCTGCGGAGGTGACGGTCAGCTTCTTGACGCCCTTGATGTTCGGCAGACGGATGAAGCCGTCGCGCAGATCAAACAGGGACGGGTTGCACCAGGTGCTGACGGTGTCTTCACTGACCATATAAACGGTCTTGTTATCGTCGATCATCAGGCTGTACATACCCTTGACGAGAGAACCGAGGCGCAGCTGGTGCTTCTCAAAGTTCAGCTCGAAATCGATGACGGTGGAGGGCTCGTCGAGGCCGTAGACCTTGAGCTCCTCATCCGTGACGTTCACGGCGGCCACTGCATCCGCCTTCAGATCCTGCAGCTGTGCGATGATCTCATCGATGCGGGTGGTATTTGCACCGGTGAAGATCGGCTCAGACATCTCATAATACAGCACGGCGTCGTCGGAATACTGGATCAGCACTTCCTCCGGGTAATTGGTGCCGGAGAAGCGGATGCTGCTCATCAGCGTCTCGATCGCAATGCCGTTCTCCGTGACGTAATCCGTCATGTTCGGGATCGTGAGCACGGATGTGCTGATGAAATCGGTCTTGGCTCTGGTGATATAGAGGGAGATCGGCAGGATATACACGTGGTCTTCATACAGCACATAGCGGCCGTAGGTTTCGCCGGCTTCATGGCCGACAAGGAAGGTATCGGTGCTGCCGTCGTTCAGCGTGGCAACCACCTTGAACAGACCGTCGCCGCTGAGGCCGAACGCAGCCAGATCGTCCACGTTTTCGATCTCCTTAGTGGGGCGGAAGTAATAGAAATCGTACGCGATATCAGTCACGTTGGAATTCATAACCGGCTGATCTTCCCAGCCTTCAAAGGTAAACGCGTCGTTCTCCTCAGAGTTCTCCGTGCCCTTGATGGGAATCATGGTCCAAACTTCGCCGTTTTCGCTCTTGGTGAGTTCGATTTTCTTATAATCTGCCGGCGTATTGTCGATGATGGGATCCATCAGCTCGAAACCGGCGGAGGGTGCGGAAGTTTCCGGCTCCGTCTCGGGCTTCGGCTCCGTCAGCAGCAGGACCGCCATGGCAATGCCCAGAACGAGGAGCACTGCCAGAGCGATGATGATATTTTTTGTGGTTTTTTTCATGGCAATTCCTTTCCTGCAGAAACGATCTTACAGATGTCTTCTTCTCAGGAAGATGATCAGACCCGCAGCCAGTACAGCAACCGGAACCACGATCACGAAGAGGAACAGGCCGACGACACGAACGACAGCAGCGGAAGCGGAGATATCCAGAATGTTGGTCTGGGTCTGCTTGACGGTGAGACCGACGCGGGTATCATTGGTGTTGGTGAGCTGCTTGAAGAGGTCTGTGATAAATGCCTTGTTGCCGAAGGTGGTGTTGCTGAGGAAGCTGGAGAGATAGCCGGTGGAGCAGCCGTCCAGAACTACGTTGGCCTGAATGGAGCCGGTGTTGTTCATGTAGCGCTGTGCCAGTGCCATAATGGTGTGTGTGCCGGTTTCCGGGTCTTCCTGTGCCAGATCTTCCACAGCGGTCACATACGCGGTGTTGGCAGTCTGTACCAGAGAGTAGGTCACGATCTCGTCGTTGGCCTTAAAGAGCAGCTCAACCGGTGCGGAACCGGACATGATCAGCTTGTTGTATGTGCCGGTGAACATCTCGGTGTTGACATCGGCGTAGATATGAACGGCCTGACCGTCATTCATGCTGAGTGCGTTGTTGACGTCGGTTTCCTGCAGAACGCCGTTGATCGGCTCCATGCCCCACTCATTGAGGAAGCCTCTGAGGTTCGGCATGGTGTCCCAGCTCTGGGTGGGATAACCGGTGAAATACAGGGTGCGGGAAGAAGCCATCTCCTTATCGGTGATGAATGCTTCCAGCTTCTCGATCTCACCCTCGGTGTAGTCCGTGGTGGGTGTGCCGATGAAGACGATGGAGGCATCTGCCGGGATGTCTTCGGTGAGCACGTTGAATTCCTGTACGAGGAAGTTGTTGTCTTCCAGCAGGCCGGTGAGGGCGCCGATGGTGCCCTGCTCGGAAGAGAGCATCTCGCCGTGGCCGGTTGCAATGGCAACGACCGGAACGTTATCCAGGTTGACGAGGTACAGGGCATTGGCCAGTGCGCCGTCTGCCATGGAGTAATAGGTCACTGCGCCGGTCTCGGAGTTCTGCTGAATGCTGAACATATCGGTGACGGAGAGCACCTTGTGGCGCTTCGCGGTCTGGAGCATAACCTTGCCGGAGGAAAGCACTTCATCGGCATACTGGCTGATGAACTGCGGGTTGCGGTCCGGATCGACGAACTCGACGCGGATCTTACTGTTGGCTTCTGCCATACGGTCTGCCAGATTGGCGACCTGGCTGTACTTGAGGCCGTAGTTGGCATAAACTTCATCGTTGCGGATGGCATCCTCGGAACCGATGATGTAGATGACGGTCTCGTTTTCCACGTTCTTGGCGATGTCGAGGGCTTCCTCACTCAGGGTGTTGAGGCGCTCGGCGGTGAGGTCGATGTTCATGGACGGGAAACGGTCCACGAGCACGGAAGCCACAATGTTGATGACGATGATCACCGCGATAAATACGGCAGTGAACGCCACGGACATGGAGCCGTGCTTGAATTTATCCTTGTGCAGCACATTCTTGACTGCGGAAAAGTTGGGTTTATTGTTGCTCATCTCTATGTTCCTCCTTTAGTTCCAGCGGCGGCTTTCCACCTTGCGGGCAGTCAGGAAAACGAACACAGCGGCAACGCTGAGGAAGTAAACCACGCTGGGAATGCTGAACATACCTGCGGTGAATACATCATAGCGTGCGGTGAACGAGATCCACTCCAGCACGGTGCCGATGAAATTGCCGGAAAGCGCGGAAGCGATCTGGTCAACAAACATCAGAAGAACGGCAATGATGAAGGTACCAATGGCGGCGATGACCTGGCTGACGGTGAGGCTGGAAATAAACACGCCGATGGAGAGCATGGCAGCGCCGTACAGCAGGGTGCCCACATAGTTGCCGATGAAAATCGCCCACGGGAAGGCGGTTGCAAACATACTCATGGTGACGCCGGGCAGCATAGCCAGTGTAACGGCGACGAAATACACGCCGAACGCAGCCAGAAACTTGCCCATCACGATGCCGGTCACGCTGACCGGTGCGGTCAGGAGGGCCTGGTCGGTCTTGTTCTTGGTGTCATCGCTCATGCTTCTCATGGTGATGATCGGCATGATCATCATGCTGAAGGTGAACATCATGTTGAAGACCTGACCGATGTAGGAACTGGAGCCCATGGCCATGACCTGGAAGAAGAAGAATGCATACAGGGCGAGCAGGGCAGCCACCACAACGTAGCCGACCGGAGAAGCGAAATACGCTCTCAGCTCTCTTTTGAATATCGCTTTCATTACTCTGCATCCTCCTTGGTTTCTTCTGTTGCGGGCTCCTCTGCCTCAGCGGATTCCTTCTGCACATGGGCAGCGTCACTGCTGGTGAGCATGAGGAAGACTTCTTCGAGGGTGAGGTCCGTGTTGCGCAGCGCCAGCAGCGGCCAGCCCTTGCGGGTGAGCAGCATGAACAGGTTGCGGCGCAGGTCGTAGCCGGCTTCGCCTTCGATGGAGATCTCGAATACGCCCTTCTCTTTCTCGCCGAGGGAGTAAACGTCTTCGATGTGATCCAGTGTGCGGATGGCGGCGACGATCTCGTTTTCCGGACCCTCGATGCGGGCGATCAGACGATGCTCTGCGGAGAGGTCGTGTGCGATGGTATCGGTTGCGCCGTCGGCAACGAGGTTGCCGTTGTTGATGATGATGACACGCTCACAAACTGCCTGCACCTCGGAGAGGATGTGGGAGGACAGAATGATGGTGTGGTTTTTGCCGAGATTCTTGATGAGGTTGCGGATCTCGATGATCTGCTTCGGGTCGAGGCCGACGGTGGGCTCGTCCAGAATCAGGACGGGCGGGTTGCCCAGCAGTGCCTGTGCAATGCCGACACGCTGCTTGTAGCCCTTGGAGAGGTTGCCGACCAGACGGTTGTAGACGTTGTCGATCTTCGTCAGGCGGCAGATCTCGCCGATGTGCTGCTTGCGGTCCAGCTGAACGCCCTTGAGCTCGTACATGAAGTTCAGATATTCCTTAACGGTCATATCCAGGTACAGCGGGGGCAGCTCCGGCAGGTAGCCGATGAGCTTCTTGACTTCGTTGGGGTTCTCCAGCGTACTTTTACCCTGAACCGTTACCGAACCGCTGGTGGCGGAAAGGTAGCCAGTGATGATATTCATGGTTGTGGATTTACCAGCGCCGTTCGGGCCAAGGAAACCGACGATGGTGCCTTCTTCAACCGTGAAGCTGACCTTGTTCAGCGCGGTGTTTGCACCGTAACGCTTGGTGAGGTTTTTGACCTCGATCATGATTGATAACCATCCTTTCTTTTCAGGCCGGGAAACATTGGAAAAACCGGATGCCTTCCCGCCCCTTCAGCGCATAAATGCGCAGAAAATGCTAAGATAACTAATATACTATACCGCAATTTTCGCTGTTTTGCAATAGGCGCTCTGAACTTTCGATCAAAAAACTGATCAAAATAGCCGATAATTACGGATTCTGCACAGCATTATAAAAGCTCTCTGTGACGGCCATGTGAAAAACCGCCGCCCATTTTCGAAAATTTCGTAAATTTTAAGCCTCTTCGCCGCGCAGAATGCGGATCTCCTCCGCGATATCCGCCGCTTTGAACACGCTGGTGCCGGCCACGGCCACATCGGCGCCGGCTTCGCGGCAGATGGCCGCCGTCTCACGGTTGACGCCGCCGTCCACCTGCACGAGCAGGTCCGGCTTTCTGGCCTTCAGCGCGCAGACCTTCTCCATCTGGTCCGCCATGAATTTCTGGCCGCCGAAGCCCGGTTCCACGGTCATGACGAGCACCATGAAGACCTTATCGAGGTAGGGGTACACGGCTTCCACCGGGGTGCCCGGCTTCACGGAAAGGGCCGGCTTTGCGCCGCAGCGCACGATCTCCGCGATAACCTCGTCGGTGTCGTCGTCACATTCCACGTGGAAGGTGATGCTGTCGGCGCCGGCAGCGGTGAATTTCTCGATGTACTGCTTCGGATGGGAGAGCATCAGGTGCACATCGAAGGGCATATCGGTCAGCGGGCGCAGCGCGCGCACCACGTCTGGGCCAAAGCTGATGTTCGGCACGAAATGGCCGTCCATAATGTCGAGATGCAGCCAGTCCGCCGTCTGTACGGCGCGAACGCCTTCACCCATTTTGGTGTAGTCGCTGGCCAGCATGGAGGGAGCAATTTTCATTTTCTTATCCTTTCTTTGGGGCGCGGGCCATTCCCGTGCCGGGCGATTCGGTTACATCAGGACCTGTGTGAGGATCGTGAACAGCGGAATGGTGATCACGGAGAGCGCCGTGGTTACCGCGATGCTCTTGGAGGCGAGCTCCGCATCGTTCTTAAACTGCACGGCAAACAGCACGGTGTTGGCGGCCACGGGGGTGGCGGCCTGGATCACGGAGCTCAGGAGCAGCGCGTCGTTGGGGCGCACCAGCAGTGCCAGCGCCAGATACAGTGCCGGGGCAACGAGCAGGCGCAGAAACGCCATTTTGTACACGGCGATGTCGGAGATGAACTCCTTCCACTTGACGCGGGCGATATACCCGCCCACCACGATCATCGCGAGCGGGGTGTTGACGGCGGACATCATCTCCACGGGGGAGGCGATGATCTCCGGCAGCTGTACATCGAGAAAATAGAGCGGCAGGCCGATCACAAGGCCGATCACGCCGGGGTTCAGAAGGAGGGTCTTGAGGCGGATCTTGCCGCCGCCCATCATGGTGTAGCCGTAAGTCCAGCTGATGACGTTGAACACCACGATGAAGAACGAACTGTACAGCACACCCTCCGTGCCCACAATGCCCTGCACGAGCGGCACACCCATGAAGCCCACGTTGCAGAAGATGAGCGCAAAGCGCAGCACCTTGCGGCGGTTCGGCTCTTCCTTGCGGAAGAACAGATAGCTGCCCGCAATGCTCATAAACATGGAGGCTGCCGGCAAAGCGAACGCGAGGAACATGGACCACGCATCCAGCGAGCCGGATTCCGCCGAGAGGAACGAGGTGACAATGAGGCAGGGCGTAACGACATACAAAAGCAGGCTGGTGATCTCCCCGAGGCCCTTCTGGGAAAAGACGCCGAGCTTAACGGTGGCATAGCCCACCACAATGAAGATGAGGATCACGGCCACCTTGCCGGTGACCGCCAAAAACGCTTCCAGCATAGAAATCACGAACCTTTCTTTTCGGAATCTGTTTTATTCTTCTCTTTCTTTCTGGCGGCGGCGTTGATCTTAAAGAACATCACCGTGATGATCACAAGCACCACGCCGGTGATCACCTTGAACACGATGCCCGGCACGCCGGCGAAGACCTCCCACGCAGGCTTCAGGGCATCCACGGCCCACCAGCCGCCCAGCAGCACGAAGTAACCGCCCGCGAGGTAGAAGATCTTGTTTTCCTTGGAAAGCTGAAAGATCAGAATCAAGCCGGCGATGAGGAAGATCGCCGCATACATATAACCAGTAAATCCCATAGTGTTTGTATCCTTTCGGGAAATTATATATGACAGCGCATATACGGATTTATTATAGCGGAATCCGGCGGGAATTACAAGCTGTCCGGGGCAAAACAAACGGCGGAGTTTTTCCCGTTTTTGCAAAAAGGCTTTGAAAATCCGGATGTGCGCGGTATAATGAAGCCAGAAAAACCGAAAGGGTGGATTGTATGAAAACCATTTTGATGGATCAGTTTCAAAATTACCGGTTTCTCTCCGGTGTGAGCCTTGCGCCGCACGGCGAGGACGCCGCTTTCCTCTGCGCCAAAACCGATATGGCCCAAAACGCCTACGATACCGACCTGTGGCTGCTGCCCGCAGACGGCGAAGCCCGCCGCCTGACGACCGACGGCAAATCCGGCGGCTTTTTGTGGGACAACGACAGCACGCTGCTGTTTTCCTCCCGCCGTGACCCGGAACTCGCAAAGAAAGCCGAAGCCGGCGAGAGCTGCACCGCATTCTACCGCCTGAATC
>JAFQWC010000098.1 GCA_017407665.1 Clostridia bacterium | reverse complement strand
GGCGATGACGCCGGCAATGGCCACGCGCTGCTTCTGTCCGCCGGAGAGCTTGTGCGGGGCGTGCTCGCGGTATTCGTACATATTCACGGCTTTGAGGGCGTTGTCCACGCGGCGGCGGATCTCCTCGGGCGGGATGCCGAGATTCTCCGGGCCGAAGGCTACGTCTTCCTCCACAATGCCGGCCACCATCTGATTGTCCGGATTCTGCTGCACCAGACCCACCCGGCGGCGCACGTCGATCTGCAGATCTTCGATGCCGGTGTCGATGCCATCCACCTTCACGATGCCGGAAGTGGGGATGAGCATGCCGTTAAAGAGCTTGGCCATGGTGGATTTGCCGCAGCCGTTGTGGCCGAGCAGCGCCACAAAGCTGCCCTTTTCGATATTCAGATTCACGCCGTGGAGTACTTCGCCGGACTCCTCGCCGTAGGAAAAATGCAGGTTTCTGCATTCAATAAAACTCATAAAAACAACCTTTCTTTTCCGAAAAGTTCAGGATCCTTTTGTCCGTCTTTTACACCGGCTCGCTGGACCAGATGGCCGTGCTGCCGCAGGGCAGTGTGAGGCCGGTGCGGGTGACCGGCAGGCCGATCTCATCCGCGGAAACATAGCCGCCGAACTGGGGCTTTAACAGCACGCCCAGCAGGTACGTCATGACGGACGGGGACAGGCCGGTAGTATAGGAATTCAGGATGAAGAACAGCGGGTCTTCGGTGAGGATCGGGATGCACATTTCCACCAGCCCGTACAGCTGCTCCTCGAGCTTCCAGACTTCGCCGCCCGGGCCGCGGCCGTAGGAGGGCGGGTCCATGATGATGCCGTCGTAGTGGTTGCCGCGGCGGGTCTCGCGCTGCACGAATTTCACGCAGTCATCCACGAGCCAGCGCACGGGCCGCTCTTCGAGCCCCGACGCTGCCGCGTTTTCTCTGGCCCACTGCACCATGCCTTTGGAGGCATCCACGTGGGTCACGGCGGCACCGGCTTCCATGCAGGCCAAAGTGGCCGCGCCGGTGTAGCCGAAGAGGTTCAGCACCTTGAATTCGCGGTCGGGGTTCTTCTTCTTTGCCTCCCGGATGCGCTGTGCGGTGTATGCCCAGTTCACCGCCTGCTCCGGGAAAATACCCGTGTGCTTAAAACCCATCGGCTTTAAGCGGAAGGTGAGGTCGTTCCACTCGATCTTCCACACATCGGGGATCTTCTTATAGATCTCCCACTTGCCGCCACCCGTGTTGGAGCGCTTGTAGCGCGCATGGGCATTCTTCCAGCGGGGGTCTTTTTTATCGGATTTCCAGATGATCTGCGGATCCGGGCGGATGAGGAGAATGTCTCCCCACCGCTCCAGCCGTTCACCGGAACCCGTATCGATCAGTTCGTAATCGTTCCAATTTGCAGTTCTCATCAGGTCAGCTCTTCCTTGATCACTTCAGAAATATCGTTTGCCAGCTTCCGGATGTGCTCCAGATCCTCGCCTTCCACCATCACGCGCAGCAGCGGCTCCGTACCGGACGGACGCACGAGCACACGACCGTTGCCGTTGAGCGCTTTTGTCGCTGTGTCGATGGCTTTTTTCACCTTCGGGTCGGTATAGAAGGCCACCTTGCCTTCCGGGGATACGCGGATGTTCACCATGGTCTGCGGGTAGCGCACCATCACGGACTTGAGATCGGACAGCTTTGCCTCGCGGCGCTTCATGATGCTCAGCATCTGCGCGGCAGTCAGCTGACCGTCGCCGGTGGTGGCGAAATCAAGGAAGATCACATGGCCGCTCTGCTCACCGCCGAGGCTGTAGTTTTCGAGGAGCATCTCCTCCAGCACGTAACGGTCGCCCACCTTTGTGGCCTCAAAGCGAATGCCGTTGGCTTCGCAGCATTTGATGAAACCGAGATTCGTCATGACGGTGCCGACGATGCAGCTCTTGTTGAGCTTGCCGCGGCTCTTCATATCGAGGCCGCAGATCGCCATAATGAAGTCGCCGTCCACCTCTTCGCCGTTTTCGTCCACGGCAAGGCAGCGGTCCGCGTCGCCGTCAAAGGCGATGCCGGCATCCACGGCGTGTTCCTTCACGTACGCCTGCAGAGCTTCCATGTGGGTGGAGCCGCAGTCGGCGTTGATGTTGAGGCCGTTCGGCTCATTGGACAGCATATGCACCTTGGCACCGAGCTCCGTAAACAGCGTTTCCGCCGTTTTGGACGAGGAACCGTTGGCGCAGTCCAGCGCGATCTCCAGCCCGTCGAGCGAGAAATGCACGGTGGATTTCACATGGTCGATGTAATCGCGGATCGCGTTCGGCGCTGTGGTGACTGTACCGATATCACTGTCCGCCGGCTGGGGCGGCAGGGGCACTTCACCGAGAATGATGGATTCAATGCGCTCCTCCAGCTCATCGGGCAGCTTGTAGCCGTCACCGCTGAAAATCTTGATGCCGTTATATTCATAGGAATTGTGGGACGCCGAGATCATAACGCCGGCATCCGCCTTGTATTTTTCAACGAGATACGCCACAGCCGGGGTGGGCACAACGCCCAGAAGCACCACGGATGCACCCACGCTGCACAGGCCGGCCGCCATCGCGCTTTCCAGCATATCGCTCGAAAGGCGGGTGTCCTTGCCGATGATCACGCGGGGATGGCGTGTGGATTTATTGGTCAGTACCGCTGCGGCCGCACGGCCCAGCTTGGTGGCGAGTTCACAGGTCAGGTCCTGATTCGCGATGCCGCGAATGCCGTCCGTACCAAATAATCTGCCCATAGAGTTTCCTCCTTTTCAGATCTTAGGGGAAAATGCGGTCATACGTCAAACCGCGGATTGTCGTCTGCCGGGGTACCCGGCGGGGTAATGCCCAGATGCAGGTAGGCTGCCTTCGTGGCGCAGCGTCCGCGCGGGGTACGCTGCAGGAAACCGATCTGCATCAGGTACGGCTCCACCACGTCTTCGATGGTCACGGCTTCTTCGCCGATGGCCGCCGCCAGCGTTTCCACGCCGACCGGGCCGCCGTTGTAATACTTGATGATGGCGTTCAGCATCCGGCGGTCTCCGGAATCGAGACCGAGCTCATCGACCTCCAGACGGTCGAGCGCGACCTTCGCCGTGCTGTAGGTGATCACGCCGTCACTCATCACCTGCGCAAAATCGCGCACGCGCTTGAGCATACGGTTTGCGATACGCGGTGTACCGCGGGAGCGGGAGGCGATCTCCAGTGCACCGTCCGCCTCGATGTCCATGCCGAGGATACCTGCACTGCGGGTGACGATCTGCGCGAGCTCGCGCGGCTCATACAGTTCCAGACGCAGCACGACGCCGAAACGGTCGCGGAGCGGTGCGGTGAGCTGACCGGCACGTGTCGTGGCGCCCACCAGTGTGAAGTGCGGCAGCGGCAGATGGTAGGAAGCCGCCATCTGACCCTTGCCGGTGATGATGTCCAGTGCAAAGTCTTCCATCGCCGGGTAGAGGATCTCCTCCACGGCGCGGGGCAGGCGGTGGATCTCGTCGATGAACAGCACATCGCCGTTGTTGAGGTTCGTCAGAAGCGCGGCGAGATCACCGGGCTTTTCGATGGCCGGGCCGCTCGTGATGCGCAGGTTGACGCCCATTTCATTCGCGATGATGCCGGCCAGCGTCGTTTTGCCGAGACCCGGCGGGCCGTACAGCAGCACGTGGTCCAGAGATTCCTTGCGCTGCTTGGCGGCGGCGATGAAAACCTCCAGATTTTCCTTTACCTTTTCCTGGCCCACATAATCCTGAAACGTGCGCGGGCGCAGCGGGTTTTCCACTTCCGCGTCTTCCGGGGCATATTCCGGGGCGATGACCCGGTTTTCAAAGTCAAAATCGTCATTTCTGTCAAATGTCATGTACGATCCCTCACCTTTCTTTTAGGTGCCGATTTTCAAATTCCTTTTTCTTAAAAGCGGGAAGCCATGCCGCGCAGTGCCTGCCGGATGAGTTCCTCGGTGGACAGAGAAGAATCCAGCTTCGCGACGGCCTGTGCCGCTTCGGACTGGCTGTAGCCCAGCACGCACAGCGCCTGCACGGCCTGTTCCGCGTTCTTCGAGGCCGAGACCACGCCCGCGTCGCCGCCGACAGCAAGCGGCATCTCCCCACCGGACACGCCCATTTTCTTCACTTTGTCCTTGAGTTCCAGCACGATGCGCTGCGCGAGCTTGGGGCCCACGCCGTTGGCACGGGTAAAGCTCTTGCTGTCGCCGGAAGCCGCGCACATGGCGACCGCCTCCGGGGTCATCTCCGAAAGGATCGCCAGCGCCACCTTCGGTCCCACACCGCTGATACCGGTGAGCAGCTTAAAGCAGTGCATTTCATTTTTGGTGGCAAACCCGAACAGGTCCAGCGCATCCTCACGGACATTCAGGTGGGTGTACACCGTGACGGTCTCGCCGATGCGGGGCATATTCCGCTGGGTCTGCATGGAGGTAGAGCAATGGAACGCGACGCCGCCGCACTCCACCGCGACCATACCCGGTTCCATATGGACCAGCTTGCCGGTCAGGCTGTAAAACATAGCTTCAGATCCTTTCGCTTTATACTATGCACCGAAATCCGTTTTCAGCGCAGAAACTGCCGCAGTGCCGTGCCCGAGGCATGGCAGTGGCAGATGGCAATGGCGAGGGCGTCCGCCGTATCGTCGGGCTTGGGCACCTCTTTGAGGCACAAAAGCCGGCGGGTCATCTCCATGACCTGCGGTTTTAAGGCCTTGCCGTAACCGGTAACGGCCATTTTGACCTGCACCGGGGTGTATTCAAATACGGGCACACCGGCCTTCTGCGCCGCCAGAAGGATCACGCCGCGGGCTTCCGCCACGCCGATGCCGGTGGTCTTATTGTTTGAAAAATAGAGCTTTTCCACGGAGACCGCGTCCGGCTTGTACTGCGCAAGGATCGCGGAAATGTTGTCGTAGATGATTTCCAGCCGCCGGTTGAAGTCTTCGCCGGCTTTGGTCGTCACGGCGCCGTGCTCCAGCGTGCGGTAACGGTTATTCTTCATTTCAATGACGCCGTAGCCCACAATGGCGTAACCGGGGTCGATACCGAGGACGATCATACCTGTGTTTTTCCCTTTCCTGAGCAAAGGGCAGAAAAGCCCAATTTATTGTAGTATATCATATTTCAAATATTTTGAACAGACATAAAAACGAAATAAATTGTAAACAGTCCTAAAAATAGTTTAGGCGTACCGCACAATGCGGTACGCCCTAAGGATCCTTCTGTTAAATTTCAGCCAGCTTCACGGTGCGCTTCGCCATATCGGAGATCTTCACAAGGCCAAAGCCGTCCACACCGGAGAGCACGGTGTCGCACAGCGGGGCGGTCCACACCTCCGGCAGCGCCTTTGCGCCCTGCATCATGCCGAGCACGGAGCCGGCGGTGGCGCAGTTGCAGTCGGTGTCAAAGCCCATGGTGAGGCACAGCTCCATGGTGCGGGCAAAATCGCCCTCGCCCCACAGCAGGCCCAGCAGCACAATGGCGGCGTTCGAGATGGTGTGGCACCAGTGGTGGCCGTTGGTTTCGTCATATTTACTGAGAATGTACGCCTGCGCTTCTTGTGCCGTCTCGCCCGCGTTGTATCGGCGGAGCATTTCGGAAAGCTCCTGATACAGGCGGCTTTCCGGCGGGATCTGATGCATACCGGCGCGGATCACGGCCTGCACGTCACCGCAGACAGCGGCCTTCGCCAGCATCGCGGAGACCCACATCTCGCCGTAGATGCCGTTCTTCACGTGGGAGATGGACGCATCGCGCCACGCCATTTCGGCGGCGGTCTTCATATCGCCGGGACAGATGTAACCGAAGAGGTCGCCGCGGATCTGCGCACCGATCCACTCGCGGTACGGGTTGCGGTACGTGGCGGATTCCGGCGGGTAAATGCTCTGCGCCAGATTGATGTACGCCACGCGCTCCGCCGTGCAGACGTGCAGCAGCGGCAGGTTCATCAGCCAGCTTTCCGCCACATCGTCGGGCGTGAAATCGCGGCCGTAGGTCTCGGCGATCTTCAGCGCGAGCAGCGTGTAGTTCGTGTCGTCATCCTCCGGCATATAGGACACGTTGTTGATCCAGCCGGTCTTTGTGGCACCGTACGCCTTTTTATCGTCGTTGACGTCGTACTTCTGCTTGATGTCCTCCGGGATGTCCGAAGAGATGTAGTATTTGAGCGGCAGATTGCCGGTCTCTTCCAAAAGACCGTTGATGTGGGCCCGGCGCCAGCCCTCCACCGGCTGACCGAGAAGGCAGCCCGCGCAGCGGCCCAGCCATGCGCCGTAGATTTTGTCAAAATCGGGCGCAGCCTTTTCGCAGACTTCGCCCTCGGCGAGTGCCTGAATTTCCGCGAGACCGGACGGCTCCTTCGCGTCATTCGGCGCCGCCAGCGCTTCCAGCTCCTTGAGCAGCGCCGCACCGGCTTCGGTACGCGCCCGGCCGCGGGGCATTTCCTGAATCTCCTTCGCGCGCGCCGCAAACTGCGCCGCATCGCGTCCCTCATCCGTCATCTGCTCCACTTCCGTGAGCAGTGCGTCACAAAAATCAAACCAAGCCTGTGTTCTGAGCATATTGAAACCCCTTTCGGACTCTTGATGCTTTCATTGTAGCGCAGCGCACAGGGAAACGCAACGTAAAAAAACAGAAAAAGGACGGTCTCCCGTCCCTTCTCGTGCTTGTTTCACTCAGCCGTAGCCCCAGTTTGTCAGCTTCCAGCCGCCCAGACCGTTCCGCTCCAGCTCCCAGCTCCAGCCGTTATACGTGCTGTGCGGATTCAGACTGCCGTCGCCGTCCGCCACATAGAAGCTGGATGTGAGCACCATCACGTCGCCGGTCTCTCCGTCTTCCGCGCGGCGCTCCGTTTCCTGCAGCGTCTTTTCCTCGTCGTAGACGACCTCCAGCAGCGTGCAGCCCCGAAAATGCAGGGCGAAATGCCGGGTGACCACGCCCATGGCATCCCGAATCTCCCGCTTGCTGTAGAGGTCCGAATCCCCGACCACCCGTCTTACGGTCAGCACATTGCCGCAGCCCGTAAGCAGCAGCGCCAGAACCAAAACCAGCGCCAAAATCTTCTTTTTCAAACAGGACCCTCCTTTATCGGTTCCTGTTTCCACTATAGCACGGCCCTGCACGAAAAACCACCCCCGCGGGGAAATCGTAAGAAAAACGCAAGACTTGCAAAAAAATTGCAAAAATCCGGCCCGGGCAGAAGCCGGACCGGATTTTAAGGCGATATTGCGTTCAGGCTCAGCCCAGCAGAGCACGAACCTCTTTGGCAGCGGCACGGACGTTTTCCGGTGCCGGACCGCCCCTGACCTTACGGTCGTTGACGCATTTTTCGAGATTGATCGCGGTGTACACGCCGTCATCGAACGCCTCACAGACCTTCTTGTACTCCTCGAGCGGGAGGGTCTCCAGCGTGAGACCGCGCTCGATGCAGATGGCGACGAGCTGACCGGTGATCTTATACGCATCGCGGAACGGCAGACCCTTCGCGGCGACGAGGTAATCGGCACAGTCCGTGGCGTTGATGAACCCGCGGGCGGCAGCGCTTCTCATGTTTTCCTTCAGCACGCGCATGGTCTTGAGCATCGGGATGAACGGGGTCAGGCACAGGCGCAGGGTATCGACGGCATCGAACACCGCTTCCTTGTCCTCCTGCATATCCTTGTTGTATGCGAGGGGCAGGCCCTTCATCATCGTGAGCAGGGTCATCAGGTCACCGAAGACGCGGCCGCTCTTGCCGCGGATGAGTTCGGTAATGTCCGGGTTCTTCTTCTGCGGCATGATGCTGGAGCCGGTGGAGAACGCGTCGTCCAGCTCAATGAACTTGAACTCCCAGGAGCACCAGAGGATCACTTCCTCGGAGAAGCGGGAGAGATGCACCATGGCGAGAGAGATCGCCGCGGCGATCTCCGCGCAGAAGTCGCGGTCGGCCACGCCGTCGAGGCTGTTGCGGCTCACCTGAGAGAAGCCGAGCAGCTTGGCGGAGAGGTCACGGTCCAGCGGATAGGTGGTGCCGGCCAGTGCGCCGGAGCCAAGCGGACATACATCCATACGCTTCACGGCGTCTTCCAGGCGGCCGATGTCTCTGAGGAACATCTCGGCATACGCCAGCAGATGATGACCGAAGGTGATGGGCTGTGCGCGCTGCAGATGGGTGTAGCCGGGCATCACGGTGTCGGCGTATTCCTCCGCCTGATCGCACAGCACGTGAAGCAGCTCCTTGATCTGCTCAATGAGCGAAGCACATTCCTTGCGCAGCGTCAGGCGCACATCGAGCGCAACCTGATCGTTGCGGCTGCGGGCGGTGTGCAGGCGCTTGCCGGCGTCGCCGATGCGGGCGGTCAGTTCGCCCTCCACAAAGGTGTGGATGTCTTCGGCGTTCGGGTCGATGAGCAGGGCGCCGCTTGCGATATCGGCTTTGATCTGCTCGAGACCGGCGCAGATCTTCTCGCTCTCGCTCTTTTCGATGATGCCGGCTTCGCCCAGCATGGTGGCGTGGGCAATGCTGCCCTCGATATCCTCCTTATACATCCGGCTGTCCACGGAGATGGAGGAGTTGAAATCATTGGTTTTCGGGTCCAGCGCTTTCTGGAAGCGGCCTTTCCACAGTTCCATATCGTTCGTCCTTTCTTGCGGCAGCTTATTTCGCCTGCCCGATAAATTGCAGGAAGCTGTCCATATAATCTTCCATATGTTCCACAACGGAGCTTGCCAGCGCGCCGCTTTCCGTCATACGCCTGAATTCCGCGTAATCCACCCATTTGGCATCACAGGTCTCTCCGGGCTGCAGACGGACAACGCTGAGGTCAAAGTCCATCCGCACGCCGTAATCGCGGCCGAAGCCGTACGCCGACTGCGACCCGCCCAGAAACGTCATCTGTTCCTTCTGAACGGTCACGCCGGTCTCTTCAAACACCTCGCGCACGATGGCGTCTTCGCAGTCTTCACCCGCCTGCACGTGGCCGGCAGGGTTTTCCCACTTGTTCGGCATATACCACTTTTCGGGGCTGCGCTTTGTGAGGAAAATTTCGCCCCTGCTGTTCTGAATCCAGATCCCGACCGCCATGACGTATTCGCCCGGCAGCAGCGGTTCGCTGCGGTCTTTCACCACGCCGGTGCGGTTTCCGTTTTGATCATAGATATCTACAAGTTCCAATTTCTCAGTTCCTTTTGTTCTGTATACGACAGAAAAGGGCAGGCAGATTCCGCCTACCCTATTTCGGTAAATTATTTGTTGTTCTCGAGCTTTGCCTTCAGCTGAGCCTGAACCTTAATCGGCAGACCGAACAGGTTGATGAAGCCTGCGGAATCCTTCTGGTCGTAAACCTCGTCCTCATTGAAGGTTGCGATGTCTTCATCGTACAGGGAATACGGAGAAGTGACGCCAGCGTTGATGATGTTGCCCTTGTAGAGCTTCAGCTTCACGTCGCCGGTGACGACTTCGTTGACCTTATCGACGAATGCGCAGATGGCTTCGCGGAGCGGGGTGAACCACTGGCCGTTGTAGGTGAGGTCTGCCATCTTCGGGCCGATGGTGGACTGCAGATAGTGGAAGGTCTCCTTATCCAGCGTGATGGTCTCGAGCACATTGTGTGCCTTGTAGAGGATGGTGCCGGCCGGAGTCTCGTAAACGCCGCGGCTCTTCATGCCGACGAGTCTGTTCTCGACGATGTCGAGCAGGCCGATGCCGTTCGCACCGCCGATCTCGTTCAGCTTGGTGACGAGCTCGATCGCGCCCATCTCCACGCCGTCGATCGCGGTCGGGATGCCCTTCTCAAAGTGAATGGTCACATAGGTGGGCACGTCCGGCGCCTGCTCCGGAGAAACGCCGAGCTCCAGGAAGCCGGGCTTGTTGTACTGCGGCTCGTTGGCCGGGAACTCCAGATCCATGCCCTCGTGGGACAGATGCCAGATGTTCTTATCCTTGGAGTAGTTGGTCTCGCGGTTGATCTTGAGCGGAATGTTGTGTGCTTCCGCGTAGTCGATTTCTTCGTCTCTGGACTTGATGGACCACTCTCTCCACGGTGCGATGACCTTCATATCCGGGGCAAAAGCCTTGATGGTCAGCTCAAAACGAACCTGATCATTGCCCTTACCGGTGCAGCCGTGGCAGATGGCGTCAGCGCCCTCCGCCTTAGCGATCTCCACGAGTCTCTTTGCGATGCACGGACGTGCATGGGAGGTGCCGAGGAGATAATCCTCATACTTGGCGTCCGCCTTGAGGCAGGGCCAGATGTAGTTTTCAATGTAATCCTGCTTCAGGTCTTCGATGTACAGCTTGGACGCGCCGGTCTTGAGGGCCTTCTCTTCCAGACCGTCCAGCTCGGTACCCTGACCGACGTCACCGGAAACGGCGATGACTTCGCAGTTGTTGTAGTTTTCCTTCAGCCACGGGATGATGATGGAAGTATCCAGACCGCCGGAGTATGCCAGAACGACCTTCTTGATTTCTTTTGCCATGATAATTTCCTCTTTTCTAAGATCCGTCCGGCGTATCCGTCGGCGGTAAATTTCTTTTTTAGGCTCCCTTTTGAGGGAACGTTTCACATTATACACCTTTTTTCGGAAAAATCAACCCCTAAAATGAATATTTATTCAGATTTTTCAAAAACAGCTCATGCATTCTCAAAAGCCCGCATTTTATGCGGCATTTTCCGCTCTTTCCGCGATTTCAAGAATGCATATTGTGGTGTATATTCTGTATATTATTCATCGGAATGTATATTTCCGGCCCAACCCTGCCGTCTCTGCGTCAGAGAGACAGCCACTCTTCGATCAGGGCGATTTTCTCGGCATCCTTTTTGTTTCGGGTGTGGACCCTGTAACCGTCCTTGGAGGAAGCCATGTACACCTGCAGATACTGCTCCAGGGACAGCAGCTGAAACGGCACGCCGTCCTTTTCGGTGGTTTCGATCTCCGCCATGGGAATGCCCGCAAACGACTCCAGCTCCTCGATCTGCGCGTAGGAATACTGGATACCGTCCTTTTCGAAGGTGTGCTCGTGTTCGTCGACAAGGACATACCCGTCCTCTTCCAGCATGGTTCTGAATTCCGCCCAGCCCTCCTGCAGATGGGTCTTCGGGATCAGAATGTCGATATCTTCCGCGTTGAGGTCATCTCCGGTCAGGTACTCGAGCCCCAGAGAACCGTACAGCAGCGGCGTGATCTCAAACAGCGCCTGCAGAAGCTGCGCATTTTGGAGGAACGCCTGTATCTTGTCCTGCGGGAGTTCGGTTTCTGCACCGTCCGTGTCTTCCGTAAGGTACGGCTCCAGCAGCGCCAGCTCCTTCGGCTCCACCTTCGCGCGGATCATCAGGCCTTCTGCGGTGTACTCCTCGCTGAGGAGTGCACCCGCCTGCCGGAGCTGCGCCGCGATGCCGGTCTTCGAAAACGGCAACAGCGCCGCGACCTCCACGGCTTTCACGGGCAGATTGTCCTCGATCGCCTGCAGCAACACATCGATGCCCTCGTTTTTGAGCGCGCTGATGCGCACCGCGCCGGGCACGTGCACGGCTTCGTCCGGCAGTTCCACAAGATCCCACTTGTTCAGCACGGGGATCACCGGCCGCTCGCCGCAGCCGAGGCTCTGCAGGATCTCATTCGTGACATCGAGGTGCACGCGGGCTTCGGGGCTCGAGGCATCGCAGACGTTGAGGAGGATATCCGCCGTGGCGGCCTGCTCCAGCGTGGACTTGAACGCCTCCACGAGGTGATGCGGCAGACGGCGCACGAGGCCGACGGTATCAATGAGCATGACGGTCTTGCCGCCGGGCAGCTTCAGCGCACGGGCGGTGGGATCCAGCGTGGCAAAGAGCTTGTTTTCGGCCAGCACACCGGCTTCGGTCAAAAGATTCATCAGTGTGGATTTTCCGGCGTTCGTGTAGCCAACGAGCGCCACGGTGACGGTGCCGTCCTTTTTGCGGCGGCGCTGGATCTCCTGCCGGCCGGTCTCCACCTTTTTGAGCTGCTCGCGAAGCGCCTCGATGCGGCGGCGGATGTGCCGGCGGTCAGTCTCGAGCTTCGTTTCGCCGGGGCCGCGGGTGCCGATGCCGCCGCCGAGACGGCTGAGCGCGGCGCCCTTGCCGGACAGACGCGGCAGGAGGTATTTGAGCTGTGCCACCTCGACCTGCACCTTGCCGGCCTTGCTCTGCGCACGCTGGGCGAAGATATCGAGGATCAGCATCGTGCGGTCCACCACGCGCACATCGGTGTCGTGCTCGAGGTTGCGAATCTGCGTGGGGGTCAGCTCGCGGTCAAAAATAATGAGTTCGATCTGATTGTTCTCGCAGAACTCGCGGATCTCCTGCACCATGCCGCTGCCCACACAGGTGGCGGTTTCGGGCGACGGGCGCTTCTGCGTCAGCGTGGCGACGGGTTCCGCGCCGCTGCTCTTCGTCAGCTCCCAAAGCTCATCGAGGGAGCTTTCCACATCGTATTCCCCCGTGTCCAGCGCAACGAGCAGCGTGCGCTCGGGGACGATTACATTTTCTGTATAATTCATAGTTGTTCCTTTCTATAAAAAGGGGATTCTTGTATCTTAACAAATCCTTTTCCCCGAAGCGCAATTTTAACAATCCGTGCTTCCGCAGACAGATTCCAATAGACCCCGGATCCGGGAAAATCGTGCAGGACTAGGCGCGGGGTTCTGGGGATTCTAGGGCGCGTACTTTGTGTACGTAACCGAATCCACAGGTTCCCGCAACAACGTACTGCGCGATTTTAACGATCCGTGCCTCCTTAGAAAGCCAAAGCCTTAGGAAGACAACGCGTTTCGCTTTTCCAAAATATACTTCGCACGGTCTAATGGATTCGTGCCGATGCGCTCTCTTTCCGCGATAAATCCTGCCGGGCAGGGGGCGTAATGCGAGAACGTCGTCGCCATATTGCCGCGGCCGGAGGTCAGCTTGGCGAACTCCACCGGCAGCTCGAGGCTTTCCGCCACAGGGATCTCCGCCGTCATGGTCTGGCGGTCGCCGCGCACGGTCTGATCGAGCAGCACGCCGCGCGCATTCTGCACAAGGCCGATCACGCGGCCGGAGAGGTTCGGGTCAAAGGTCAGCTTCACTTTGAGGATCGGCTCCAGCAGCGTCGTGCCGCAATTGCGGAGACCGTCCATGATCGCGAGCGGCGTGCAGAGGAAGAAATCGAGCGGGTGCGTGTGCACATGGTGGTGCTCGCCGTCGATCAGCGTGACCTTCAGGTCGGTGACTTCCCAGCCGTACATGCCCTGCGTGAGGGCTTCCGGCACCGCGGTCTCCACGTGATTCTGGTAGCGGTACATGAGGCGCGACGGCGAGGTTTTTGATTCATACACAAGGCCCGATCCGCGCGGCAGGGGCTCGATCCAGAATTTGAGGATCGCCCAGCAGGGCTTCGGCATCAGGTAGGCGTCAAAGCCTTCCCCGGCGGTCGTCGGCGTTTCTTTATAGATGACGGACGGCGGTGAGAATTTCGCCCGCAGCCCGTAACGCTCCAGAAGCAGCTCCTCGAGGATCTCGAGCTGGATCCTGCCGACGATGCGCAGCTGGATCTCCTGCTTTTCGCGGATCCACAAAAAGTGCAGCATCGGGTCCTCGTCGGAAAGAGCGTTGAGCGCCGTGACCAGCGCCATCAGCTCATCAGGCTTTTCCGGCTCCGCTTTTACGGTGAGCAGCGGCACCGCCAGTGCGGATTCCGCCCGCGGCGGCGTTCCGCGGCCGATCACATCGCCGGCGCGCACCTCACTCAGTCCGAACAGCACAGCAATGTCTCCCGCCTCGGCGGACGGCACATCGGCCTGCTTGCGGCCCATGGGGCGGCGGATGCCGGCCACTTTTTCTTCCTGATCCACCCGGGGCAGATACACGCTCTGCCGCGGCTGCAGTGTGCCGGAAAACACGCGCACATGGCAGAGTTTTCCGAACTGTTTATCGTGTTCCACCCGGAAGACCCGGGCACAGAATTCAGTTTGTTCCGGTTTGTCTTCCGGCATACAGGTACAGAGAAATTCCAGAATCTCTCCGCAGCCCGCGCCGGTCTTGGAGGAGCCGCACAGCACCGGCACCGCACCGTTTTCCACGGCGGTGCGTACGGTCTGTGCAAAATCCGGTTCGTCTCCCAAAAGCAGGTTCTCGAGCAGCTCCTCGTCGCCCGTGAGCATCACGGCGTTTTCGAGTGCCTCGGGGTCGGCTTCCACCTGCACGGCGGTATCACCCTCGCCCACCGGGCGGTTGATTTTAAGCAGGCTGCGGCCGGAAAACTGCTCCGCGAGATCCGCACACGCGGCTTCAAAATCGCTGCCGGCACGATCGAGCTTATTCACAAACAAAACGCAGGGCAGATCCATTTTTTGAATGGCGCCGAGCAAAATCTCGGTCTGTGCCTGCACGCCCTCCACAGCGGAGACCACCACCACGGCACAATCCAGCACGGAGAGCGCCCGCTCGACCTCGCTGATAAAATCCGCATGGCCCGGGGTGTCGATGATATTGACGACGGCCTTATCCGTTTCCAGCACGGCATCGGCGGTCTTGACA
This sequence comes from Clostridia bacterium, assembly GCA_017407665.1. Taxonomy (GTDB): domain Bacteria; phylum Bacillota; class Clostridia; order Oscillospirales; family Acutalibacteraceae; genus Hominenteromicrobium. Next base: position 13,632 of record JAFQWC010000098.1, on the reverse strand, counting down.
GAGATGCCTCTGGCCTGTTCCACGGCCAGCGTATCCGTCTGGGCCGTGCCCAGATCCACCGCGCCGGCGGTGCGCAGCGCACCGCCCAGGAACAAAAGCTGTTCCGTAAGGCTGGTTTTGCCGGCATCGACGTGCGCCAGAACGCCCAGATTTATTTTTCGTTTTCTGCTCATTTCAATACGCTCCAAATCCCAACAATTCAGCTATTTTATCATACAGGATACGCGCATCAAATGCAAGTGCCGCCCGCAATTAACCTGAGCCGCACAAAATTCAATTTGCTTTTTTCCGCATAGTATGATATGATAATAAATCATATTTGCCGAACGGCACGTGGCCGCGGCAAAATTTTTCAGAAAGAAAGGTAAGTTTTTCTCAAATGGACAGTCACAGTACAGGGTTAATCATCGTACTCATCCTCCTGGTCTTTTTATCGGCCTATTTTTCCGCCACGGAGACCGCGTTCTCCTCGCTTAGCCGGGTACGGCTCAAGAACATGGCAGAAAACGGCAACCGCCGCGCCAAGCTGGCTTACCGGCTGGCCGATCATTACGACGAATTGATCTCCTCCATTCTCGTCGGCAACAACATTGTGAACATCGCCGCCTCCTCCATCGCCACAGTGCTTTTCATCGGGTGGTTTCAGGATAACGGCCCCACCGTGTCCACGATCGTCATGACCGTCGTCATCCTCATCTGCGGTGAAGTCACGCCGAAGAGCATCGCGAAGGAATCTCCGGAACGCTTTGCCATGTTCTCCGCGCCCATCATCAACGTGCTGAATTTCGTGTTCAAGCCCGTCAACATTCTGCTGGTCGGCATCAAGAAGGGCGTAAACAAGCTCTTCAAGGTCTCTTCCGACCGCACGATCTCCGAGAGCGAACTGCTGACCATCGTGGAAGAAGCGGAGCAGGAGGGCGGCATCAACGAAAACGAGAGCGAGCTTATCCACAACGTCATCGAATTTGATGATCTCGAGTGCATTGATATTTTCACGCCCCGTGTGGATGTGGAAGCTGTGGAAGCCGGAACCGATATTGAGGATATTGCCCAGCTGTTCATTGAAACGGGCTTCTCCCGCCTGCCCGTTTACGAGGAAACCATCGATAAGATCATCGGCATCATCAACGAAAAGGATTTCCACAATTATGTGCTTCGCGCCGGCGCGCCGCTGGAAAAGATCATCAAGCCCGTGGAATTCGTTCCGCCGTCGATGAAGATCTCCGTTCTGCTCCGTCTGCTGCAGCAGAACAAGTCCCACTTTGCCGTCATTGTGGATGAATTCGGCGGTACGGAGGGCATCATCACACTGGAGGATATTCTGGAAGAGCTGGTCGGCGAGATCTGGGACGAACACGACGAGATTGTGGAAGCCTTCAGGAAGGTCGCCGACAACGAATACCTCGTGGACTGCTCCACTGAGCTTTATAAGACCTTCGAGTTCTTTGACATCGACGCCGAGGAGGACGCCTCCACCATCAACGGCTGGGTCATCGCGCAGCTGGACCGCATCCCCGAAGTCGGCGACAGCTTCGACTACGAAAACCTGCACGTGGTCGTGGAAGAAACTGACGCCCAGCGCGCCTCTCTGGTGCGCATCACCGTCCTGCCGAAAGAAGAAAAGGACGAAGACGAAGAAGATTGATTTTAGCCATGAACCGCCGGCATATTCCGGCGGTTTTTCTTTGCTTTTTCATCGTTTCTGTTGTACAATTTAATTGTAAGTCAATATTTCTCCCGATCGTTAAGGAGGCGCAAAATGAACTACACAATCGTAGAAAAGGAAAGCTTCGGCGTGCTGGGTATCCGGCGCATCGTGCCCTACGGCGGCGGCACATGGGCCATCGTGAAAACGGACGGCAGCAACGAGCGCATCAAGGCACTCAGCGGCAGGTTCTTTGATCTCGGCCTGTGCTTCGGCTTTCAGCCGGACGGCAGCGACGACTATATGTGCGCCGTGGAATGGGACGGCGGCGATGTGGAAGGCTTTGACCGCTTCACCTATCCCGCAGCCACGTGGCTGATTTTTGAGGCCAAAGGGAAAATTTCCGACAATGTGCTGAACGAGACCTGGAGCCACATCAACGAGGAATTCCTGCCGGGCAGCAAATACGAAAAGTGCACGGCGACCATCGAACGGTATGTGGTCTGGAACGAAGCGGAAGACCTCTGCACCGTGGAGATCTGGATCCCCGTGGAAATCAAATAAACAGCAAAAATTGCCGCACCGGGCTTCACGTGGAAGTCCGGTGCGGTTTTTTTATGCCCGCTGAGACGCAAACCAGTCCCTGTTGTACAGGTAGGCAGGATGCTCCGGCTGCAGTGCACCGGCGCGGTCGTTGTACATTTCGGCGCGGGCCGTGTCTCCCAGCCGGTAATAACAGACGCAAAGCTGCAGGCAGGGGATCACGCCCCGGCAGGCCGGTTCGGAAAAGCCGCCGGCGGTGTCGTCCGCCTCAGCCCTGAGCGCGGCTTCATACCAGAACGCCGCGGTCTTGAATTCTCCGCGGTCAAAGAAGAACTTTCCGAAGTCACAGCAGAGCTCCGCCCGGGGCGGGCCAAAGCGCAGCGCCCGGCACAGCGCAGAGAATGCCTTTTCCGGCTGCCCCAGCGCGGTCTCGCACCGGGCGAGATCCCGGCAGGCCTCGAGATTATTCTCCACCCAGCCCCGGCCGCCGTCCAGAAAATCCCGGAACACGCTGGCGGCGTCTTCATAGCGGGCGTGCGCCATCAGCTCCCGGGCGTAATAAAACTGCGCCCGGGGCGAAAGCGTTTTCCCCGCCAGAAGCTGATTTTCATAAATGCGCAGGTTGCGGTCCGGATCGCCGGGGCCGGTTTTCCGGTGCGTGACGGCGATCTCGCTGTACAGGATCTTCCCCCGCGGCTGGATGGCCTCGTGCACCGCGCCTTCCCACCGAAAGCCCGCTGTCCGGCGCAGCAGCCGCTCCCGGTAATACGTGAAGGTCGGCCGACCGTCCGCATCAAATGCCGTGTGGTACCGCATCATCACCACATCCGTCGCGGGATCCAGCGTTTCCTTGAGCCTGAGAAGTGCCTCCCGGTCCTCCGGTGTGAGCACATCGTCCGCATCCAGCCACAGGCAGTAGTCCATCGTTGCCTCGGAAAACGCAAAATTGCGGGCGGCGGAAAAATCATCGCACCAGACAAAATCGACCGGCTTCGCGCCGAACCCGGCGGCGACCGCCTTTGTTCCGTCCGTGCTGCCGGTATCCACGATCACGATCTCATCCGCGATCCCCTGCACGGACCGCAGGCAGCGGGGCAGGTGTTCCTCCTCATTTTTCACAATTATGCACAGGCTGATCGTCACCATCGGTTATTCGGCGATCACACCGGCTGCCCGGAGGGAAGCCAGCAGCGCGTTGAATGCCGCAATGACTTCATCCAGCGTAGCGGTCGCATCCAGATCTGCCACAGCGGGGCCCGGCGTCAGGACGGCATCCGCACCGGTCGGGCCCGTGGGACCGGTCGGACCGGTTGCGCCCGTGGGCCCTTCCACGCCCTGGAGACCCTGTACACCCTGCGCACCGGTGGGACCGGTGGGGCCCTCTGCACCCGTGGCGCCCGTAGGACCTGTTGCACCTGTAGCTCCGGTCGGGCCTGTGGCACCCGTGGCGCCTGTTGCACCTACAGCACCATCAGCACCAGTCGGGCCGGTGGCACCTGTAGCACCTGTAGCACCTGTTGCGCCTACAGCGCCGTCAGCACCGGCGGGACCTGTGGCACCCGTAGCACCAGTCGCGCCCACAGCACCATCAGCACCGGCAGGACCTGTGGCACCCGTAGCACCAGTCGCGCCCACAGCACCGGCTGGACCTGTGGCGCCCGTCGCACCAGTCGCGCCCACAGCACCATCAGCACCCGCAGCGCCCGTGGCACCCGTGGGACCTGTTGCACCGGCGGGGCCTTCTACGCCCTGAATGCCTTGCACACCCTGCGGGCCGGTCGGGCCGGTCGCACCGCGCGGGCCTGTGGGGCCAATCGGTCCCTGCGCGGGACAACAGTTCCTGCAGCAGTCCACACCGCAGCCACAGTCTTTCCGGCTGCAGACGGGGCTGTTGCCCCAATCTTCATTTGGCCGATAAATTTTCATGTGAAATCCCCTTTCTGTGCGCACGCGCACACTCCAGACTATGCGGACGGGCCCGATTGCGTGCGCAGAAACCGCCCAGAGCGTCTACTGCGCTGTTTTCGCGCATATACTGGACGGTATATTTCTACAGAAAGGGCTGGCGGAGCGGCATGAGAAAAAGCAGTGTAAAACGGCGGCTGCATACGCTGGCGCGCGGCTTGTGTTTTGCGGCTGCGGCCGCACTTTGCATTTGGTGCACGGCGGACAATCTTCTGCCGGTCCTTCGTACCCACGGCCGTACGTGGCTGCTGTACAGTGCGGGACTGCGGCCCGTATCCTCCCCTTCGACGTCTCCGATGCCTTCCGCATCCCCGGCGCCCACCCCCGAGCCCAACGCCCTGCTCTTTCCGTCAGCCGGCCCCCTTTCGGTGTGGCAGGAACCGGCACCGGCCGCCACGCCGGACCCCAGCCGCGAAACCGGCACGGTGGAGATCCTGCGCATGAGCCCCGGCAAAGCCGTGGACTGCTTCACCGTAAAAGACGAGACGGGCACCGGGCTGGATCTCGAAAAAGAGCTGCAGAACGCGCCCGCGCTCGACATCCGGCGCGACGGCACGCCCATGGTGCTGCTCTACTCCACGCACACCACGGAATCCTATATTCTGGAGGGGAACGGGGACTGGTACTACCTCGACGACGATTTCCGTTCCCTCGATCCCGCCAAAAATGTGGTCTCCGTGGCAGCAGAGGCGGCCAAAGTCATTGAAGCCGGGGGCTTCGGCGTCATCCACGACACCACCGTGCACGACAACCCGGCGTACTCTGGCAGCTATTCCCGCTCCATGGAGACCATACAGAAAAATCTTGCTGCCCACCCCACGATCCAGATCACGGTGGATGTCCACCGCGATTCCTTCGGGCAAAGCGGCACCACGATGTATAAGCCCGTGGCGGAGATCGACGGACAGGACGCGGCACAGATCATGATCCTCACCGGCTGCGATCTTTCCGAAGACCCGCTTTTCCCCGGCTGGCGCGACAACCTGCACCTTGCGCTGCGCCTGCAGCAGAAGGGCGAGACGCTGTTCCCAGGGCTCTTTCGCCCGCTGTATTTCTGCCGGCGCAACTATAATATGCACGCCACCCCCGGCTCCCTCCTCGCGGAGGTGGGCACGGACGTCAACACACTCAGCGAAGCCCGGTATGCCGGGCGGCTGCTGGGCGAGACCATTCTCGCCGTGCTGAATGATCTGGCGGCGGAATAAGCCCGGCATTTTCCGGGCATGATGTAGAAAAAGGAGGTCGTTTTTATGCTCACTTATTTTCGCTCCCGCACCTTTCTCGCATCGTTTTTCATCACTCTGCTGCTCGTCGTTTTTGTGATCGGCCTGTTTACCGTGGATGCCCGCGGGCGGCAGCTCAGCTTTGGTGACACCGCCCCCGCCTTTGAGGTACTCTACCTGCCGGACGGCCGTGCGCTGCTGCAGGTGAATGCCTTTTCCATCGACCGCCGCTTCAATATTACCGGCCCGGTAAAGCTCTGGCATTTCATTGCGGATTTTTTTTGCATCCCCCACGCGCGTTTCCCCGCGCCGCAGCCCGCGGAATGAGTTTGATTTTTCCAAAAACCGTAAAAAGTTCGTGATTTTTTAACAAATATACGGTATACTTGTGGATAAACAAGAATTCCGGCCGCAGCGGTGTTTTGCCCCCGCACAGACACGGCCCAAAAGAGGTTGATTTCCCATGGCAAAGAAGCAGTTCAAAGCAGAATCCAAAAGACTTCTGGATCTGATGATCCATTCCATTTATACGCACAAGGAGATTTTCCTGCGCGAGCTCATCTCGAACGCGAGCGACGCGATGGATAAGCTCTATTACAAGTCCCTCAGCGACGGCGCCACCGGCCTCAGCCGCGAGGATTTTGAGATTCGTCTCGAGGCTGACAAGGATGCCCGCGTGCTGCGCATCCGCGACAACGGCATCGGCATGACGCAGGAGGAGCTCGACCAGAACCTTGGCGTCATCGCGAAGAGCGGCTCCCTGAAGTTCAAATCCGAAAACGAAGCGGCCGAGGACATCGACATCATCGGTCAGTTCGGTGTCGGCTTCTACTCCGCGTTCATGGTTGCCGATCACGTCCGCGTGGAGACGAAGGCTTTCGGTGCGGAGCAGGGCTACGTGTGGGAATCCGACGGTGCGGACGGCTACACCATCCGCGAATGCATGAAGACCACCCATGGCACGGAGATCACGCTGCACATCAAGGAAGACACCGAGGACGAAAAGTACGGCGAATTCCTCGACACCTACCGCCTGCGCAGCCTTGTGAAGAAGTATTCCGATTACATCCGCTATCCGATCCGCATGGAAATCGAAAAGACCCGTGCGAAGGAAGGCGCCGAAAATGAATACGAGCATTATTTTGAGGTGGAGACCCTCAACAGCATGGTCCCGCTTTGGAAAAAGAACAAGAGCGAGCTCGATGACGACGCCTACAACAATTTCTACAAAGAGAAATTCTTCGACTGGCAGGATCCCCTCAAGGTGATCCACACCGCGGCCGAGGGCACCGCTACATACAATGCCCTGCTGTTCATCCCGGAAAAGCCCGCCATGGATTATTATTCCCGCGATTTTGAAAAGGGCCTGCAGCTGTATGCCTCCGGCGTGCTGATCATGGAAAAGTGCGGCGACCTGCTGCCGGATTACTTCGGCTTCGTGAAGGGTCTCGTCGATTAGCAGGACCTTTCCCTCAACATCTCCCGCGAAATGCTGCAGCACGACCGCCAGCTCAAGCTGATCGCCGGCCGCATTGAGAAGAAGATCGCCTCCGAGCTCAAATCCATGTGCTTGAACGACCGCGAAAAGTACGAGAAGTTCTTTGAGAGCTTCGGCCTGCGCCTGAAGTTCGGTATGTACGAAAACTACGGCGTGAACAAGGATAAGCTCAAGGACCTCGTGCTGTTTATGTCCTCCGCCGGCAAGATACGCACCCTCAAAGAGTACGTGGCCGACATGAAGGAGGACCAGACCTGCATCTACTATGCCTGCGGCGACAACGCCGAGCGCATCGCCCGTCTGCCGCAGACCGAGGCTGTGCTGGACCGCGGCTATGAGGTGCTGTACCTCACCGACGACGTGGACGAATTCGCGCTGATGGTCCTCGGCGAATATGAAGAAAAGACCTTCAAGAACGTCTCCGCGGAAGACGCCCGCGTGCAGACGGACGAGGAAAAAGCCGCCGCCGAGCAGCGCGCCGAAGAGAACAAGACCCTCATCGAGAAGATGCAGGCCATCCTCGGCGGGCAGGTCAAGGCCGTGCGCCTGTCTTCCGCACTTAAAAACCACCCGGTGTGCATCACCACCGACGGTGCCCTCTCCATGGAAATGGAAAAGGTGCTCAACACCATGCCCGGTGCACAGCAGAAGGTGAAGGCGGAGCAGATCCTCGAGATCAACGCCGACCACGCCGTGTTCCAGACCCTGCGCCGCTTTGAAAACGACGACGACAAGCTCAGGAAATACACAGAAGTGCTCTACAGTCAGGCCCTGCTCATTGAGGGCCGTCCGCTGGAAGACCCCGTGGCGTACGCCAACGCGGTCGCCGAGCTTCTGGCACTGTAAGACCGGTACAGGAGAGGATCATGCCAAAATCCCGCAAAAAAAGAAAACCCAACTGGGGCAGCGTGTTTGTGGTCTCGGTACTCATCAGCTTCATCGTGCCGGCCGTTTATCTGCTGCTGCGTATTATTTTCGATGAAGAATGGTTCTCCGGTGCCGGCGGACGCGGCCGGGAAGATTATGTGCTGATGCTGCTGCAGTGCGTTCTGGGGCTTCTGGCCATTTTGATCCCCGCGCGCCTCATGCGCCGCTGGGACATTGAGATCCCCCGCACGATGTTCCTTCTGTACATCGGGTTTCTCTACTGCGCGATCTTCCTCGGCGAAGTCCGCAGCTTCTATTACACCGTTCCCCACTGGGACACCATCCTGCACATTTTCAGCGGCGGGATGCTCGGTGCGCTCGGCTTTTCGATGATCGCCGTTTTCAATAACACCGAACGCATCCCCATGAATCTCTCCCCGCTGTTCGTCGCGGTGTTTGCGTTCTGCTTTGCGCTGGCGCTGGGCGGCGTGTGGGAGATCTATGAATTCCTCGCCGACATCTTCCTCGGCACCAATATGCAGAAATTTGCCCTTGATGACGGCACCCCGCTCCCCGGGCAGGACGCCCTCCGAGACACCATGAAGGACATCATCGTCGATGCGCTCGGCGCCGTGGGTGCCAGCACTGTCGGCTATATCTCCCTTAAATACGAAAAAGGCTGGGTGGAAAAACTGATGATCCGCCGGCAAAACCCGCACCTTAAAAAGAAAGGAAGTGCATCCCCTCATGAGCACGAATCCGCCGAATAACCCGTATATGCCCGTGCAGCCCACCTCGGCTCCGCCCGTCATGGTTCTGCCGTACCCGCCTGCGCCCGACCCGCAGAAGCAGGAGCAAAAGGCACTGCGCCGCTCCGCTTCTCTCGTTTCCTTCGCGGCGCTGGCCGCGCAGCCGCTGTCCTTTGTGATCATGGCCGCAGCCGGTGTGTTCATCGGCCTTTGCGGGGTGAATGTCCATCTGCCGGCGGGGCAGAGCGTTGCCGGTATGCCCCCGGCGCTGTATTATCTGCTCTCCTCCATGCTGTCGTTCCTCACGATCGCGCTGCCGTTCTGCCTCATCCTGCTCATCGACAAGCGCAGTCTCGCCGATGCCATCCTCGTGGAGAAAACCGATTTTCTCCACGGCCTGTCCCTTGTTTTGGTCGGGCTGCTGCTGTGCCTTTTGATGAACTACCCCGCAAATCTGATTTCTCAGCTTCTGGAAGAACTCGGGCTGAACGGGGAGATCAACACCGAAAGCATGGTCGTGACCTCCACGCTGGACGTTGTCCTGATGTTTATTTCCGTCGTGCTGGTTGCCCCCATCACGGAGGAATTTGCCTTCCGCGGCATACTGATGTCCAGCCTGCGGCGCTGGGGCATCTGGCCGGCCGTGCTGCTTTCCGCGCTGCTGTTCTCCTTTGCGCATTTCAGCTTTCAGGCCATGCCGGTCGTGTTCATCGGCGGCCTCGCGATGGCACTTCTGTACGTTTGGACGCGGAACATCTGGCTCAACATTTTCGTGCATCTTCTGAACAATTTCATCGCCACGCTGCCCATCGCCGTGGAGTTTTACGCAGGCACCGAAACCGCCGAAACCGTCTCGAACCTCTCCATGTTCATTGTGATCGGTCTGGGCATTGCCGCGCTGATCGTTCTCCTCGCGCTGCATTTTACCGGCCGCCATGCGCTGTTCCCGAAGATCGCACGCGGCGTTCCGGTGCGCAAAAAAGGACTGTGGCTGTTTTTAAATGTCGGATTCATTCTGTACTTCCTTACGTTTATCGGCCTGTCTCTGGTGGCGCTCTATGCCCTATAACGCGATGAAACACCGCGCCTATGTGCCGGAAAAGAACTTTATGGAAGCCGCCCTGCAGTTGGCCGAAGAGGCCTTTGCCGCCGGGGAGGTGCCCGTCGGCGCCGTGGTGGTGAAGGACGGGCAGATCATCGGCCGCGGCCGCAACCGCCGCGAAGCGGAGCAGAACGTACTCGGCCACGCGGAGATCGAAGCCATGACGGACGCCGCAAGAACGCTCGGCACATGGCGGCTCGAAAACTGCACGCTTTATGTCACGCTGGAGCCCTGCCCCATGTGCGCCGGTACGGCGGTGAACGCCCATATGGCGCGCATCGTGTACGGCGCGGAAGACGACGTGATGGGTGCGTGCGGCACGGCGGTGTCGGTCATCGACCTGCCCCGCGCCTTTAAGCCGGAACTCTACCGCGGGCTGCTCGCGGAAGAATGCGCCGCCCTGCTGCGGAAATTCTTTGAACAGCGCCGCAAATAATCCCATACATACAAAAAACTCCCCCGCAGGCGGACCGTTTCAGGGTCCGTTACGGGGGATTTTCCGCGTTTTAATTCAGTTTTAAGAGCAATTCTTCCAGCTGCGCGACCGTGTCGACGACATGATCGGCCTCGGCTTCTTCGAGTTCGCCGGGTTCTGCGAAACCGAAGTACACGCCCACACCGGGCAGGCTGCAGTTTTTCGCACCAATAATATCGAAGCTGCGGTCACCGATCATATACACCGGCTCGTCCGTTTCGCCGATCTGCCGCAGCACCTCCTGAATCACTTCCGTCTTGTCCGTCAGCGTGCCGTCGAGATTCGCACCGACGATATACGTGAACAGCCCGTGTATGCCGTGCTGTTTGAGGATCTCCTCGGTGAAGATCTTCGGCTTCGAGGTCGCGACGCAGAGCTTTGCGCCCGCCGCAGCCAGCTTTTCGAGCATTTCTTTGATGCCCGGGAACAGGCAGTTTTCGTACACGCCGAGCTTTTTGTAGCGCACACGGTACGTATCCACCGCGCGGAAAGCGTCCTCGCGGGAAAAACCGCAGTACTCCATGAAGGAATCATGGAGCGGCGGGCCGATGAACCGGCGCAGCACCGCATCGGGTGCATCCGGTTTGCCGAGTTCGGCCAGCGCATAGCGCACACATTTCAAAATGCCCTCGCTGTTGTCGGTCAGCGTACCGTCCAGATCAAACAAAAACCATGCACTCATCTTCTGCCTGCACCTCCGCCGCGGGAACCGCCCCCGCCGAAACCGCCGAATCCACCGGAACGGCCGCCACCGCCGCCGGGTCTGCCGCCGCCGAAACCACCCATGCCGCCGGGCCGACGGGGCCCGCCGTAGCCGCCAAAGGGCGGCGGGGGTCTGTGATAATACCGGCTGCGGGGTCTCATGGAGCCGAGCAGTAAGCCGGTCCAGAAGCCGCCGCCTCCGCCGCCGCGGTATCCACCGCCGCCGCGCGGACCGGAAAACAGCCGCAGGACCGCGACGATCACCGCGACCACAATGATGATCGTGATAAACTTACCAAACAGCCGGAACAGCCCGCCAAAAAACCAGCTCTGCTGTCCCTGCGCCTGATCATACCCGCTGTAGCCGGTTTCCGGGATCGGCGCTTCGTCCCGGTACTGCACATGATAGTGGGATTCCATCAGCGCCAGCGCCCGGGCAAAGGATTTCTGCACCGCGGCGTCGTAATCGCCCGCGGCAAAATCCGGTTCCATATACGTATCGAGCAGGGTCTGCAGCGTGCCTCCGGAGAACAGGTCCGTCACACCGGAGCCGGGCAGCGCATAGTAATCCTCTGCACCGACCGCCAGCACGAACAGCAGGCCGTTGTTTTCTCTTTTATCGCCGATGCCCCATTTGTTGAACACCTCGTAGGCGTAATCCGCGGTGCTGTATTCGCCGGTAAAATCCACCACTGCAAAGGCGATCTGCGCACCGCAGGCCGCCGCCAGACGGTTGTTCTTTTCGTTGATCTCCGCTTCCGTTGCGGCGGAGATGACATCCGCTTCATCGAGCACATAGGAATCCGGCGCATCCGGGATGCCCGCAGCCCCTGCCGGCAGGACCGCCGAAAGCAGCAGAAGAAACGCCGCAAGTACCAAAGCGGCGCGGCGCCGCCAAAATCGCATTTTCATAGATCGTCTCCTTTCTCCGCGTTCCGTTTACGCGAACAATTCGAGTTCGCGCACACCGAACACGGCAGCCAGACTGCGGCCGGGTGCCTTCTGCAGCATGGCGTTGAACGCTTCTGCATCCGTGTTATATTCTTCGGCGCGGCGGCGCATCATATCCGCACAGGCATAGAAATCCGCATAGATCTCCACGCGGTACTTTTCATCCTGCGCGCTGAGCGCTTCCTGCTCCAGAACGCGGTACAGGCTGTCCACCGAATCGCACAGATCCTCAAACGCGAGGGCTTTTCCCCGCGGAGACGCCGCGGATTCCACGTCAAAATCCGCCGTTTCCACGTCTTTCAGCGCTGCATCGTCCGCCGGCAAGTATTTTTCTCCCAGCGTGATTAGATTCATGGCCTCGCCCTGACAGGCGGAAAGGTCGCCCATGAGGCCGAAGACCTCGTCCGACCCGTAATACGCCTCCTGCGCCTGCTCCCGCTCCCGGCTGAGGGACACGCACGTACCCACCGGCACGCACAGCACGATGGCAAGAACCATGCACAGAATGGCCGTCGATCGGCCCTTCACTTTTTCCTTTTTCTGTTTCATCTTTTTCAGCCGCTCCCCTTTCTGCCAACGAAAACGGATATTGCAAGCGACCGGCGAAATCCCGCCGGCCGCCGTTTTACTGGGATCAGCTGCGGATATCCAGCAGCTTCTGCTTCAGCTCGCCCTCCAGACGGCCCAGCTCCTGCTCGGCCGCACGGCGGCGTGCTTTGCCCTCCGCCTGAATTTTCACCACTTCATCCAGCGTGGAGATGAGGGACTGGTTCGTCACGCGCAGGGTTTCCATATCCACCACGCCGCGCTCGGCTTCCTTGGCGGTTTCGATGGTGCTCATCTTGAGGCGCTCCGCGTTCTTTCTGAGCAGCATATTGGTCATGTCGGTGACCTCTCGCTGCGCACGGACGGCCTCCGTGGAATGGGCGATGCCCAGCGCCAGAACCATCTGGCTCTTCCACAGCGGGATCGTATTCACAATGGTGGACTGGATCTTGTCCGCCATGATGCGGTCATTGTTCTGCACAAGGCGGATCTGCGGGGACATCTGCACGGAGACCATACGGGTGAGCTCCAGATCATGCAGCTTCTTTTCAAAAGCGTCGCACTGCTGGGCAAAATCGTTGGCCGCCTGTGCGTCTTCCGCGAGGCCGGAACGCTCCGCCTTGGCCTTCAGTTCCTGCAGCTTACCGGCGCGGTCCATCTGCAGGCGCTTTTTGCCCGCGATGATGTACATGGAAAGCTCCTTGTGATACGCAAGGTTCATCTCGTACAGCTTATCCAGCATCACAATGTCCTTCATGAGCTGCACCTGATGGTTCTCAAGCGACCCGGCGATCTTATTCACGTTCACTTCGGCCTTGTCGTAGCGGGCCTTGAGACCCTCCAGCTTGTTGGCCTGCTTTTTGAAGAAACCGAAGAAGCCGCCCTTCTCCTCCTCGTCGATGTCAAAGCCCTTGAGCTCCACCACGAGGTCGGAAATCTCGTCGCCCACTTCGCCGAGGTCCTTCGTGCGGACATTGCTGAGTGCGGTATCCGAGAAATTGGCGATCTTCTTCTGTGCGCCGGAGCCGTACTGCATGACGAGTGCGGAATTGGCAATGTCGATCTTCTGCACAAATTCATCGACAATTTTCTGCTCCTCGGGGGAGAGCACGGGCTCCTCCGGGGCGGCGGGTTCTTCCTGTTTCATTTCCGGCTGCGGCTCTTCCACGCCGTCGAGGGTCAGGGTGGGCAGTCCGCCCAGACCGGTGGATTCCAGCTCCGGTTCCAAAGTCAGTTTCATATCGCTCATGTGATTATCCTCCTTCAAGATGCGCCGAAACGGCGGAAATTATACGAAAGCCCGGTTTATGCTTCTTCGTCACTGTCCGGGTCAAAGGTCAGGTTGGGTGCAGAACTTTCGGCCTGC
>JAFQWC010000097.1 GCA_017407665.1 Clostridia bacterium | reverse complement strand
TGGTCGCCGGCAAACATGGACCGCACCTGCGGCAGCGTGACATGGGATTCGTCCACGAACAGGAGGAAATCCTCCGGGAAATAGTTCAAAAGTGTGCAGGGCTCACTGCCCGGCGCACGGCCGGACATGATGCGGGAGTAGTTCTCGATGCCCTTGCACATACCGATCTCGCTGAGCATCTCCATATCGTAGCGGGTGCGCTGCTCGATGCGCTGGGCCTCAATCAGCTTGCCCTCATCCTTGAAATATTTCACACGGTCGATCATCTCGGCCTCGATCTCCTGCAGCGCCCGGGCCATTTTCTCGCGGGGCACGATGTAATGCGATGCGGGATAGATCGCCACGTGTTTACGGTCGGCCACAATTTCGCCCGTCAGCGGAATGATCTCGCTGATGCGCTCGATCTCATCACCGAAGAACTCGACGCGGATGGCCTTTTCGCTGGATTCCGCTGGGAAGATCTCCACCACATCGCCGCGCACGCGGAACTTGTTGCGGATGAAGTTCACGTCATTGCGCTCGTACTGGATCTCCACCAGCTTGCGGATCAGGTCATCGCGGCTTTTTTCCATGCCGGGACGCAGGGAGATCACCATGGTGCGGTAATCGATCGGGTCACCGAGGCTGTAAATGCAGGATACAGACGCGACGATGATGACATCGCGGCGCTCCGAAAGTGCACTTGTGGCACTGTGGCGCAGCTTGTCGATCTCCTCGTTGATGGCACTGTCTTTTTCAATATAGGTATCCGTCTGCGCAATATACGCTTCCGGCTGATAATAATCGTAGTAGGAAACAAAATACTCCACGGCATTGTTTGGGAAGAACTCCCGGAACTCGGAACACAGCTGTGCGGCCAGCGTTTTGTTGTGCGCCAGCACCAGTGTGGGGCGGTTCAGCTGCGCAATGACGTTCGCCATGGTGAAGGTCTTGCCGGAACCGGTAACGCCCAGCAGCGTCTGTTCCTTATGTCCCGCGCGGATCGACTGCACCAGTTCCTGAATGGCCTGCGGCTGGTCGCCGGTGGGAATATATTTGGATTGAAGCCGGAACTGATCCATGCGGATTCCCTCCCTGAAGCAAACAATTGTACGTTAACGCATCTATTATAGCAGAAATCTTTTTTAATGTACAGAGAAATTTGAACGATTGTTCGGATTTTACCAAAAAACAGGACCCCGGTTCACGCCGAAGTCCTGTTGGCTTTGTCTGAATCGAATGCTTAAAATGTCTTGACCGCCATCATGTACTTTCTGCAGATCGCATATCCTGCACGCCCGTACATACGGACGATGTCCGTATAAGTATACCCCAGAAACGCGGTGGGCAAACCGAGGTCAAACAGATATTTCGTGCCGAGCTTCACCATGGTGGTGGCGATGCCCCGATTCTGCCGGTCTGCGCGGGTCGCCGTACAGCCCACGCTGCCCACGCCTTTCTGCTCCGTCTCCGCACTGACGATCAGCGTACCGCAGACGAGACGGCCGTCTTCCGCGATCAAAACACGCTGTGTGCCCTGCCCGTTGTACAGATCCTCGTTCCGGTAATACTTTGTAAAGTTTTCCTCCGCTGTATCCACGCAGTCCGCAATGGCCGGAATATCGGAAAGCACCGCCCAGCGATAGGTATAGCCGTTTACGGTGTCGCCGATCGAGTACGCCGTGTGCTCATAACCCAAAAGCGGACGGCTCATGTCGACGCACTCGCAGTCTCCCCAACTGTGGGTATAACCGCGCTTTTCAAAAAACGCCCATGCCCCCGGATAATCCGGAACGCCCGGCGTGATATACCCCGGCCCATCACAGAAGCGCACTTCGGCGTGCCCTTGCGCAAGAATATACGCTTCGGCCTCCTGCAGAAGCGCAGAGCCGATCCCCCGCCCCTGCTTTTCCGGCAGAACACAGAGCATCAGGATCACAGAGCCGTGGATCACGGCAGCGGCGATGGGCTGCCCGGCTTCCTCCCGCAGGAGGATATGATTCTCCGGCAGAGAGAGGATCCTCTCCACCGTCTTTCGCTCCCGCACAATGCCCGGAAAACAGGCGTCGTACAGGCGCATCAAGGAATTCAGCATATTCGTATCTCCTAAAAACACTTATTTTCCGCGGATGATCTGCTTTTTGCACATCGCAATCTCCTGACGCAGCGTTCTCAGAATACCGCTCGATCGCATGGACAGGAAATCCTCATCGGTGAAAATAAAATGGTCGGACAAAATGACGTCGATGCTCGACAGCGCCCACTCGATCTCCTTGGTGCAGGCAATATCCTGCACGGACGGCGTACAACTGCCGCTCGGGTGATTGTGCGCGATATAGACCGTATCCGCATCGTAAGCCAGACACAGCCGGATGATCTCGCGGATGTACAGCGGCACACTGTGTGTGAGCCCTTCCGCCACGATCCCCATATAGCGCAGAAATCCCTTGCTGTCCAGGATCAGCAGGACCATGATCTCCTCTTTTCGGCCGTAGAATTTATTGCGTACGGCGTGAAAAGCGGTCTGCGTATCCAGAATCCGGTCCCTCGGCTGATCCTTTGATTCCTGATAGCGCCGGAAAATATCCGGACAGGAGGCCAGCAGGCTCGCCGTTTTCGGTGTAACGCCCGGCACCTCCGCCAGAAACTCCGGCGGTGTATCCAGCACATCGGCCAGTCCGGAACCGCGGTCGAGCAGCATAGCTGCGGTGCGTTCCGCGTCACATTTCGGATCGGCCAGACGCAGAATAAAGGACAGGACCTCCTGCTCCGAGGCCTGCGCACGCAGCCGGCGAACCGGCTCTTTTGCCGACGCTTTTCTTTTTTCCGTCGCCATGTCACCGTCCTCCTGTTTGCATCAATCCATATGTTTCTCGATAAAGGCGCGAATGGTTCCCCAGTACCGCTCCGGATCGGTCTCTGCACACTGGCAGTGCCCGGCACCCGGGAAGGTGACCATCTCTTTCTCACACCTTGCGGCGGCATAGAGCTTAAATACCATTGGGAATGGAACCACCTTGTCTTCTTCCGCGTGCAGGAACAACATCGGAATACGGCAGCGGCTCACCTGCTTTACGGCACTGGCCTTTGTAAAGGTGTAACCGGCGCGGAAATGTGCAAACAGGGATGCCACCGGAACGATCGGGAAGCCCGGCAGCTTGTACTTGGCGCGGATCGTGTGGTTCATTTCGTCCATCACATCCGTATAGCCGCAGTCTTCGATCACAAGTTTGACGTTATCCGGCAGCACTTCGCCGGCGGTCATCATCACCGTGGCCGCACCCATGGATTCACCGAACAGGAGGATCTCGGCGTCGGAATCCATTTTCAGGATTTCATAGATCCAATTCACGATGTCCCGGCGCTCCGGCCAGCCCATACCGATCATTTCGCCGTCGCTTTCACCGTGTGCGCGGGCGTCCGGCAGCAAAATGTTGAAACCCATATCGGCAAACACCTTGGCGCGATGCCGCATCATTTTGCTGCTGCAGCCGTAACCGTGGCAGACGATCGCATAGCGGCGGCTGTCCGGTTTCGGAACGAACCAGGCATTCAGGCGCAAATCGCAGCGGGCCATCTGCGTCCATCGGACAGCACCTTCCAAAAACCATGCATCCAGTGCCTCGGTTTCTGACAAAACCGGCTGTACCGTCGGCTTACGTTTCAAGGCTGTATTCAGCATGATGTTGGAAACCACAGCTAAACCTCCCAATGCAGCGACTGCGCCCCACATCCATTTCTTTCCCATACAAACTCCCCTTTCCGTAACCTACGGTTTATTTCAAATGAACAGCGATCACCGTATCGATGCTGTCCGGCAGATGCACGGTCTTGGACGCCTCCACAAAGACAACGTCCGGATAATTTTCAACGATCCAGTTCTTCAGCGGCTGAAGTTCCGTGCCGTCGCAAACAAGGCGAATGGCCTTTACATCGCTGAGAGAAATGCCCTGCAGCGGGATGCCGCCGATGGAGTTCTCCATGATATGGTAGTAAAGGATATTGCCCTTACGGGTGATGCGTCCGTTTTCGGGCTTCGGCAGATCGCAGCCGCCGCAGCCGTAAATGGAATCGGAATTCTTCTTCATCCACTTGCCGATCTTTTTGAGGATCTCAACAGATTCCTCCGGAATATTGCCCTTGGCATCGGGGCCGACGTTGAGCAGCATATTGCCGTTCTTGCTGACGCACTCGACGAGCTTCTTGATGATCATCTCAGCGGGCTTAAAGTTCTTATCTTTTGCCGCATAGCCCCAGTTCTCGTTCATTGTGATGCAGGCTTCCCAATAGATATCGCGGCCGTGACTGTCCTTAAAGCCGGTCTGCGGGATGATCTGCTCCGGGCTGACATAGTCGCCGCTGTATTCCTTCGGGGTATCCGTCGCGATGGAACCAAAGCCGCTGCCGCTGGCTTCCAGACGGTTGTCCAGAATGATGCCCGGCTGCAGGGAGCGCACCATGCGCACCAGTTCGCTGCCGCGCCATGCTTCGCCGGAAAGATGGTCATAGGAGAAATCGAACCACATCAGATCGAGTTTGCCGTAATTCGTGCAGAGCTCACGGATCTGGGCGTGCATATAGTCGAGATAGTTATCGAAATTGTGGACCTTATCCTTCCATGCCTCGTTGTTGCGCATCGGATGGCAGCGGTCACTGTAGGCTGGATAATCCGGATGGTGCCAATCGAGCAGAGAATAGTACAGACCCACTTTCAGGCCTTCTGCACGGAAGGCTTCCAGATATTCGCGGACAATGTCCTTGCCGTAAGGGGTGTTGGTCACTTTCCAATCGGTGTACTGGGAATCAAACAGGCAGAAACCATCATGGTGCTTGGCGGTGAGCACAGCATATTTCATGCCGGCTTCTTTTGCCAGACGCGCCCACTTCTTCGGGTCAAAATCGACCGGGTTAAACTCCTCGAAGAACGGAATATAGTCCTCCTCCGGAATTTCTTCATAGGAACGCACCCACTCTCCGCGGGCCGGAATGGCATAGATGCCCCAGTGGATGAACATACCGAAACGGTCATGCCTGAACCATTTCATTCTCTCATCATACGCTGCACGGTCAAACTGATACATATGGATTTCTCCTTTCGGATATTGAGAAATTTTACGGAATAATCTATCTGGATTGTAGCATTTTACCGTGAATTTGTAAATAGACATTCTGTTTTTTGTTACTTTTTCCGGACAGAAAAACACCCCACAGACTTTTCATCTGCAGGGTGTTGATCAATTCAATTAGAAGTTGCCGTTTGTGAGGTCCTCAACATAGAGGGTCTTCGGGCCGGTGCTTGCCGGAGCAGCCTTCGGTGCTGCTGCGGGAGCAGCTGCCGGAGCTGCCTCTGCTGCCGGTGTCGGATTCTCACGCCAGTCAAAGTACTTCTTGGCAACAGCCGGGAACAGTGCATAGGAGAGGACATCCTCTTCGCTTCTTGCAATGTCGCCGAGCTCTGCCTTGTACTTCTCCAGTTCGGGCTCGAGCAGGTCTGCAGGACGGCAAGTGATGATTTCTGCATCACCGATGCACTTCTTGCGGACATCCTCGTTCACCTGACCGAGAACCTGGCCGTACTCGCCGCGGAGCAGGCCCTTGCTCTCCTTGGTGACCATCTTGTAGCGCTCACCGACGAGCACGTTCATAACAGCCTGTGTGCCGACGATCTGGCTGGTCGGGGTAACAAGCGGCGGGTAACCGAAGTCTTCACGTACGCGCGGAACTTCTGCCAGCACGTCGTAATACTTGTCTTCTGCGTTAGCCTGCTTCAGCTGGGAGATCAGGTTGGAGAGCATGCCGCCCGGAACCTGATACAGCAGGGTGTTGGTATCGACCTTCAGAACCTTTGCGTTGATGTCGAGCTTCTCGGCTACACCGCGGAAATGTGCGGCAGCTTCGCTGAGCTTTTCGAGATCGAGACCGGTATCGCGGCTGGTGCCCTGCAGCGTAGCAACGAGGGACTCGGTTGCCGGCTGTGCGGTACCGTTTGCCAGCGGGGACAGTGCGCAGTCGACGATATCTACGCCGGCCTGTGCAGCCATCAGGTTGGTCATATCACCGGTGCCGGAGGTGTTGTGGGTGTGCAGATGGATCGGCACGCCAACATTGGCCTTCAGCTTCTTAACGAGAGAATATGCATCGTACGGGAGGAGCAGGTTTGCCATGTCCTTGATGCAGATGGTATCGGCGCCCATCTTCTCCAGCTGCATAGCCAGCTTCACGAAGTAATCTTCGTTGTGAACCGGGCTCTGTGTGTAGCTGATGGCAGCCTCTGCCTTACCGCCGTAGTGCTTGACGAACTTCATGGCAGCTTCCATGTTGCGCGGATCGTTCAGTGCGTCGAAAATACGAACAACATCGATACCGTTTTCGATGGACTTCTTAACGAAGGCTTCCACAACGTCGTCTGCATAGTGCTTGTAGCCGAGGAGGTTCTGGCCGCGCAGGAGCATCTGCAGCGGGGTCTTCGGCATAGCTTTCTTGAGCGCACGGAGACGCTCCCACGGATCTTCATTCAAAAAGCGCATGCACACGTCGAAGGTAGCGCCGCCCCAGCACTCGAGAGACCAGTAGCCCATGTTGTCCAACAATTCACAAGCCGGGAGCATGTCCTCGAGGCGCATACGGGTAGCAGCCTGAGACTGGTGTGCGTCGCGGAGAATGGTATCCGTAATCTTAAGAGGATTCTTAGCCATATTCAATACTTCCTTTCCAAAGCGTTATCAGGCGAACAAGGCCAGGAATACACCGGCTGCAACTGCAGAACCGATAACACCGGCTACGTTCGGGCCCATGGCGTGCATCAGCAGGAAGTTGCGCGGATTTTCCTTCTGGCCGACAACCTGAGAAACACGGGCTGCCATCGGCACAGCAGAAACACCGGCGGAGCCGATGAGCGGATTGATCTTTTCCTTGAGGAACAGGTTCATGAGCTTTGCGAGCAGAACGCCGCCTGCGGTAGCAGCAGCAAATGCCAGAACACCCAGAACGATGATCTTGATGGTCTCCAGGTTCAGGAAGTTCTCTGCGGTAGCGGTAGCACCAACGGAGATACCGAGGAAAATGGTAACAATGTTCATCAGCTCGTTCTGTGCTGTCTTGTTCAGACGCTCTACCACGCCGCTCTCACGGAACAGGTTGCCGAGCATCAGGCAGCCAACAAGGGAAGCTGCGGACGGGAGCATGAAGGATACGAAGATGGTAACCACGATCGGGAACAAGATCTTCTCGGTCTTGGAAACTTCACGCAGGGTCTTCATCTGGATCATACGCTCCTTCTTGGTGGTCAGCGCCTTCATGATCGGCGGCTGAATGACCGGTACGAGAGCCATGTAAGAGTAGGCTGCAACAGCGATCGGACCAAGGAGCTCCGGAGCCAGCTTGGAGGTAACAAAGATCGCGGTCGGGCCGTCTGCACCGCCAATGATGCCGATGGAAGCGGCAGCATTCGGAGCAAAGCCGAAAACGGTAGCAAGAATATATGTGAGGAAAATACCGACCTGAGCTGCAGCACCAAGCAGCAGGCTCTTCGGGTTAGCAATCAGGGGAGCAAAGTCAGTCATGCAGCCAACGCCCATGAAGATGAGGCAGGGATACACGCCCAGCTTAACGCCGAGGTAGAGGATATCGATGAGACCGACAGCCTCTGTTGTGCCATCTGCAAGCGTAACACCGTTTGCAAACATATCCCAATGCACATGGCCGCCCTCAAAAACTTCGGCATGGTACATACCTGCGCCGGGCAGGTTGGTGAGCAGCATACCGAAAGCGATCGGCAGAAGGAGCATCGGCTCAAACTTCTTGACGATGGCAAGGTACAGGAGAACACAGGAAATGGCCAGCATAACCAGCTGCAGCGGGTTATCTGTGATCATGTAAAAACCGGTGCTCTCCAGGAATTTCATAATAGCATCCATGGAAATTTACACTCCTTATTTTAGTATAATCTGTGATCGGTTAAATATTAGCCGATGACACAGAGGAGTGTGCCGCTCTCAACGGTTGCGCCCTTCTGAACAGCTACGCTGGTCACGGTGCCGGCCTTCGGAGCCATGATCTCGTTTTCCATCTTCATAGCTTCCAGAACCATCAGGACCTGACCCTCAGCAACGGTATCGCCTACGTTGACATTCACGGACAGGATGGTGCCGGGCATCGGGCTGGAAACAGTCTCGCCTGCGCCTGCCGGAGCTGCGACCGGAGCCGGAGCTGCTGCCGGAGCGGGTGCTGCAGCGGGAGCCGGAGCTGCAACCGGAGCTGCGCCGCCAACAACTTCTTCTACTGTTACTTCGTACATTGTGCCGTTAACATTGACATTATACTTTTTCATTTGAAACATACCTCTCATTTGTTAAATAATCATTGTAGGTTTGTACGGATCAGATCTTCTTGATGGAATGGATACGGATGTGCGAAGGATCCGTGCCCATTTCTTCTGCGATAGCTACTGCAATAGCGGCAACGATCTGCTGCTTGTTAGCAGCCGGAGCTGCGGCAACCGGAGCCTGTTTTGCTGCAGGTGCTGCCGCCGGAGCGGGTACGGCCTTTTTCGGGGCTGCTTTTTCCATGATCTTACCCATGATCGAGATGATGATGATCAAGCAGATAAGTACGGCGAAAACAGTGATCAGACCCATTGCAACAACCTGAAACATACTGACTTCCATGATTTGACCCCCTTTCGAAGAGCATTATGAAAACTAAAAAATTGAAACGGATGAATTTCTGACAAAATACAAACTACCGCATTTTATCAGAATTTGGTTTAATCATAGCACAAAAATAATTTTTTAGCAATCTTTTTTACAAAAAAAGAAAGTTAAAACTTCGTAACCCGCCCCGCGCTCCATTCTTATAAAAAACTATTGCATTGGATTCAAAAAAAGAGTAAAATTTCTTTGTATATATAGAAAAGAGGCGAAACCGTGTTTTCCAATAAAGCTCTGCGCAATCTGATCATACCGCTCATCATCGAGCAGCTTTTGGCTGTAACCATCGGTGTGGCGGATACGGTGATGGTTTCCTCCTGCGGCGAGGCTGCCGTCTCCGGCATCTCTCTGGTGGATTCTATCAATTTCCTGTTGATCATGATCTTCTCTTCGCTGGCTACCGGCGGCGCGGTCATCTGTTCCCAGTATATCGGGCGCGGTGACCGGGTGAAATCCAATCTGGCCGCAAAACAGCTTTTCTATTCCATCCTTTCGCTTTCCCTGTTCATTGCCGTCATTGCCGTTTTGCTGCGCACCACGGTGCTGCGTCTGGTTTTCGGCAGTATTGAACCGGATGTTATGGAAAACGCGAAGATCTATTTCCTGCTTTCCGCCATCTCTTACCCCTTCCTCGGTGTATATAATGCCGGTGCTGCACTGTTCCGCTCCATGGGCGATTCCAGGACTTCCATGTACATTTCCGTACTGATGAACCTCATCAATGTGGGCGGCAACGCACTTGCGATCTTTGCCTTGAAGATGGGTGTAGCCGGTGCAGCCTCCGCTTCCCTGGTTTCCCGTGCGGTGGGCGCTGTTTTGATCACGATCCTGCTCCTGAACAAACACCGCGTTGTCTATTATGATACCCTGCGCAAACCGGAATTCAACTGG
>JAFQWC010000096.1 GCA_017407665.1 Clostridia bacterium | reverse complement strand
GGACGAGGTCACATAAAAACCAAAAAGCACCGTACTCTTTCGAATACGATGCTTTCTTTGGAGCTGCTAACCAGATTCGAACTGGTGACCTCGTCCTTACCAAGGACGTGCTCTACCACCTGAGCCATAGCAGCAAACTTGGGCGAATGGCTCGCCCTTTTGGCGACCCGGAACGGGCTCGAACCGTCGACCTCCAGCGTGACAGGCTGGCGTTCTAACCAACTGAACTACCGGGCCAAATGGCAGGGGCAGTAAGATTCGAACTCACGGCACGCGGTTTTGGAGACCGCTGCTCTACCAACTGAGCTATGCCCCTATCTTACGGCCTCTCTTGACCGCTCGATTATTTTATCATCTTACATTGCAATTGTCAAGTTCTTTTTGAAAAAATAAATTCTTTTTGTTGCATTTGGGGTCACAAAGCAAACTCCCGTTGGAAGATCCGGTTTCACGCAGACAAAAACCGCACCTGCCGGGGCAGATGCGGTTTGCAATTCGTTTGAATCAGCGGGACAGATCCATGGAGATCTGATACAGCTTCTCGTCAAATACACGCGGCATAGCCAGTGCTTCGTTGATATCGTAGTCCACAATATCCTCGCCCTTCATGGCGACAACACGGTTGCTCTTGCCGTCGCGGAGCAGCTCCACAGCATGATAACCCATGCGGCTGGCTATAACACGGTCACGCACGGTGGGAGAACCGCCGCGCTGTACATGGCCCAGAACGGTTGCACGGCTCTCGATGCCGGTCGCGGCCTCGATCTTCTTGCAGATCTCATTGACGCCGCCGACGCCCTCGGCAACAACCACGATGAAGTGCTGCTTGCCGGTAGCCTGTGCTTCCTTGATGCGGTCAACAACATCCTTTTCGAAATCGAACGGAACTTCCGGAACCAGTGTGGAAATTGCGCCAACCGCAATACCGGTGTTCAGTGCGATATCACCGCAGTGTCTGCCCATAACCTCAACCACGCTGCAGCGGTCATGGGACTCGGAAGTCTCACGAACACGGTCGATCATTTCCATAGCGGTGTTCATAGCGGTATCGTAACCGATGGTGAAATCGGTGCTGGAGATATCGTTATCAATGGTGCCCGGTACGCCGATGCAGGGGATGCCTGCGCCGGTCAGGTCGCGTGCGCCGCGGAAGGAGCCGTCGCCGCCGATGACAACCACGCCGTCGATGCCGAGTTCACGGCACTTGTCCGCCGCCTTCTTCACGCCTTCCGGTGTGTTGTATTCCGGGCTGCGGGCGGAAAGCAAGGATGTGCCGCCGCGCTGAATGATGTTGGACACGCTGCGCAGACCCATCTTCTCCACTTCGCCGGTGAGCAGGCCGTTATAGCCATGTCTGATACCATAAATTTCCATGCCAAAAGAAATCGCTGTGCGCACAACGGCACGAACAGCAGCATTCATACCAGGTGCGTCGCCGCCGCTGGTCAGAACAGCAATTTTCTTAGTGCTCATTACATATTCCCCCAATTTTGTTATAGAAATGTTAAGTTGTAAAGACAAGTATTCTCTGGATATTATAGCCTATTTTCTCCGTTTAATCAAGAGGGAAAAGGCCCTTTTTCGCCACATTTTGCCGTGGTTATTCTTTAAGCGCCACATTCCCCTCGCCCAGCAGACGTTTCAGGGCCGCCACCAGTTCGTAGTTCACCGCAACGCGATACTGCGCCGGCGCCCGCACCAGCTTGCGGTCCTTGAGGCTGTACAGGTACAGATCCGTGATGCCGTCAAATACCTCCACGTACTGCAGCGCTTTTTTGCACAGTGGATGCTGCATCGAGGGCACACGGAGATACAGCCCGCGGTACGGCGCATTGTACCCCTTGATCTGCCGCGGCTCTGCGGGACTCGCGGGCTGCGCCGGTCTGGAATTGGCCTGCGGCATCGTGCCGCGTCCGCTCTGTGCGAGCATCTCCTCCGGTGAAAACGGCGATGTGAAGTACTCCACGATCAACTTCGGATCCTTCTCCTCCGTAAAGCTGATGCGTCCGTGCGCTTTTACGGCACTGCCCGGGGTGAGCAGGTCGTTGTACCGCTCCAAAACCTTCGGGAAGACGAGCGCCTCCATGGAACCGTAAATGTCTTCCAGCGTGACAAACGCCATATTGGCGCCGGATTTTGTGGCCTTCTTCTTGATATCGGCTACAATGGCCAGCACATCCACGTACTGCTCGTCCGCATATTTTTCGGATTCTCCCGCCGCACTCTGGGCGATCTCATCCATGCGGGCGACGAGTTCATTGCGGTACACCTCCGCATATGCGGCCATCGGATGCCCGGACAGGTACATACCCGTCACTTCTTTTTCCATCGCGAGCAGCTCTGCCTGCGGGAATTCCTCCATCTTCGGCATCTGGAAAACTTCGGTTTCCGCTTCATTTCCGAAGCCGCCGAAATCGAAGAGACCGATCTGCCCCTCGATATTCCTGCGCTTGTCGGAATCGAGCTGTTCCAAAATGGGGCCGACTGCCATCAGCATTTCCCGGCGATTGTTCCCGAGCCCGTCAAACGCACCGCAGCGGATCAGACTTTCCACGGCGCGGCGGTTGAGATCCCTGCCCTGCATACGCTTGCAGAAATCATAGAAGCTCTTGAATTTGCCGCCCTGCTTCCGTTCCTGAATCATTCGGGTGATGACGCCGCGGCCGAGATTTTTAATCGCCAGCAGGCCGAAACGGATGCTGTCTTCGGACACGGTAAAACCGTTTCCGCTTTCGTTCACGTGGGGCGGCAGCACCTGAATGCCGAGGCGCCCGCACTCTTCCATATAGGTCGCCACCTTGCCGGAGGAACCCAGAACGCTCGTCAGCAGCGCCGCCATATATTCTTTTGGATAATGGTACTTCAGATAGGCGGTGCGGTAGGACACCACCGCGTACGCCGCCGCATGGGATTTGTTGAACGCGTAGGACGCGAAGCTTTCCATCTCATCGTAGATGATCTCCGCGGTACGCTCGTCCACACCGCGCGCGACGCAGCCCTCGATCTCCACGGTGCCGTCCGCACGTTTCAGGCCGTGGACAAAATACTTGCGCTCCTCCTCCATGACCTTGTGCTTTTTCTTGCTCATCGCGCGGCGCACGATATCCGCGCGGCCCAGAGAGTAGCCGGCCAGTTCGCGGAAGATCCGCATGACCTGCTCCTGATAGATGATGCAGCCGTAGGTGACATCAAGGATCTTCGAAAGCCGCG
>JAFQWC010000095.1 GCA_017407665.1 Clostridia bacterium | reverse complement strand
GAGTACATTGAAAACGGCGTGCCGCGTGAGCATCCCTACTGCGACTACGACATCTACCCGATGAGTGACTGGAATTTTGCCTTCCACGGTGCGGATTTTGAGCTTGTGGAAAACGAAGTCGGTGACGTGCCGTTCTCGGAGGAGAACCCGCCGCTGCAGATCCGTGCGAATTTCCGCCATATCCCGTGGGGGCTTGAAGAAGGCTATCTCGATGTCTGTGCGAAGGTGCCTGTCAGCCGCCGGGCATACGGCGAGGCGGAGACCCGCCTGCTGCAGCCCTACGGCTGCACGACCCTGCGCATGACCGAAATGCCGCTTTTGAAGAAATAAACACCCGGAAACCGCAGCGGGTGTTCTCCCTGTTGCAATTCATGTGAAAACAAGTTACAATGAATATACTTTCAGAAACTGAGGAGGAAACAACCATGACTGTAAAAGAAATGTATCAGGCCGTGCTCGACCTGGTCGGGCTGGATTTTATGCCGGAAGATTCCGGTATCGTCTACGATAACGGCAAGGAAGTCAAGAAGGTTCTCGCCGGCATCGATATGGACAACACCATGCTGATGCTCGCAAAGCAGCTCGGCTTCGACTGCGTTGCACAGCACCATCCCAGCGGCATCATGGATCCGAACATCGGTGAGCTGTTCGGCCGTGACCACATGAAGAAGCTGATGGAATGCGGCGTGCCGATCAACGAGGCACAGAAGCTGGCTTATGCCAACACCACAAAGCGCGCCCATGCGCTCCATTCCCGCAACCGCACCCAGATGCGCGACGTCGCCAAGCTGCTCGATATCAACGATGTGGCTTTCCACACCCCGGCAGACATTCTCGCCGAGCGCTACACCCAGAAGAGGATGGACGACCTGATGGAACGCAATCCGCAGTGCAAGGTGAAGGACGTCATCGACGAGCTTTTGACCATCCGTGAGTATCAGGAAGCCCTGCCCGACCAGAAGCCGGAAGTTTGGGTCGGCAATAAGGAAAGCTACGCCGGCAGAATTTATGTGGAGATGTACGGTGTCGGCGCTCCGACCTTGGATGAGTACATTGCCTGCGCCAACGCCGGCATCGGCACATTCGTGACCATGCACGCGACCCCGGAGGTCATTGAAGGCCTGCAGAAGCTCAACAAGTGCAATCTCATCGTTGCCGGTCACATGGCCAGCGACTCTCTCGGCTTCAACCAGATCCTGGACGCTTGGGAGAAGAACGGCGTAGAGATCGTGCGCATCAGCGGCATCATCTGATTTTCAGTATCATAAACAGCAAAACACCCACAGAGCCATGCGGTTCTGTGGGTGTTCGTTTATCTACAATCAATATAACCCCGGTTTGCAAAGAATCTCGTGGATCTTTGTGCTGAGGAAATCCGCCGTGTAGGACGGGGTGAGGATACAGACGGTGTCCGCACCGCGGCCCGTACCGCCGACCGCCACCACAGGCTTGCCGTATTCCAGTGCACCGCAGTCCATGGCCATCATGCCGATCTCCACGCAGACTTTCACGCCCTGACTGAACATCCGAAGCGCGTTGGCCACAAGTTCCGCCGGATACACACCGCCGAATTTGCGGCTGATGCTGCGTTCCGCGCCGCTGAGTGCGTGGGCTGCGAGCACGATCCGTACATTTTCGGCTTCCAGCTTAGCCCGCATGGCATCGGTCAATGCAGCGGTACCGGGTTTTGCAAAGCCGTACACCTGTCCGACCATCACGATGGGCGCGGAAAGGCCGGTTTCCTTCTGCAGGCGAAGCAGGGTTTCCACCGTGGTGCCGGTGTTGGAGGCCATG
>JAFQWC010000094.1 GCA_017407665.1 Clostridia bacterium | reverse complement strand
GCGGCTGTGCAAAGCCTTCCTTGCAGGTGAAGCAGAATTCACGCTCCGGAACATCCAGCTTCCAGTGGGTCAGCTTGCCATCTTCCCAAACAAGCTTGCCGCGGTCGCCGGTGATCTCCAGACGGTTGGTACCCGGAGTTTCACCGGTCGTGGTGATGAACACGCCGGATGCGCCGTTCGGATATTCCGCGTATGCGGTGACTTCGTCTTCGACTTCGATGTTGTGCCAGTGGCCGTACTTGCAGTGAGCGGAGATCTTGTTCGGCATGCCGAAGATCCACTGCCACAGGTCGAGGTTATGGGGGCACTGGTTGATCAGCGCGCCGCCGCCCTCGCCGGCCCAGGTTGCACGCCATGTGCCGCTGTCGTAATAGGCCTGGGTGCGGTACCAGTTGGTGATGATCCAGATGCAGCGCTTCAGCTCGCCGAGTTCGCCGCTCTGCACGATCTCGCGCATCTTCTGGAACTTCGGGTTGGTGCGCTGGTTGTACATGATGCCGAACGCCTTGCCGGACTTTTTGGCGGCTTCGTTCATTTCCTCAACAGCCTTGGTGTAAACACCGGCGGGCTTTTCGGTGAGGACGTTCATGCCGTTCTCAAAACCGTAAACGGCGATGACCGGATGCAGATAGTGCGGGGTAGCGATGAGGATGGTGTCCACCAGACCGCTGGCGATCATTTCCTTGTAATCCTCAAAGACCGGGATGCCGGGCAGATTCTCTGCGGCCCAATTGCGCTTGGACTTTGCGATATCGCAGACGGCGCCCAGTTCCATGCCCTTAATGTTGCCGGCGAACAGGCTCTTTGCATGGGCGGAACCCATGTTGCCGACGCCGATGATGCCCATTTTTACTACGTTGCTCATGAATTGTCACAATCCTTTCTGTGGAAAGTTATTTCAGGCGATCGCAGACAGGATCGCTTTCAGTGCGTTTACAGCGGAAGCGAAGGCGGCTTCGTTGCTTTCGTAGGTGTACTTGCGGGTCAGTTCCTCATACTGCAGGTTCTGCAGTCCGTTGAAGACCGCGAGGTGCGGCTCGAGGGTGAGGATGTAGGTGTTCTCGCGCTCGTTCAGCGCGGAAAGGATCTCCGGAATATTGCCGTCGCCCTCGCCGGCGGGTACGACTGCGCCGTCTGCGAGGAAGGAATCCTTGATGTGCATATAGTCGATCTGCGCGGAGAGCACCTGGAAGTTCTCGATCGGGCGATCCTTGCACTGGATGTAGTTGGCCGGGTCGAACACGAGGCGCAGGCCGGGCACGGCTTCGTGGATCTTCTGCACGCGCGGCAGGATGTCGCCGTAGATGCCCTTTTCGTTTTCATGGCAGCAATGGACGCCGTTTTCTTCGGCATAAGCCACCATAGCCTTCAGCTGTGTGACGACGGTCTCAAAGTACGGCTCCGGGTCCTCGTCCTTCGGCATGAAGAAACTGAACATACGGATGCGGTCGGTGCCGAGGGTTTTGGCGATCTCCACGCAGCGCTTGAAACGCTCAAAATGGGCGGCGAGGTCGCCGTTGATATCCACTTTGCCGATCGGGGAGCCGATGGCGGAAACGCCGATGCCGTAGGCAGTGAGCTTTTCCTTCACCACGGCGAGCTCTTCATCGGTGAGGTCCAGAATGTTTTTGCCGTCCACGCCGCGGATCTCGATGAGCGGGATCCCGTGCGTTTTCAAGGCTTCCAGCTGGGCGGTGAAATCCGCGGAAGCCTCATCGGCAAAAGCGGAAAGAATGAATTTTGCCATGGCGTCCTCCTCTTAGAAGCGGCAGCCGATGCCCAGCAGGTTCTTGGCGCTGAGGGCCAGCTCATCGAACGGATTCTTGCCGTAGCAGTTGTCCTGCTCGATCATGGCGTACTCGATGCCGGTTTCTTCGCAGGCTTCAAGGATGGCTTCAAAGTCCAGTGTACCGTCCATAACGGCGGCGAAGCGCTGCTCGTGGAAGTTCATCTTCATGTCCTTGAAGTGGATGACGTCGATGCGGCCGGCGAGATCCACGATCTGGCGGGCCGGATTTCTGCCGCCGAACTGGGTCCAGTACACATCGAGGATGAAGCCCCACTTTGCAGGATCGGTCTCTTCAGCCATCCAGTCGATGAGGCACTTGCCGTCGTGCTTTTCAAATTCAAAGCCGTGGTTGTGGTAGTGCAGCTTCATGCCGGCATCGTACAGCTTGTCGGCGGCGACGGAATAATCCTTCAGGAAGCGGCGGACGCTTTCGAGGGAATCTCTGTACTGTTCGGGCATCATGCCGATGCCGATGTGCTTGCAGCCGAGGATCTTGTGGTTCTCGATGACCTTTTCGGTCTCCTCCAGGATCATCTGGGGAGCGGTGTGTGTAACGATAATAGAGAGGCCGTTCTCATCGCAGATCTCGCGGATGAGATGCGGGTCCATCGGGCCGAAGCCGGAGACCTGCAGGGTCTTGAAGCCGATGTCGTGCAGTTTTTTGGCCGTGGCGCGGAGATCCGCTTCATTCTGTGCGTATTCGCGAATGGTAAAGCCCTGTGCACCAATGATCATAAGTAAATTCCTCCTTAGGAAAAATATGTGGAGGCCGGTGTTTCAACCGGCCCAACAGCCTGAAATTATACGCCGGAGTATGCGGAGAAGCCGCCGTCCACCGGGATGGTGACGCCCGTGATGAAGCCGGATGCGCCGTTATCGATGAGGAAACGCAGTGTGCCCAGCAGTTCCTCCGGCTCACCGAAGCGGCCCATGGGGGTCTGGGAAAGGATCTTGCCGCTGCGTGCGGTGAGGGAACCGTCCTCGTTAAAGAGCAGGGCACGGTTCTGGTTGGTGGCAAAAAAGCCCGGTGCCATCGCGTTGACACGGATATTGCAGTTTGCAAAATGCACGGCCAGCCACTGGGTGAAATTCGTCACGGCTGCCTTGGCGCCGCTGTACGCCGGGATCTTGGTGAGCGGGGTGAAGGCGTTCATGGAAGAAATGTTGACGATGCAGCCGCCGGTTTCCAGCATATCCACGGCAAAGGCCTGCGTGGGCAGCAGCGTGCCGAGGAAATTGAGGTTGAAAACGAAGGAGACGCCGTCCTTGTCGAGGTCAAAGAAGGAGCGGGCGGATTCGTCGAGCAGATCGGCCTTATTGAAATATTCGCTGGTCGTGGTGCCCTTCGGGTTGTTGCCGCCGGCGCCGTTGACGAGTACCTCGCAGGGGCCGAACGCCTTGAGCACGGTCTCGTGGGCTTCTTTCAGGTTTTCCTGATCGAGGACGTTGGCTTTTACGGCGATGGCCTCGCCGCCCTTTGCGCGGATTTCCGCAGCAATGGCTTCAGCGGCTTCCAGATTCAGATCCAGCAGTGCGACCTTGTGGCCGTCTGCCGCGAGTGCACGTGCGAAAGCGCCGCAAAGTACGCCGCCCGCACCGGTGATTACGATGGTCTTGATCGGATTCCTCCTGATTTTTGTAATAGTATAGCGTTCGTGT
Source organism: Clostridia bacterium (assembly GCA_017407665.1). Lineage (GTDB taxonomy): Bacteria > Bacillota > Clostridia > Oscillospirales > Acutalibacteraceae > Hominenteromicrobium. The sequence goes on along the minus strand of JAFQWC010000094.1, from coordinate 11,804 downwards.
TTTGGGTTCTTTATGCAAACAGTTTGCGGCTGTTCTCCATGCAGACACGGTTCAGGATCTTCATGGCGGCGGATTCCAGCATCAGGGAGCCGTCATCGAGATGCTCTGCGACCCAGCTGCACAGCACACGGCGGAAGTAGTCGTGGCGGGCGTAGGAGAGGAAGCTGCGGCTGTCGGTGAGCATACCGGTGAACTCGGCGATGGAGCCGGTCTCGGCGAAGATGTTCATCTGCTCTTCCATGCCGCGCTTGTGGTCGAGATACCACCAGGCTGCGCCGAGAGTCACGCCGCGGAAACTGCCGGCCGTGGTGGCCAGCGGCATGTACATGGAGGGCTCCAGCGTGTAGAGCAGGGTGCGGGGCAGCCCGTCCTGTGCGTCCATGGTGTCGAGCAGCTGCTGAATGGCGGCCTGTGCGATGCGGTCACCCACGCAGTCGCCGCCGGCGTCGGGACCGACCTGCGTGAACAGGCTGGTGCGGGCGTTGCGGCAGACGTTCAGGTGCAGCTGCATGGTGACGTTGTGCTTTTTGTATTCGCCGGCAAGGAACACGTACATTTCAAAGAGAAAATCGAGGTATTCCGCCCTGGAGACGGCTTCACCGGCACGCACCTTGCGGAAGGTCTCGCAGGCGCAGATGCCCTCGGCTTTCTGCGGGAAGTCTGCAATGCCGACATCACTGACGCGGCAGCCGTTTGCGCAGAAGAAATCGAGGCGGTCGGAAAGTGCTTTTTTGAGGTCATCGAGGGAATCGATGGCATACCCGCAGGCTGCGGACAGGCGGGCTATGTAATCGGCATAATTGGCGGCGCGGATGTTGAGCGCTGCATCGGTGCGGAAGGACGGCACAACGCGGACGGGGAAGGTCTCGTCAGCCGCGATCTGTTTGTGGTATTCGAGGGTGTCCGCCGGGTCATCGGTGGTGGCGACCAGTTCTACGCGGCTGTCCAGCATCAGTTTTCTCGGGGACATACCGGTTTCTGCAATATAGGCGTTGGCGCGGTCGAAAATTTCATCCGCGTTTTCAGCGGTGAGTGCATCCTCGATGCCGAAATACATCGCGAGCTCCATGTGGGACCAGACATACAGCGGGTTACCGACGGCGGTCTCCAGGCAGGCCGCATAGGCACGGAATTTCTCACGCGGGGAGGCATTGCCGGTAACATAGTCTTCCGGAACGCCGCAGGCACGCATCAGACGCCATTTGTAGTGGTCGCCGCCCAGCCAGATCTGTGCGATGTCTGTAAAGACCTCGTTTTCCAGAATCTCTTTCGGCTGCAGGTGGCAATGGTAATCAACAATGGGCAGATCGCGCACGGCGTCATAGAGATGTTTGGCGGTCTCACCCTTCAGGAACAGATCAGCACGCATGGTTTTGAACCCCTTTCCGAGATGCACACAATATTCTAGTTTAAGTATATCACGTTTTTTTGCAAAATAAATGATATTTATAGCCGGATAGATTGCAAATCGGGGCTGGATATGGTATAATTGCCCACAAAGTTTTGTGTAAAATGTGAATTTATGGAACATATGATGGCGGAAAGACCCCAAAAAGGAGGGAAATCATGGATAATAAAGTAGAAATGATGCGGAGAAACAGCGCGCAGCTGATGATCTACGATGATTTTGAGGCACATCATACGCGCGATCCGTATTTTCATGCGGTGGAATTTCACGCGCACGATTTTCTGGAGCTGTACCTGTTTCTGGACGGAAATGTGACGTATTATATAGAAGATCAGGTGTACGAGATGTGCCCCGGCGACCTGCTCATTATCCCGCCGGGAAAAATGCATCGCCCGGTGCTGTCCAGCGGGCAGGCGGCGTATGAGCGCATGGTGCTGTGGGTGAATCTGGAATACCTGTCGCGCATCGACGGGGAATCCGGTGCGCTGCAGCAGCGGCTGAGCCGTGTGGGCGAAAACGGCTACGGGGTACCTCTGCGGGGCGATGCCCTGATCTACACGACGGTGCTCTTTTCCAAAATTGCGGAGCTGCAGGCGCAGAATGCGGATGCAGAGCTGATGACCGGCGCGATCCGGCTGTATCTGTGGTCTGTGCTGGAGGCATACAGTCTGGTGGAATCTGATGTGCGCGGTGAGCCCGAGGTGATCCCGCAGGTCATCCGGTACATCACGGAGCATTACAACGAGCCCATCACGCTGGATGACATTGCCGTCCGGTTTTTCATCAGCAAATCGTACCTCAGCCGGCATTTCAAGGCGTATACCAATTCCACCGTGTATGCGTACATTATGGCGCTGCGCATCACCCATGCGCGGCGGATGATCCGCGAGGGCGTTCCGGCGGTGGAGGCCGGGCGCGACTGCGGTTTTTCCGATTACTCCACGTTCTACAAAGCCTTCAAAAGCCAGACAGGCATATCCCCGCAGCAGTTCAAAGCGCGGGCTTAAAACCCAGGAACCCCGGGTACCGCAGAACGGAAACCCGAGGTTCTTGGTGTGTTTATTTCAGATCAGGCGTACTCAAAAATTAAGCTTTCATCGGATCGCCCTTGTAGTCGATGTACCAGCAGGCACGGGAAACGGGTGTTTCGCCGGTCATCAGCTTGACAAAGCCGGCAGCGGCTTCGTCGGGCTCGATCTGTGCCGTCGTGCGGCCCATGTCGGTGTTCATGCGGCCGGGATGGACGGAGTAGAAATCCACATTGGAGACGGAGGCATTCAGAATGCCGCTGACCTTTGTGGCAGCGATCTTGGAGAGACCGTAGCACGGTACCCATGTACCGCAGGCGAAGACGGAAACGCCCTCGGAAGTTACCGTGAAGACCTTGGCGCCGTCCGGCAGGTACGGGTAGAAGCTCTTGGCCGTGATGACGGGACCGACGGTGTTGACGTCGAGCGTGCGGCGCAGCTCGGCGATGTCGCACTCGTGCAGCAGCTTGACGCGGTCGCCGTCCAGCAGAACGCCGGCTACGGTGCAGACGGTATCGATATGGCCGAGGAACTCTGCGGAAGCCTTCGCCACGGAGATCATCTCTTCTTCATCGGTCACGTCTGCTTTGAGGACCAGCAGGTCCTGCGGATACTTTGCCTTGAGTTCTTCCAGCTCTGCGGAAGACACGATGGCACCGGCAACCACCTGATGGCCGGCTTCCAGCAGCTGTCTGGTGAGACAGAGGCCGAGGCCCTTGGTGGCGCCAATCACAACATGTTTCATAATATATTCACCAACCCCAAAAGAAAAACGATCAATAGCTCTCGAGCAGCTCGAGCATGATCTTCATATCCGGATTTTCCAGATAGGTGTATTCGCCGGTTGCGCCGCCGTAGAGGCCCCACTGCACAACATGAGAACCGAAATCTTCCATAATCTTGATCTTCTCAGCGGTGTTTTTTACGCCGAATGCGATGTGATGGATGCCTTCGCCGTGCTGATCCAGGAAGTCCTGCCAGGTGCTCTTGCCGCCGAAGGGCTGAATGAGCTCCATCTGGAGGTTCGGCAGATTAAAGAAAGCCATGTAGCAGCCGGTTTCCGGAACAAGCTCGCCTTCGTAGGTGGTCTTCACAACAGCCGGGTCGCCGCTGTCGCAGGTGGGCGGTACCGGCACGCCGAAGAACTCTGCATACTTTACTTTTGTTTTCTCAATGTCACGAACAACAATACCGATCTGTGTAACGGTGGTGGTTCCAAGAATACCTTCCATGATGAAATCCTTCTTTCTGAATGAATTTTAGTTTTATAATTTCAGCGGATATACCGCAAAATTAACACGTGTTTATTTCTTGTCAAAAATCATGCTGCCGAAGCAGCAGATTTTCAGTTTTCAACGGGTCTGCAGGATTCGCGCTCTACAAAAACACTGGGGATAAATTCCGTGGACGGTACGTTTTCCTTCTCCTCAATGGTGTCGATGACGCGATTGGTGAGGGAGAAGAACATCTCGCGGAAGTTGAACTCCGAAGTGGTGAGCGGCGGGGAAGCATGGCGCGCATTCGGGTGACCGTCGTTGCCGACGACGGAGATGTCTTCCGGAACACGCAGACCGAGCTCGGCACAGGCTTTGTATACGCCGAAAGCGACCGGGTCATTGTTGGCGCAGATGGCGGTGGGCAAATCATCCATACAGGCAGAGAGCATCTCCTTGGCGGCAATATAGCCGGTGCTCTGATAGATGCCGCCGTACGCCTGCCACTTGTTTTTGATAGGCAGATTGTGCTTCATCATGCCGCGCAGATAGCTTTCATGGCGCTGTACGCAACTGCGGCGGGTGAAGTCGCCGTCGATGATCGCAATTTTCCGGTGTCCCAGACTGTACAGATAATCCACGGTCTGCTCCGCAGAGGCAGGATCGAAGTTTACGGACAGCTTATTCGGGCTTTCCTCGTTTTCGTGGAAATAATCGAAGAGCCCCACGATTTTATCCGCTTCCACAAGTTCATCGATGAGCGGCTCGTTGTTGTTGACGCCGACAAAAATACCGGCATCAATACGCCCTTCCATGAAGATCTTGCGGACATAATTGATGTTCTTCTTATCGGTCAGATTCTCCAGAACACAAGACAAAACCAGATAGCCGCGCTGTGTGGCAGCATCGATGATGTGCATAAAGTAGCTGCTTGTCAGAGGATCGCGGGCAATTGTAGATGGGCCGAACCAGAACAAACCGATGGTTTTCGTGGTCATACCGGTCAGCAGCTGGCCGGAAAGCTGCGGGTAATAATGATGTTCCTTAATGACTTTCATCACCTTTTCCCGTGTTTCGTCCGGAACATTGGAATAGCCGTTGATGACGCGGCTGACCGTGCTGCGGGAAACACCGGCAAGTCGGGCGATGTCGTTGCTGTTGATTTTCTTCACAGTGGGTAAATCCTTTCGTGGGCGGGATCACAATACAATAGCCTATATTATATATAGAAAGTATGAGAGTTTACCTCTGTATTATAAGGGAAAAAGCAAAAAATGTAAAGGGTATAACAAACAAGACCATGCCGATTGACACAGTGTGCATGAAAAAGTATACAAAATCCTGTAAACACGAGTTTACCCAGTTAAATACTAGCATTTTTGCATTTGTCGTGTCAATATGAAAATCCGGATTTTTTGACGGTTTCCGCATATTTATCGGATGCGCACAAAGATATGTGGAAAGTCATGGTCACTATTACCAAATGTTAAATACAGTCTTGAAAACACGTGTTCACCATGATATAATGTACAAGAATAAAAGGGGTTGTATCTTCTTTTGTATTTCTATTTAACAAACGAAACGGAGAGGAGCATAAACATGGCAGAATTTAAGCTGGATAAGAGCAATCCGTGGTACAGAGACGACGATGAGTCCATTCTGGAGATCTACGATATTGAGACCGGCACAAGCGAGGTCATCAAGGAGTTCGATTACCTGATCGAGGCACCGAACTGGTCTCCGGACGGCAAGTTCCTGACCTACAACAGCGACGGCAAGATCTTTAAGTTTGACCTGGAAACCAAGGAAAGCACCGAGGTTTTCACCGATTATGTAAACAACTGCAACAATGACCACGTGCTGTCCCCGGACGGCAAGAGCATTGCTGTGAGCCATGGCACCAAGGAAGACCATAAGAGCCGCATCTACACCGTATCCCTGGACGGCGGCATTCCGAGACTGATCACTCCGATGGCACCGAGCTATCTGCACGGCTGGTCTCCGGACGGCAAGACGCTGGCATACTGCGCAGAGAGAAACGGCAACTTTGATATTTACACCATCCCGGTAGAGGGCGGCGAAGAGACCAGACTGACCACAGCGGAAGATCTGGACGACGGTTCCGAGTACGACAGCGCCGGCGAATACATCTGGTTCAACTCCGTGCGTTCCGGTCTGATGCAGGCCTGGAGAATGAAGGCGGACGGTTCCGAGCAGACCCAGATGACCTTCGACGAAGAGTGGAACACCTGGTTCCCGCACATTTCTCCGGACAGAACCAAGGTCGTTATGCTGGCTTACAAGAAGGGCGACGTTAAGCCCAACGAGCACGTTCCGCACAAGTATGTGGAGCTGCGCCTGATGAACGCAGACGGCAGCGATGTCAAGACCATCGTGAAGCTGTTTGGCGGTCAGGGCACCATCAATGTCAACTCCTGGGCACCGGACAGCAAGAAGTTTGCGTTCGTCCGTTATCGCATCCGCGGTCAGGAAGTCTAAAACAGGAATCTGCGGCTTAGGCCGTAATTCAATATTCACCATTTCATTCTATCTATGTGGAGGAAAACACAATGAAGAAGCACAACATCACCCGCGTGCTTGCTCTTCTCCTCGCTCTGGCTCTGGTTGTCGGTCTGGCAGCCTGCGCCGGTAAGCCGGCTGAAGAACAGACCTCCAAGCCTGAATCCACCGGTACTACCGAGGAAGGCAAGGCTGACGAGGGCACCACAGAAGTGGCTCCGAACGATGGTCCGCTGGTTCCGTATGAAGAGCCGGTTACCATTTCCTGGGGCATCCAGGCATCCGCTGTTCAGCAGTTCATTGACGGCGATACCTGGGAAGACAACGTATGGTCCCGTCTGATCAAGGACAAGCTCAACATTGAACTTGAAGTTGCTTTCTCTGCGGATATTTCCACAGACGCATTCAAGAACAAGATGAACGTTCTCCTGGCTTCCGGCGGTTTCCCGGACGTTGTACGCTGGAGCGACAGAACCCTGTTCGCACAGGCTGTTGAGGCTGGTTATCTGCAGTCCATGAACGACGTTTGGGAAGCATATGCTACCGACGCTGTTAAGGAGTACAAGACCACCTACGCAGAAGCTTTTGAAGGCGCTATGGTCGATGGCGAGCTGTATGCTCTCCCGTCCATGAACGACAACTTCCACCAGGCTTACAACCTCTGGATCCGTGATGACTGGCTGGAGAACACCGGCAAGGAATATCCGAAGACTGTTGAGGAAATGGTAGAGCTGGCACGTGTCTTCACAGAAGAAGACCCGGACGGCGACGGCATTGACGATACATATGGTTTCGGTCTGGCTGGCAGCGTTGTTCAGAACAACTACGGCACCATCTCCGGTCTGGCTAACGCTTACGGCGTTCCGGGCTTCAACAACACCGGTATCTTCTTCCGCGGCGACGACGGCAAGGTCACCTTTGCTTGGATCCAGCCGGAAATGAAGGAAGTTCTCACCATCGTTCGCGACATGTATGCAGCTGGCTACATTGATCCCGAGTTCACAGCTGAAGACGTTGCTACCATGGAAGAGGACATCACCAACGGCACCCTGGGCATGATGTACCATGCTTGCTGGGGCACATGGCATCCGTTCAACTATTCTCTGCAGGCAGAGGACGTTGTGACCAGACCGTATCCGATCCCGAAGGCAGAGGGCTACACACCGAAGATCGGTATCTCCTCCGCTAAGACCGGCGACCTGTTCATGTTCGGCGCAGACTGCGAGAATCCGGAAGCTATCATCAAGATCCTGAACCTCTATGAGGCTACCGCTATCAGCTCCAGCAATCCGGAAGACTTCCAGATCTACTGGGCAAACGAGCAGTACAGATTCTGCCCGATCTACCTGGCTATCCCGACCGAGAACTTTGCTCCGGTTATCCATGAAGCACTGGGCAACGGTTCCTCCGACGGTCTCGTAGGCACAGCTCTTGAGTACTACAACTATGTTGTTGGCTTCGAAGACGGCTCTCTCCGTACCGACACCAACGCTTACGGTACTTGGGGCCAGATGGCTCTGGGCGGCGCAGGCGGCTCCATGAAGCAGGACATCGACTATAAGAACAACGGTTGGACCTACACCAACATGATGGAAAACGTACAGCCGGACATCTGGATGCAGAACTCCTCTGTTCTCGGCGACATGGTTGACACAACCTTCGTTGACATCATCGTCGGCAACCAGCCGGTTGAATACTTCGATACCTTCGTTCAGAACTGGCTCGCAGCAGGCGGTCAGGAAACCATCGATTGGCTCGAAGAGACTTATCCGGCAGAATAATCGATCGCTTTAATCCTCCGGGGCGGGTGCTGAGCCCGTCCCGGAATTTTCTATTGAATTGGTGGTGGAGAGTATGGAGAAAACTACTAAGCGTTCCAGCAAATTCCGCCGTGAGCTGCCGCTGTACGTCATGCTGATCCCGGCTGTTGTACTTGTTGCGATCTACAGCTACGGCCCGATGATGGGTAACGTCATCGCGTTCCAGAAATTCAACCCGACTAAGGGTTTCTTCGGCTCCCCGTGGGTTGGTTTTGACAACTTTATGAACCTGTTTACGATGCCGACCATCGGACAGGTTATTTACAACACAGTCTTTATTGCACTTTGCAAAATGATCGGCGGCGTTATCGTCCCGGTTCTGTTCGCCCTGCTTCTCAACGAAGTGGGACAGCTCACTATCAAGCGCACATTCCAGACACTGGTTTACCTGCCGCACTTCCTTTCCTGGGTTATTCTGGCCGGTATTTTCAGTGATCTGTTTTCCAAGTCCGGTTCCATCAACCTGCTGCTCGGCAAGATGGGTGTGGATCCCATCGGTTTCCTGAGCGACCAGAAGGTATTCCCGATCTTTATGATCATTTCGGATATCTGGAAGGGCTTTGGTTTCGGCTCGGTTATCTACCTGGCCGCCCTGACCGGTATTGACCAGAATCTGTATGAGGCTGCTCAGATCGACGGCGCAAACCGCATCCAGCAGACCATTCATATCACTCTGCCGGGTATCGTCAGCACCATCGTTCTGATGACCGTTCTCAGTATGTCCAACATTCTGAACGGCGGCTTCGACCAGATCTACAACCTGTACACCCCGGCGGTTTACGCAACCGGCGATATTCTGGACACCTTCGTGTTCCGCCTCGGTATCGATAACGCCCAGTTTGCTCTGTCCACCGCGGCAGGTCTGTTCAAGTCCGGTGTTTCGTTCGTCTTTATCGTTGCTTCCTACTGGCTGGCTGACCGCTTTGCCGGTTACCGGATCTTCTAAGAGAAAGGTGGTTTATCTTTATGCCGAAACAATTTGGTAAGACATCTGTCTCCAGAAAGATCTTCATGGTCTGTAATTTCATCATTCTGACCGGCCTCTCTCTGATTTGTATCCTGCCGTTTATCAATCTGCTGGCCATTTCCTTCTCGGATAAGACTTCCGTTGCGGCAAACGCCGTTTCCTTCTGGCCGGTGGGCTTCAATACCGCAGCTTACAAGTTCATTCTGGATAACAACCAGTTCCTGCGCGCGCTGTGGATCTCCATTCAGCGTACCGTTCTGGGTGTTATTCTGAACATCTTCCTGATCATCATTACCGCATACCCGCTGTCCAAGCCGACCAGCGATTTCCGTATGCGCAATGTGTTCTCCTGGTTCTTCGTGGTCACGATCCTGTTCTCCGGCGGTCTGATCCCGACCTACATGGTCGTTAAGTACACCGGCATCATGAACACCCTGTTCGCCCTGATCCTGCCGGGCGCAGTGAACGTCTTCAATATGCTGGTCGTTATGAACTATATGCGCAGCCTGCCCAGAGAGCTGGAAGAGGCCGCATACATTGACGGCGCAGGTCATTTCCAGACCCTGTTCAACGTCATTCTGCCGGTTTGCACCCCGACCCTCGCAACCGTTACCCTGTTTGCTTTCGTTAACCACTGGAACAGCTGGTATGACGGCATGATCTACATGAACACCGTCGACAAGTATCCGCTGCAGACCTATCTGCAGACCGTGGTTATCAACCCGGAGGCATTCTTCCGCAATGCAACCAACATCAGCCAGGAGCTGGGCAACTTCCTGAACCTGGTCAGTGCACGTACAACCAACGCTGCACAGCTGTTCCTTGCAACCATTCCGATCCTCTGCATCTATCCGTTCCTGCAGAAGTACTTCACCACCGGTCTGGTCATGGGCAGTGTTAAGGGCTGATGCCCCGCCTGCCTGTTGCCGGAGTTTTTCCCCATACGCTATAAACCAAACCTGTTCCGGTCTCCTGCAGTGGGGACCGGAGCAGAAATAAATCTTTTGGAAAGGATGCGCCTTGTATATACAAGGTCACGGTCGTTGTAATATGAATACACCTGTTGAAAAGAAAGGCTTTATCCAGATCAATATCGTTGTTTCCGATATCGAGAAGGCCGCTGCAAAGTGGGCTGACCTGCTTGGCATCGAGAAGCCGGCCATCCACCTCAACCATCTGGAAGGCAACGAGAACTATACTTATCGCGGCAAGCCGGTCTCCTGCGACCTGAAGGTTTGCAACATTTATTTTGACAATTTCGTCATCGAGCTGCACGAGCCGGCCGGCGGCGAGAGCTCCTTCCAGGAGTTCCTCGACAAGCACGGCAACGGCGTGCATCACCTTGGCTTTGAAGTTGGCGACAAGCGTGATACCGTCATCGCAGAGCTGACAGAAGCAGGCTACGACACCAACCGCACACTGGGCATCTACCCGGGCAGCAGCTGGACCATCGTAGACGGCGAAGATACGCTGGGCGTTAACCTCAACATCAAGCCCGTCCGCTAAAAGAGGCGTACTATGAAACCGGCGGTAAGAAAAGTTCGTGTGGCGATTGCGGGCTGCGGTAAGATCGCCCGTACGCGTCATGCGCCGGAATATAAGGCCAACCCTCAGGCAGAAATTATCGGCTTTTATGATTACAACCGCGAGCATGCAGAAGAGCTGGCGGAAATCTACGGCGGCAAGGTCTACGATTCCTACGAGGAACTGCTGGCCGATGAAACCGTAGAAGCCGTAAGCATCTGCTCTCCGAACTTTCTCCACAGCACCCATGCCATTCAGGCGATGCGCGCCGGCAAGGATGTGCTTTGTGAAAAGCCCATGGCTGCGGATGTAGCGGAAGCGCAGAAAATGATCGATGTGCAGAAGGAGACCGGCCGTATCCTGATGCTCGGCCACAACCAGCGTTTTGTGCGCACGCATATTCGTGCCAAGGAACTGCTGGAAGCCGGTGCCATCGGTGATATCCTGTCTCTGCGTACCAATTTCAAGCACAACGGGCCGGAGGCCTGGAGTATTGAAAGCAGCAACAAGACCTGGTTCTTCTCCAAGAGCAAGGCGGGTTTTGGTGTGCTGGGCGATCTGGGTTCCCACAAGCTGGATCTGGTGCGCTATCTGATGGGCGATGAGATCGAGAGCATCTTTGCGATGGTGACAACACTGGACAAGCGGGATGCGGAAGGCAATCTGATCGATCTGGATGACAACGCGTTCTGTACATTTAAGATGCGCAATGGTCTGCCGGGCACCATGAGCGTCAGCTGGACCAACTATGGCGTGGAGGATAACAGCACCGTCATTTACGGCACAAAAGGCACGATGAAAATTTTTGCCAGCGAGCTGGATGATATTGTGGTGGATCTGAATGACGGCACCAGTGCCCGTCATCATGTGAGCCCCATGAGCACGAACACCAACCAGCTGTCCTCGGGTATTATTGATGCTTTCATTCGTTCCATTGTAAACGGCACAGAACCGCCGGTTACGGGATTGGACGGCCGCAATACGCTGGCCTGTCTGGAAGCAGCAACGAAATCCTCGGATCTGGGCAGATGGGTTCAGGTGGATCTCGGTTAAGATGATGTAACGGTGCGTATCTTTGCGGATATGCACCGTTGTGTTTTATAAGAAAGGATACGATATCAATGAAAATTTTTGTTACAGGCGGTACGGGCAATATCGGTCAGTATGTGACCAAGGCCCTGCTCGAAGCCGGCCATGAGATCGTTCTTCTCACCCGTACACCGGAGCGTATTCCCGGTTATCTCACCATGGAGAACGTGACCGTTGTGCGCGGCAACATTCTGGATCTGGAGATCATGGGCGAGGCGCTGCAGGGCTGCGATG
>JAFQWC010000093.1 GCA_017407665.1 Clostridia bacterium | reverse complement strand
TTTTGCGGCGCTGCCCCAGCAGTCCATCACCTCTCTCGTGGGCGAGAACAACGAAGCTGAGTGTAAGCCGTTCTGGAACGGTATGCTTCGCGTGGTGAATGTACAGCGTGTGCTGGAAAACTGCCGCTGCCGCGGTACGGGTTCCGTCAAAATCACAGTACATGATGACATCATCCCGGAAAATACCGCAACATGGCAGCTGACTTTTGCACCGGGAAAGCCGAATATCGTGGAAAAAGCAGAAGAGCCTGCCGATGCCGAGATGAGCATCAATCATTTCTCCGCGCTGATCTGCGGCGTGCGGGAAGCACAGGATGTCCCGTGGATGCCTGATGTGTGCGTGCTGAATCCGGACGCGGACTTTACCGGCGTGTTCTACCTGAAGAAAAACTACATGATGGACCTGTTCTGATCTGTTCTTATAACGCTTTTCGAAACCTACTCAAACTCCGAAAGAAAGGCAAAACACATGACAAAAGAAGTTTATAATCGTCTCGAACAATACATGTTGTCCCAAATGGGGGACGGTGCCCATGACCCGGAACACATTTATCGGGTATTGTACGCTGCGCTGGAAATTGCAGAAACCGAACCAGAAACAGATATGGACGTACTGATTTCGGCCTGTCTGCTGCATGATGTGGGGCGGAAGGCGCAGTTTCGGGATCCGTCGCTCTGTCACGCCCGGGTAGGCAGCGGGATGGCGTATGATTTTTTGCTCCAAAACGGCTTTGCGGAAAATTTCGCCGCCCACGTACGGGACTGCATCCGTACCCACCGATTCCGTGGCAATGACCAGCCCCGGAGTATCGAGGCGAAGATCCTGTTTGATGCGGATAAGCTGGATGCCGCCGGCGCGATCGGCATTGCCCGCACGCTGCTCTATAACGGTAAGGAGACGGAGCCAATTTATACCCGCGCGGCGGACGGCATGATTTCCGATGGAACAAAGAGCGATGTACCTTCCTTTTTCCATGAGTACAAGCGAAAGCTGGAAGGGATCTACCGTGGCTTTTATACTGCGCATGGACGTGTCTTGGCAGAGTGCCGCCGGAAAACTGCAGTCGATTTCTATGAGGCTCTGTTCCGTGAAGTGCAGGAACCGGAACTTGCCGGCAGAGAAAAACTGAATATCCTGCTGAACTGAAACTTTTTCCCCCGGAACCCTTGCGGTTTGCGGGGGAATTCTCTATAATATAATCGGTATAGTATGGTGTACTCGATGCCGTGCGGAAAGGAGAGGATCCCATGGGTGCAAACAGGATATCCCCGGAGAACGCGGTCGTGATCGTTCTGGGCGCCCATGTATTCCGAAACCACCTCAGCGGTACACTGCAAAACCGCGTGCAGAAGGCAGCGGAGTACCTCCTCGCGCATCCGGATGCCAAGTGCATCACCACCGGCGGGCAGGGATACAACGAGCCCTGCGCGGAGGGGGATGCCGCCCGTGAGGCGCTCATTCGGCTGGGCATCGCGCCGGAGCGTATTTTTGCGGAGACAAAATCCGTCAACACGGCGGAGAATCTTCGCTTTGCCAGAGAGATCCTTCTGCGGGAAGATCTCGGCCTGCGGGTGAAGATCGCTACGCAGCGGTTTCATCAGTGGCGTGCCGGGCAGATGGCGCGGCAGCTGGGGATGGAACCCGAACCGCTCATCGCGGCGGACCATCCCGGTACTCGGCTGAAACTCGTGCCGCGGGAAGGTCTGGCCATTTTGAAATATCTGTTGTTTACCAGAAAAACTTTGAAATAAACGGATCCGAAAGGGAGGCGCAGCCATGGAAACCATCCGGAGACTGCTGATCCGCGGCGCAAGGATTTTGAATCCCGCACGCGGAGAGGATTATGTCGGCAATATCCTGATCGAGGGGGACCGCGTCAGCGCGGTTTCCGAAAACCTGTATGACGACAATGCCGAGGTGATCGAGGCCAAGGGTCTCGTTGCCGTGCCGGGCTTTGTGGATTTGCACGTGCATCTGCGTGATCCGGGTTTTACGGACAAGGAAGACATTCACACGGGCTGCCGTGCGGCTGCGGCCGGCGGCGTGACGAGCCTTCTGTGTATGCCGAACACCAAACCCGCGATCGATAACGTGGACACCGTGCACTACATTCTGGAGGAGGCCAAAACGGCGGATGCCCATGTGTATGTGGCGGCAGCCATCACCAAGGGGCTGCAGGGCACGGAGCTCTGTGATCTCAAGGCGCTGCGCGAAGCCGGTGCCATGGCTCTCAGCGATGACGGCCGCCCGGTCGTCGATACGACGTGCCTTGTGGAGGCCATGTGCCGCGCACCGGAGCTTGGGATGATCGTCGCCGCACACTGCGAGGATCTGTTCCTTGCCAAAAAGTGGTATTTGAATGAGGGTGAGACCTCTGCGGAACTCGGTCTGCCCGGCGTACCGGCAGCCGCAGAAGACTGCGGTACGGCCCGGGAGATTGCCGTGGCAGCGGCGTACGATGTGCCGGTGCACATCTGTCATGTCAGCACGAAGACCTCTGCGGCGCTGATCCGCGATGCGAAAGCCCGCGGCGTCAAAGTAACCGCCGAAACCGCACCGCATTATCTGCTGATGACCGACCGCGAACTGCTGAAAAAGGACGCGGATTACCGTATGAATCCGCCGCTCAGAGCGGAAGCGGATCGCCTTGCGATGATCGAAGCCGTAAAGGACGGTACCATCGATGTCATCGCCACCGATCACGCGCCCCACACTGTCGAGGAAAAGTCCGATTTCCTCAAGGCACCGAATGGCTCCATCGGTATGGAGACCTCTTTCGCCGGCGCGTACACCGCACTCGTCAAGACCGGCATTCTGACCCTCGGCGAACTTGTCGAAAAGATGAGCGTGCGCCCGGCACAGATCCTCGGCATCGAGGCCGGTGTCATCGGTGCGGGGCAGACAGCGGATATCGTGCTGATCGACGAAAACGAAGAATGGGTTGTGGACCCGGACAAGCTGCACGGCAAGAGCCGCAACACCCCGTTCAAGGGCATGACGCTGCAGGGCAAGGTGAAAGTCACCGTCTGCGGCGGCCGCGTTGTCTATAACGAACTGTAATCGGCAAACCGGGCCTTCGGGCTCTGTAAATAGGTAAATTCAAATTTTTATAAAGAGAGGGAAAATACAATGTCTTTTGACCGCATGATCGAAAAAATCGTAGAAACCCAGAACCCCACCGTCGCCGGCCTTGACCCGAAGCTGGCCTACATCCCGAATTACATTCTGGATGCCGCCGTGGAGAAGTACGGCAAGACACTGGAAGCTGCCGCTGCCGCACTCGTTGAGTACAACAAGGGCCTCATCGATGCGCTGTGCGACATCGTTCCGGCTGTGAAGCCGCAGGCCGCCTACTATGAAATGTACGGCTGGCAGGGCGTGAAAGCCCTCGCCGAGACCATCGCTTATGCCCGCGAGAAGGGTATGTTCGTCATCACAGACGGCAAGCGCAATGACATCGGCGCTACCATGGAAGCCTACGCCACCGCACATCTCGGCACAACGGATGTATTCGGTGAGCCGGTCGATGCATTCGGTGCAGACGCACTGACCGTCAACGGTTACCTCGGCACGGACGGCATCAAACCTCTGCTGAAAGTTTGCGGCGAGAAGGACAAGGGCATTTTTGTTCTCGTGAAGACCTCCAACCCGTCTTCCGGCGAGCTGCAGGATCAGAAGATGGAAAGCGGCAAGTCCGTTTATGAAACCATGGGCGAATTCTGCGAGACCTGGGGCGAAGCCGTGATGGGCAAGTATGGCTACTCCGGCGTGGGTGCCGTGGTTGGCGCAACTTACCCGGCACAGCTCGGCGAAATGCGTGAAAAGGCACCGCACACCTTCTTCCTCGTACCGGGTTACGGTGCACAGGGCGGTGCTGCGGATGACGTGGCCCCGGCATTCGATAAGAACGGCCTCGGCGCCATCGTCAACTCCTCCCGCGGCATCATGTGTGCATGGCAGAAGGAAAAGTGCGACGAGCACGACTACGCACAGGCGGCCCGCCGCGAAGCTATCCGTATGCGTGATCAGATCGTGGCACGCATCGGCGAGATCAAGCTGTGATTTTTGAGGGATACAACTATGAAATATGACGTGAAGCTCTGCGAGATCGTGCGCCGCGCGGTCATCGCGGAGGATACATACGATTACACCGTCTCCGCACCGGAGCTGGCTGTGGTGGCTGAACCGGGCCAGTTCGCACACATCTATGTGCCGGGCAAGACCCTTCGCCGCCCGATCTCCATCTGTGACATCGACAAGGCCGCCGGCACCCTGCGCTTTGTGTTCCAGGTGCGCGGCGCCGGTACGGCCGATCTTGCAAAGTTCGAAGTGGGCGATCACTTCGATATCCTTGCTCCGCTCGGTCACGGTTTCTCCGTAGAGCCGGACAAGAAGGCACTGTTTGTCGGCGGCGGCATCGGCGTGCCCCCGCTGCTGGGTGCCGCAAAGCATTACGGTGAGAACGCAACAGTTGCCATCGGCTTCCGCAATAAGGATTATGTGATCCTCGAAGAGGACTTCAAGGCCGCCGGCTGCGATACCCGTGTTGCCACCGATGACGGCAGCTACGGCCATCACGGTCTCGTCATTGACCTGATCCGTGACGTGAAGCCGGACATCATCTGCGCCTGCGGTCCGATGGTCATGCTGCGCGCTGTGGCAAATTTCGCAAAAGAAAACGGCATTCGCTGTGAGATATCCCTCGAGGAGCGCATGGCCTGCGGCATCGGTGCATGCCTCGGCTGCGCCGTGGAGCTGAACGGCGAAGAAGGCACATATATGGGTCATGTCTGCAAGGACGGTCCGGTCTTTGCAGCAGAAAGGGTGGTGCTCTGATGGCAGATCTTCGTGTAAGCGTTGCCGGCGTAGAATTCAACAATCCGCTCATCGCGGCTTCCGGCACCTTTGGCTTCGGCCGTGAATACGCAGAGTTCTATCCGCTGTCCACTTTGGGCGGCATTTCCAGCAAGGGCATTACGCTCAAGGCGCGTCCCGGCAACCCGGCACCGCGTATCGCGGAAGCTCCGGGCGGTATGCTGAATGCCGTCGGTCTGCAGAACCCGGGTGTCGATCACTTCATCGAGAAGGATCTGCCGTGGCTCCGCGAGCAGGGCACCCGCATCATCGCGAACATCGCCGGCAATACACCGGAGGATTACTGCGCAATGGCCGAAAAACTCAACGAGACCGACATCGACATGATCGAGATGAACATCTCCTGCCCGAACGTCAAGCAGGGCGGCGTGCAGTTCGGCACCTCCGTAGAAGGCGTGGCCGGCATCACCAAGGCTGTGCGTGCGCATTGCACGAAGCCGCTGATGGTCAAGCTCTCCCCAAATGTCACCGATATTTCCGAAATGGCACTTGCCGCCGAAAGCGAAGGTGCGGACGCCATTTCCATGATCAATACCCTGACCGGTATGCGCATCGACATCAACACAAAGCGCCCGATCATCCACAACAACACCGGCGGTTTCTCCGGTCCGGCCCTGCTGCCGATCGCCGTGCGCATGGTGTGGCAGACCTACAACAAGGTGAAGATCCCGATCGTCGGCCTCGGCGGCATCAGCACATGGCAGGACGCCGTAGAAATGCTGCTCGCCGGTGCGACTGCGCTGCAGATCGGCACCGTGCTGTTCACCGATCCGTACGCTCCGGTGAAGATCGTGGAAGGCCTCCAGCAGTACATGGATAAGAACGGCGTGAAGTCCCTTTCCGAACTGACCGGCGCCATGCGTCCTTGGTAAACCTGAACGTGTGAAACACGTTCAGCTATGAAATTTTGCTTCGGGGTCTGCAAGACCCCGATTTCGCAAAGCGAAACCGCAAAATTCCGGCCGGGTGGAAAAACCTCAATTATGAAATTTCGCTTCGTCATTCGCAGAACGACGATCTTGCTGCGCAAGACCACGAAATTCCGGCTGGCGGACGGGTTTGGACGATGAACACAGAGGTCAATGAGCATGGAGAAAACAAAAACCCGCCTGATTCTGGTGCGGCATTGCCAGAGTATGGGCAATTTACAAAAGGTGTTTCAGGGGCAGACGGATTTTGACATCAGCCCGCTCGGTGAAAAGCAGCTGGAACTTCTGGGCCTGCGGCTGCGCAATGTGCCCGTCGACGCGATTTACGCGAGCCCGCTCGTCCGTGCATGGAAAACGGCGGAAGCCATCAACGTGTACCACAAACTGCCGATTGTTCCGATGGACGCACTCAAGGAGATCGACATCGGAAATCTCGCCGGGCGCGCACCCGGCAAGGTGTTTGAGGGGTACCCGGAGCTTGCCGAAAATTGGCGGGATCATCCGGAGCGCTGCGCATTTCCCGGCGGGGAATCCACGGCCGATGTCTATGCCCGCGCCGAAGCGGTGCTGCAGAAGCTCCTCAGCGAAAACAGAGGGAAGACGGTTGTGGTCGTCTCCCACGGTTTTCTGATGCGGAACATGGTGTGCGTGCTCCTCGATAAGGGGCTGCCCGCACTGTCGACCGTACGCATCGGCGGCAATACCTCGGTGTCCGAGTTCCTTATTTCGGGTGATGGTGTGGAAGTCGTGCGTCTGGACGATTCCACGCATCTGCCGGAAGAACTGAAAGACCGATTGGATTTCAAAAAGATTTGATATACGAAAGAGACTGCCGCGGCGTATGACAGCGTCGGGCGGTCTTTTTTGAAAGGATGTTTGTGTATGATCATTTTAGGTGTAGACCTCGGCAAAGCCCGCACCGGCGTAGCGGTGTGCGATAAAAGCGAAATGCTGGCCAGCCCGGTGGAGGTCGTCAAAGAGCACAACCGGGAGCGCCTCCTGCAGCGTGTGGCAGCACTGGCCAAGGAGCGCAGGGCAGAGCTCATCGTCCTGGGTCTGCCGCGAAATATGGACGGCAGCGAGGGTGAAAGCGCACAGAATGCGCGGGCGTTCGGCGCAGAGATCGCAGATCTAACCGGCCTGCCCGTGGAGTTTTCCGACGAGCGCGGCACGACCATCACCGCACACGGCTTTCTGAACGAAACAAACACCCGCGGCAAAAAGAGAAAAGAAACCGTGGATGCCGTCGCTGCAACCATTATTCTGCAGAATTATCTCGATTATCGCCGCAATAAAATGAACAGATTATAAACCTTGTCCACGTATGCCAAAAATACGTGGACATTTTTCCATTCCTATGGTATATTTATTTATATATAGGCTTTGTCCCGAATGTGCGGGACATCAGAAAGGATTGAAAAATAATATGGGCTACAGAATTGTTACGGATTCAACGATTGACCTGACACAAAAAATGATCGCAGAGCTGGAACTGACCGTCGGCACGCTGAAGTTTACCATCGAGGGAGACACGTATGAGGACCGGTCGGATAAATCCGAGCTTCCCACACCGAAATTCTACAACATGCTCCGCGAGGGCAAAATGTCCATCACCACACAGATCAACACCGAAGAGTTTACCGACCTGTTTGAGCCGATTCTGGCAGCGGGCGAGGATATTCTGTACATCGGTTTCTCCAGCGGCCTTTCCGGCACCTACCAGAGTGCCTGCATCGCTGCAGAGGATCTGAGAGAGAAGTATCCGGAGAGAAAGCTGTATACGGTTGACTCCCTGAGCGCCTCCATGGGCCAGGGCCTGCTGGTCTATCATGCCGTGCAGCTGAAGAAGAACGGCACGGACATCGATACCCTGTACCAGTGGCTGCTGGACAACCGCCTCAGCCTGTGCCACTGGTTCACCGTAAACGACCTCAACCACCTCAAGCGCGGCGGCAGAGTTTCTGCGGCAACCGCATTGGTCGGCACCGTGCTGGGCATCAAGCCGGTCCTGCACGTGGACGACGAAGGTCACCTCATCAACGTCGCTAAGGCCCGCGGCCGCAAGGCTTCGCTCGATATGCTGGTGCAGAAGATGGAGGAAAGCGCCATCGATCCGGACAAGCAGACCATCTTCATCAGCCATGGCGATTGCCTGGACGATGCAAAATATGTGGCCGATAAGGTTCGTGCAAAATTCGGCACAAAGAAGATCGAGATCAACTTTGTCGGTCCGGTTATCGGCGGCCACTCCGGCCCGGGCACGATCGCTCTGTTCTTCATCGGCAAGCAGAGATAAATTACAAACAGCAGTCAAAACCGAAGTCATTCAGGAGGCAGGCTCTATGCTGGACGGAAAGAAAATTGAACTGGGTGTATGTTATTACCCGGAGCATTGGGATAAATCCCTGTGGAAAAGCGATCTGGAACGCATGAAGGCGCACGGCATTTCCGTGGTCCGCGTTGCGGAGTTCGCCTGGAACCTCTTCGAACCGGAGGAAGGCCGTTTTGACGATGCCTTCTGGGACGAGTTTCTCGATCTTGCGGCAGAGTGCGGGACGCAGGTCATTTTCTGCACGCCCACGGCAACCCCGCCGGCATGGCTGACCGAGAAGTACCCGGAGGTGCTCAACTGCGATATCTACGGCCATCCGGTCTATCACGGCCTGCGTAAGCACCACAATATGACATCCCCGGTGTATCTGGATTTTGTGCGCCGCGTAGTGGAGCACATTGCCGAGCATTACAGCTGCCATCCGGCGATCATCGGCTGGCAGATCGATAACGAGGTCAACTGCGAGACCGCCGCCTATCATGCGGAGAGCGATCATACGGCTTTCCGCGAATATATGAAGAAGAAATACGGTACGCTGGAAAACCTGAACCGTGCCATGGGCACCGTGTTCTGGAACCAGACGTACACCGATTGGGAGGAAATCCATCTCTCCCGGAATACGCTCGGCGCCAACAGCAATAATCCGCACATGATGCTGGAGGAGCGTCGATTCATTTCCGAGGCAGCGATCGGTTATATCGGGCTACAGGCGGAGATTCTGCGCAAGTATAAGCGTCCGGATCAGTTCATCACCACGAACGGTGTTTTCAGTGTGATCGACAATCACAAGCTGACCCGCGATGAACTGGATTTCATGACATACGACAGTTACCCGAATTTTGCCTTTGGCCTCGAAAACAACAAACTGCAGCCGCGTTCCCTGCGTGACCGCGAAACTTCGTTCAATCTGATCAA
This sequence comes from Clostridia bacterium, assembly GCA_017407665.1. Taxonomy (GTDB): domain Bacteria; phylum Bacillota; class Clostridia; order Oscillospirales; family Acutalibacteraceae; genus Hominenteromicrobium. The sequence goes on along the minus strand of JAFQWC010000093.1, from coordinate 2,238 downwards.
GACCCGGAGCATTTCGTCCCGCTTCGGCATTATGGAGCAGCAGTCCGGCCCGGGCGGCTGGAATACCCGTATGTGCCAGCCCGCACCAAAGCCCGGTCAGCTCCGTTTGTGGACGTTCCAGTCCATCGCACACGGTGCGGATTTCGTCAGCTATTTCCGCTGGCGTACCTGTGCGCTGGGTACGGAAATGTACTGGCACGGCCTGCTGAATTACGACAACCGCGACAACCGCCGCACCGCCGAACTGAAGCGCACCTATGCGGATGTGGAGAAGATTCAGGGTGCAGCCGGCAGCCGTGTCCTGGCCAAGGTGGCGGTGCTCTGCGATTACGACAACGAGTGGGACGGCATGGAGGACAAATGGCACGGCCCGCTCCGCTGGCAGAGTATGGACGGCTGGTTCAAGGCGCTGGAGCGCGCACACATTCCGTTCGATTTTGTCAACATGGACGATAACGGCCCCTCTGCACCGCTGGAAAACTACGATGTCGTCGTGTACCCGCACGCCACCATCATCACGGAAGCCCGCACGGCGTACCTGAAAACTTACACCGAAAACGGCGGCACGCTGATCCTCGGCTGCCGGTCCGGCTATAAAGATATCCACGGCCAGTGCCCCATGGCACCGATGCCCGGCCTGCTCGCGGAACTCACCGGATGCACCGTGGAGGATTTCACCTTCATCGGCCCGGCGGACGAACCGGAGTACATGATCTGGAACGACAAGCGCGTTCCGGTACCGACCTTCAACGATATCCTGCAGCCCGTAGCGGAATCCTGCGAAGTGCTGGCCACCTATGCGGGCAATTATTACGACGGCGCACCGGCACTGCTGAAAAACCCGGTGGGTAAGGGCGTTGTATACACCTTTGGCGCCGTGTTCGGCGAAGAGACGGTGCAGGCGTTCATCGACGCGCTGCAGATCGCCTCTCCGGCGGACGGTGTACTGGATCTGCCCGAAGCCGTGGAGCTTTCCATCCGTGTGGCCGAAGACGGTACTCGGTATACGTTCCTGCTGAACTATACCGCACAGCCGCAGGTGATCACCGCGCACAAGGCCATATCGGATCTGCTTTCCGGCGCATCCGTCAGCGGTACATACACGATGCAGCCCTATGACGTTCTGGTGCTGCAGGACTAAAGTGAATCAGGATAAATTGCGGCGGCTTCGAGACCGCCGTGTGGGAGGAACATATCATGAGAGAAGAAGAAAAAATCTTTGCCGGCCAGTTTTACAACCCGGGTCATCCCGACCTGACAGCCATGAAGCTGCGCTGCCACAACCTGTGCCACGATTTCAACAACACCTATGAAAATGAACGGGAAAAGCGTGCGGCGCTCCTCAAAGAGATTTTCGCGGAGATCGGTGAAGGCTCTTCTGCAAACGGCCCGATCACGATCCACTATGGCTGCCACACCACCATGGGCAAGAATGTGTTCTGCAACTTCAACCTGACCATTCAGGATGACGGCAAGGTGACCATTGGTGACCGCGTCAACTTTGGTCCCAACGTGACCATCGTCACACCGCAGCATCCGCTTCTGCCGGATGAGCGCAGCTTCCTGAAGACCAAGGACGGCCGCACACTCCGCCTTTGCTATGCGGAGCCGGTCACCATCGGCAATGATTGCTGGTTTGGTGCCAACGTGGTGGTCTGCCCGGGCGTGACCATCGGCAACAACTGCGTCATCGGCGCAGGCAGCGTGGTCACCAAGGATATCCCGGACAACAGCATTGCCGTGGGCAATCCCTGCCGTGTGCTGCGTACCCTGTCCGACGCGGACAGCATGAGGCACAGACCGGAACTGTTCGGTGACGAAGAATTCGTTTTTGATTGATTACAAAAGGCCGGAAGCGAGCTGCTTCCGGCTGATTTTTTGCGCAAAAAAGACGTATACCGAAAAGGGTATACGTCCGGCAGAATGAGGAGGTCAGGCCAAAACGCCTGATCTGAAATAAACACAACGGGGCGAACACAAATCATCGCCCAACAATAAATATTATACAGAATTCTGCATAAAAAGCAAGAAAATAGACACGTGTTCACAAGTTTGTTTTGCGTTTTGTTCCGTATTTGTGTCCATTTTCGGTGTTCTGCGGTCATTTTCTGCCGCAAAACCTGAGGGACGCTTGCGTTTTTCGGGTGGATATGATACGATACAGGTATTAAGATCAGATTTTAAATTGGAAGGACGATGCCCTATGAAAATGTCATTTCGCTGGTACGGCAGTGACGA
>JAFQWC010000092.1 GCA_017407665.1 Clostridia bacterium | reverse complement strand
GGTCTCCGGGTCACAGCAGGTGATGAACACCTGCCGGCCGTCGAGGTGGTTGAGAAGATAATCCCGGCGGCTCATATCCAGCTCGCTCATCACGTCATCCAGCAGAATGACGGGGCGCTCGCCGGTTTTTTCAAAGAGGATATCGGCCTCCGCGAGCTTTAACGCCAGCACGATGCTGCGCTGCTGCCCCTGCGACCCGTAGGTGCGGGCGGAAAGCCCATTGATCTCGATGTTCAAATCGTCGCGGTGCGGGCCCACCGAGGTGAACCCGGTGCGGATATCGGTGCTGCGCGCATTTTTGAGCGCGGCGGCAAAATCGCCCGCAATGGCTTCCATCGTTTTGGCACCGCCGAACGGCGCATAGGTGAAGGACACGGCTTCCTTTTCCCGGGCAATACCGGCATAGATCTCCGCGGCCTTCGGCGCAAGCAGATTACAGAACGCGATCCGCTCCAGCACGACCTGTGTGCCGAACAGCACGAGGCGCTCGTCCCAGACATCCAGCGTGTCCTCGAGCTCCGGGTGGCGGAGCATATCTTTGAGGAGCGCGTTGCGCTGCAGAAGCGCCTTGTTATAATTTGCGAGCACACGCGCATACGCGGGCTTTGCCTGGCAGAGGGCACCGTCCATGAACGCACGGCGGCGTGCCGGGCCTTCCTTCACGAGCAAAAGGTGCTCCGGGGAAAAGATCACTGCGCAGAATTTGCCCACGAGCGCCGAGCCGGTCTTTTTTTCCACACCGTTGATCTTACTCGTGCGCCGGCCGTTTTTGAAGAACAGCATCAGCTCCTGCGCGCGGCCCTCGGTGAACAGCTCCATGGAGAGCGCGGCGGCATCGGCGTTTTTGCCGTCCGTCAGCCGGGGCAGCTCGGCGTCCTTTGTGCCGCGGAACGAATGCCCGCCGGTAAAGAGCCAGATGGCCTCCAGCAGATTCGTCTTGCCCTGCGCGTTGCTGCCGTAAATGACATTGATGGAATCGCAGGGCGAAATGAACCCGTCCTGCAGATTGCGGAAATTTTCAAAAGCCAGTCGTGTGACGTTCAAAAATCAGCCCTCCACGACCTTCACGGTGTAGCGGTCGCCGTCAAACTCGGCCCAGTCGCCGTCGCGCATCTTTTTGCCGCGCATGGTGCAGGTCTCGCCGTTGACGATAACCTGACCGTCCTGAATGACGAATTTGGCCTGGCCGCCGGTATCCATGGCGCCGCCGAGCTTCAAAAGGGAGTCCAGACGGATGAATTCGGTTGTGATCTCAATGATCTGGTTCATAACGTTCTCCTGTATATTTATGCGTTGATTTTACATTTTGTCCGTGTTGTGAGAACACGCGTGAAACATTACATTTCGCTGCGCAGGCGGACCGGCAGAACGAGGAAAGAGAAGCTGTCGCCCTCCTTCGGCAGCACCAGCATCGGGCTGATGGGGCCGTTCAGCATCAGGCGTACCTCGTCGCTCTCGGCAGAGCGGAGCGCATCGAGCAGGTACTTGTTGTTGAAGCCGATTTCCACCGGGTCGCCGGAGACCTTCGCCTCGATCTGGTCATTGGCGCGGCCCATGGTTGTGGTGCACAGGAGCTTGATGGTATCTTCGCCGATCACGCAGCGCACCGGGCTCTTGAGGCGGTCGGTGATGAGCAGGGAAACACGCTCCACGCTGTCGATGAGTGTCCGTGTAGAAACGACAACTTCGATTTTGCTCTCCTTCGGCAGGGCGGCCTTGTAATCGAGGAACTCGCCCTCCAAAAGTGCGGAAAGCACGGTATAATTGTCGATTTTGAAGAGAATGTGACGGCGGCTCGGGCAGATTTCCACTTCGCTGTCGTCGTCGCGCAGGAGCTTGAGCACCTCGCTGAGTGTCTTTCCCGGAACGACAAAGTCGGTCTCGCCGTCGTAGCGGATGGCTTCGCGGCGCAGGGCCAGACGGTAACCGTCCACGGAAACCACATCGAGCATATTGTCGGCAATTTTGAACAGGCTGCCCTGGTGGATCGGCTTTGCGTTGGAGTCGGCCACGGCGAAAATGGTCTGGCGGATCATGCTTTTCAGCACATTGGACGGCACTTTCACGGTGTCGGTATCGGTGACTTTCGGAAATTCCGGGAATTCTTCCGCGTTCATGCCGATGATCGTGAAGCAGCTGACGCCGGAAGTGATCGTGGCGGTGTTGCGGTCATCGCTTTCGATGGTCACGTCGTCGGCCGGGGATTTGCGGACGATCTCGGAGAACAGCTTCGCGGTGAGGTCGATGGCGCCGTGCTCGGAAATGACGGCCGGCAGCTCGGTCTGCATGCCGATCTCGAGGTCGTAGGCGGAAAGAATGATTTTGTCCGCATCGGTGCGGATCAGAATGCCCTCGAGGGCGGGGATGGATGTTTTGGTGGAAACCGCGCGCTGCAGATTGCCGACAGCTTCGGTCAGAATGCGTTTATCGATGGTGAATCTCATCTTTTTTCTCCTTCCCGGTTTTGGGGATTTGCAGAGTCCTTTGCTTTTTTGTTGGCGTGAAGCCGCTTTTTTCGGCGGGCCGGCGTTTTCCACCGGTGTTCGGGATGAAAAAGCGCGTTTCAGCGAAGCGGTGGGCTCTGCGGCTTTTTATATATCTTTTCTTATAATAAATTTAGCAGTAGCAGTAGGGTGTGTGAAAATGTTGGAAAGTTTTATTTTCCCGCTTTCTGCCTTAAAATTTCGGGTGAAAATTTTCCAGAATCCATTGTGGGAAAAATGTGGACAAAGTGGAAAGAATATTTTATTCCACTTTCCTGTGGATAACTCTGTGTGGATTGTTCAAAATTTGTGCAGAAGTCTGTGGAAAGAATCTGCTGCGGTTCAAACTTTTCACCACAAAATCAGCGGTCCCGAATGTTCTTGATGATGTCGCTGACGGTCGCCTTGGTGAGGGGATCCTTGCTGAATTTCTCTTCGATCTGCTGCAGCGCATAGACGACGGTGGAGTGGTCGCGGCCGCCGAATTCCTTGCCGATCTCGACCATCGGCATCTGGGTGATCTCACGGACGATGTACATGGAAATCTGGCGGGCGAAGGAGATGTTGGCGTTGCGCTTGGTGGACTTGATGTCCTCCGGAGAGACGCCGTAGGTGCGGGCCACTTCCTCCACGATCTTGGAAACAGTGACCGGCGCCGGCTGGTCGTTGTTCACGATATCGCTGATGGCGCGCTGGGCGGTGGTCACGGTGGGGGTGACGCCCTCTACAAGATGGATGGCCTTCAGCTTCTTGACGGTGCCCTCCAGCTGGCGGATGTTGCTCTTCAGCTTCATGGCGATGAATTCGCAGACGCTGTCCGGCACGGTGATACCGACGAGCTCCGCTTTTCTCTTGATGATGGCCATGCGGGTCTCAAAATCCGGCGGCTGAATGTCGGCGGTGAGGCCCCACTCGAAGCGGGTCTTGAGACGGTCTTCCAGCGTGGCGATGTCCTTCGGCGGGCGGTCACTCGTGAGGACGATCTGCTTTTTGGATTCGTACAAAGTATTGAAGGTATGGAAGAACTCTTCCTGCGTGGATTCCTTGCCGGCGATGAACTGGATGTCGTCGATGAGGAGCGCATCGGCTTTGCGGTACTTTTCGCGGAAGGCCGGGGTGGTACCGAGGCGGATGGCTTCGATCAGCTCGTTTGCGAACTGGTCGCCCTTCACGTAGATGACGTTCATGTTGTCAAAATGCTTTTTAAGGTCGTGACCGACGGCGTTCAAAAGGTGGGTCTTGCCGAGACCGGAGTTGCCGTAAATAAAGAGCGGGTTGTAGCTTCTCGCGGGTTCGCGGGCCACATAGCGGCAGGCGGCAAAAGCAAATTTGTTGGAGCTGCCCTCGATGAAGGTCTCAAAGGTATACTCATACTCGCCGTTTTCCGGCTCTTTTTCTTTTTCCTTTTTCTCCATCGGGGTGATGAGCTTGTAGGTGATGGCCGGACCGAACACGCTCTG
>JAFQWC010000091.1 GCA_017407665.1 Clostridia bacterium | reverse complement strand
GCCTTGAAGATGGGTGTAGCCGGTGCAGCCTCCGCTTCCCTGGTTTCCCGTGCGGTGGGCGCTGTTTTGATCACGATCCTGCTCCTGAACAAACACCGCGTTGTCTATTATGATACCCTGCGCAAACCGGAATTCAACTGGCCGATCATCAAGAGCATTCTGCAGATCGGCGTACCGAACGGTTTGGAGAACAGCATTTTCCAGATCGGTAAGATTCTGGTTTCCAGTATTGTGGCTGGGTTCGGAACGGTTTCCATCACGGCCAATGCCGTGGCCGGCAATCTGGCTTCCATTCAGATCATCCCCGGTTCCGCGATCGGTATGGCGATGCTTACCGTAGTCGGTCAATGTGTGGGCGCCAAGGATTACGACGGCGTAAAGAAGTATACAAAAAAACTGATGCTTCTGGCGTTCATTGCTACATGGACCATGACCGCGTTCATGCTGCTGTTCAGCGACACGATCCTTTCCTTCTATTCGCTTTCCGAGGAGACCGCCAAGCTGACGATGGAGGTCTTCATCGTGCACGGCATCTGCGCCGTTATCTTCTGGCCCTTCGCCTTCACCCTGCCCAATGCCCTGCGTGCTGCCAACGATGTGCGGTTCACCATGCTGGTTTCCCTGTTCTCCATGTGGACCTTCCGCATTGCATTCAGCTATATTCTGGCGCTGTATTTCGGACTCGGCGTGGTCGGCATCTGGATCGCCATGTGCATCGACTGGGTCTGCCGGGCCGTGTTCTTCCTCATCCGCTTTGCGCGCGGTAAATGGAAAACCATCAGTTATATTTGATTTTGAGAGGAGCCGTTATTTATGGAATTTGATGCTTTCACCGGCGGTATTGCCCCGGGCGGTCTGCGCTCCAAGAGTGACATCCGCATTTTGATCTGCTATATTCTGAAAAGTGTGAACGCCCCGCTCTCCGGTGCGGAAATCATTCACATTCTGCAGGAAAAATCCTTGGCCAACTATTTTGAAGCGAACGATGCCCTTTCCGCTCTGGTGGCACTGGGCAACGTCCGCAAAGAGGAAGACGATACCTATGTGCTGGAACCGCAGGGCAAGAGCGTGGCGGATAACCTCGACGTGCTCCTTCCCCTTTCCGTACGCGACAAAGCCATTACCGCGGCGATGAATCTGCTTTCCAGTGCCAAGATGGAGCGGGAAAATGCCGTGACCACGCAGCGCACCGAAAACGGCTACAACGTGACCTGCCACATTTCCGGCGGCGATATGGAGCTGATGAAGCTCACCGTTTATGTGCCGGACCTGTATCAGGCACGCATCGTGAAAAAGAATTTTCACCGCGACCCGCAGCGTGTGTACAACCTGCTTCTGGCTGCACTCACCGGCGACGATGAGCTGACAAAGGATATTCTCGGCCGGTAAAGCATAGCAAAAAGGTGAATCCGACCTTGTGCCGGTTATTCACCTTTTTTATTTTACTTTGCGTTTTTTCTCTTATTTTCCAGAGGATTTCCGCATGATTTTTCCCATATCCTCCTTCTGTTTATCGTGATTGTTTTTCACAACTCAAAAGACCTTTCCCGCGCGCATATTATCATGTGACTGTAACGGAATAAACTTTGCAGATCTGTGTACACTTGGGTTGTGCAGATCGGGTTGTGAGGCACAGGAATGGACATGAAACAAATGCTGGGTATGCGGCTCCGGAATTTCCGGGTGGAGAACGGATACTCTCAAAATCACATTGCCAATATTCTCGGCGTGGAACGCTCCACGTATACGTATTACGAAACCGGAAAGACCGTTCCGGTTATTTTCGATCTGATGCGTCTGGCCGACCTTTATCACACCACGCTGGATGACCTGATGGGGTTCCGTGCGGACAGTTCTGATCCGCTGGCGTTTCATGAAAACCGCGCGCCGGTTAAGGCTGCCGTGCGCAAGCGGCGCAAGGAAAATTATCTGGATGAGGCGGTGCAGGATCTCTCTGCAGAGGAGCGCCAGCTTCTGGCGTATCATCGTTCTGCCAGTCCGGAAGAGCGCCGCCACATTCTGGAATACCTGCAGAACAGCCGAAAAAAGGACCACAAGCGCACGCTGTAAACGGATTTGGCACCTTGGGCGGTGTCGCGTTTGCGGTGAACTTTTTAGAAAAACGAGATTTATTTTCGACGGATTTCTCTTGTTTTTTTCTTTTCGGTATGCTATACTATCTAAGTCTTTTGGTGGCACACACCGAATCAAATATGCGCTTGTAGCCCAGTTGGATAGAGCAACAGACTCCGACTCTGTAGGCCGCTGGTTCGAATCCAGTCAGGCGCGCCATATAAAGAGCCTCTTTTGTCTCCCTGACAAAAGAGCCTCTTTACAATGATATCCTTTCCCTGCGGAACGGGTGATATATGCCTTCAGCATATGAAGGAACGGATATTATATCATATCGCGTAAGCGATATAGCATTGAAAAGATTCCATATTAGTGATATAATCTGTTCGACCAATTTGAGATTACAAATAAACGGAGGCCAGCATATGATTCGTGCAGCAACCAGCAAGGATATTCCGGAATGCGTCCGCGTGATCCGGGAGAGCTTTTCCACGGTGGCCGAAGAATTCGGCTTTACCCCGGAGAATGCTGCGAGATTCACGGCCTTTGCTACCACGGACGACCGCCTGAACTGGCATCTGCTCGGAGAAAAACGGCCGATGTATGTATGGGAGGCGGCCGGCCGGATTGCCGGATACTATTCCCTGCTTCTATCGGACGACGGCTCCTGTGAGCTCAGCAATTTATGTGTCCTCCCCGCGTACCGGCACCGGGGAATCGGTGAAGAACTCCTGATGCACGCTTTCGCCTGTGCCAAAACCATGCGCTGCAGCCGGATGCATATTGGCATCGTGGAGGAAAATACGGTGCTGAAAAGCTGGTACACCTCGTTCGGTTTTATCCATACGGGAGTCAAAAAGTTCGATTTCTTCCCCTTCACCTGCGGGTACATGACAAAGGAACTCGAATAAAGCTGACACATTTTTCAAATACAGACACTCAAAAAAAGAAGGTTATATTATGCTTTGGATTTTTGGCGCGATCGCTGTTCTCATTCTCCTTGTTCTTCTGATCGCCTATATTACATACCGTATGGCGTTCTACGCCTCCCCCAAAAAGCGCGGAGAGGTACTGACGCTGCCGCAGGATGCCGACTATCCCCCGGCGGTCAATGCGTATTTCAAGGACCTGCAGGATGATATGGCTGCACGTCCCTATGAGACAGTGTGCATC
>JAFQWC010000090.1 GCA_017407665.1 Clostridia bacterium | reverse complement strand
TCACGCGGTCCATGCCTTCCTTGAGGCGCTCTCTGGCATCACTGCGCTCGTATACGCCGCGGATGGAAATGCCGTCCTCCGCGAGAACCTTTTTCAGCAGGTCCACGATCTGCAGCTTCATTTTGTCAATGCCGAGTGCCAGGGATTCCACGACCAGCACGTCGGAGAATTTGTCAATCACAAGGCCGGGCAGGAAATCCGCCTCACCGAAAATCACGCGGCAGGCAGAAGTATCCACGGTCTTTTTGCGGTAATCCCAGGCATCGCGCACGCGCTTTTCGAGAAAATCGGCGTCAATCTCCTGTGCGGCGTCGCGCGTCATCATGCGCACGCGGATCTTGGAATTCTGGTTGATGAATCCGCGGCCGAGCGGGTAGCCGTTATTGTCGTGCACCGTGACGATGGAGCCATTTTTGAACGTGCCCTCAATGCGCTCAATCTCGTTGTCGTAGATCCAGAGGCCGCCGGCCTTGAAGCTGCGGCCCTCACCTTTTTTCAGAGTAACAATCGTTTGAATCATACGGGCGCTTACTCCTGTACCGGTTCGTCGTCCTTGAGGCCGAGGCGGTCCTCGAGGTCATTAAGCAGCGCGGCAGCGGTGACCAGCGTGATGCCTTCCTTCGTGGGGGAGACGGCAAAGCCGAGGATCTCGTTGTAGAGCTGTTCGCACAGGAGGAAGAACTGGCCGACACCGTGTGCGACGGGCTTCTGGCCCTCTGCGGCAAATGCGGCAGCGGAGGCCTCATCGGGCCACAGCGGCAGGAAGTTGCCCTCCGGAATGGAGATGGTCACGTAGCCGTCGTCGGAATCCAGCATCCAAAGCTGCTGAGTCAGGGCGACCATATCGAGAAGGCGTGCGTAAATTTCTTCGGGTGTTTTGTTCTGATTATCCATAATCTATTTCCTTTCTTTCATAAAGACATATTTACAATTCTATCATACCGTTTTGCGGCCGATTTTTCAACTGAATTTCGCGGTTCTGCGGAAAATAAAAACAAATCCGCACACTGCGCAGGGCAGTATGCGGAAAATCGGTTTACATAAATGCGTCGCCGGCATCGGCTTTGCGGGCTGCTTTGAACTGATCCTTGTTCTTTTTGGTGACAACACGCATCTCCGTGCCGGTTTTGGTGCATAGCTGCAGTGTGATGCGTCCGCTTTCGATCTGTGGGTGGCGTAGAACACGGCTCTCAGCCGGTGTGCCCGGCGTTTTGGAAACGGCCAGATAGGCGTATTTTTCATCCTCAAATGGAACATCGCCGCCCTTTAATTGCTTGTGCAGGCGGCTGCGGGCTACGCGGCAGGTGAAGTGACACCAATCCCCGGCGGGGAGGGGGCAGGCGTCCGCGTGCGGACAGGGCGCGAGGAGGTGTGCGCCGCTGCCGAGCAGGGCCGTGCGGGTGAGCTTCAGCTGGCGGAAAGCTTCCGGTGTGCCCGGCTCCACGATCAGCAGCACCTTGCCCGTGGCCGCCCAAAGGGTCTGCAGCACGGCAGCGCGTCTGGCGTCGGAGAGCTCGTTGAGGGAGTAGGAGGCGATGACGAGATCATACTGCTCTGTGGGCTTGAAAGCACACATATCGGCCTCCACCCAACGGATCTTCTCTGAAAATGTGGTATCCTGCATCAGGGAGGACGCAAAGCGGATCATCGCCGGCTCGCGCTCCACGCAGGTCATCTGTTCCACGGTGCTGAGCTCCGAGAACACAGCCCACGCGGCGGTACCCGTACCCGTGCCGATGTCCAGCACCGTGCGGATCTCCGCATCCGTGCCGGCCAAAGTGTAGCGCAGGGCGGAACAGGCCGCACCGAATGTGGCGGGCATACGCACCACGGCATACGTGACGGTGTCCACCTCATCCGAAACGAGGCGCTTGTCCTGTCCGCTTTCCGTGCGGTAGCGGGCAGTGATCCGCGCCGCAGACTGCATGAGTGCCGGCTGTGGGAACGCCTCGGCTTTTTCTTCTATAGCGTTTTTCAAAGAGATCGGCAGTTCCATAATACCCTCTAATCCATTATCTGTCTTTTTTGTCGCATAAACCGACAATTGCAAAAATCAGGCCGATTACAGCAAGAATAAAGGCAAACATTTCCAAATGCAAAGATGCCTCAACAATAAAGCCGAAAAGCATGATTGCAATAGCGAAACAAATTTTTTTCATATGAGTTCCCTCCGGTTCTTTCAATTTGAATCAATATTTTGCTCCACGAACGTTTAGCCTAAATTATAAATCAAAGTTTTCCTCAGGGAATTGCCCTGGCTTTCGCAGCACTTGAACAACGTGATCCGAAAAGCCCATAAATTCAGGTCTCTCCGCAGTCGCAAGGAGATACCGGATCCACTCCCGGTAGGATTCTTCGTTCATCGAATTTACAGAGTCTCTGATGATCTGAGACAGCCCGTCCTGAGAGAATCGGCAGACCTTGCGTGCGCTGTTGTCCGCGCAAACCGCTTCCGTCAATTCGTCCACGTCTGCGATCGTATCCAGAATCCGGGAAGACCCTGTATTATCCGTCACGATGGCGTTTTCTCTGTCATATCCGATCGTCTTGATCTCGGCTGCGGGGTTTTCGCTCATAAAGATTTCGTGGATCAGCGGTGCATCCTGCAAACAAAAAGCGATAAACACCACGCCGCCGGGCTTTGCGATTCTCAGCGCTTCACGGCAAGCGATCTTTCTTTCCTCAAAACGCTTGATGCTGTAGATCGGCCCCATCAGCAGGACAACATCGTATTCGTTGTCTTTCAAAAAGGATAAATCCTTGGCGTTTCCTTCATATATGTTCACTTTTTTGTTATCCGCAAAAATGCGGTTCATTTCTTCAACATAGCGCGGCGTGAGCTCTACGGCATCCACGGCATACCCTTCATCGGCCAATGCCCTGGTATATGTACCGCCGCCTGCCCCGATATCCGCCACCTTTGCCCCGGGACAAAGGAATTTATGCAGATAGTGCATGGTCACGATCAACTCTGTTTCATGTGCCTTTGTATAGGTGAGGCGGCTGCCTTCCGGAAAATCCGTGTATTGTTCAATTACCTTTTTCTCTTGTTCATTCAGCATATTCACTGATTCCTCCTTGTCGTTGTATAGAATGGGGTCGGTCCACTAAAGTGGTACTCGGTCCTTCGGTAAAGCGTACGGTCTGTTTTTCAGAGTGGGGCGGCAGACGGAGTGGCTCTTCGCCGCTGACAGTCAATCCTTATTGCGAGACATCCATACGACCGTTTCCACGGTTATCCCTTTAGGTAGGGAGTCTACCAAAGTGTCTGATATATTTGGGATTGGCATAGCTGAACTAAACGATATTCTTTCTAAATGCCAATGTTGCTCCCAATATTGCAAATAGTAATCCAACCGACGCAAATATGATATAATTTGCATTGCTTCCTACTTCATACACCGTTTGCAAATCGTTTTCAAAATAGTATACATCTACCTGTTTGCCTATTTTGAAACCCGAATTATGTGTGTTTAAGTTGGCGGTTATGTTTTTGCCGTCTGCTTCAAATTCTACAAAAGTAGTGTATTCAATAGGAAATTCGGGGTCTCCCGTCTTTCGCTCATCTATTTTAATGATATATGCAGTTGCATATATGCGTTCATCAGTTGCCATGAACGAAGCAATATACTTGATCGTCCCCAAAATGGCAAACAACAAACCTGTTATAAGAAAAACTATACCAACTATTTTGGCGGCTTTCATCTTGCTAACCTCCTCGCCAAATTCCAGTTTGTTAGTCAATTTGTTTTCGTTTGTAAGTCCTTCGTATGAACAGAAATGCGGACATAATCGTCGGCCTTTTCCCTACTTAAAAGAACAACTGTCTCCACATGCGCGGTGCAGGGGAACATATCCACAGGGGTGACAGCTTGGATCTTGTAGCCGCTTTCGTCGAACTGCTTCAGGTCGCGGGCGAGGGTGGCGGGATCACAGGAGACGTACACCACGCGCTCCGGGCGCATGGCGGCGATGGTGGCGATGAGCGCCGTGTCGCAGCCCTTGCGGGGCGGGTCGATGATGATGACATCTGGCTTCTCGCCGCGGTCGTACAGGATCTTTGCGGCCTGCGCGGCATCTCCGCAGAGGAATTCCGCGTTTTCAATGTGGTTGCGGGCGGCGTTGCGCTTGGCGTTTTCGATGGCGGCGGGGACGATCTCCGCGCCAATGAGCTTCTTTGCCTTATGCGCCATGGAAAGACCGATGGTGCCCGTGCCACAGTAGAGGTCCAGCAGATTTTCGCTGCCGGTCAGCGCGGCATATTCTGCCGCCTTGCCGTACAGGATCTCCGCCTGCGTGCGGTTCACCTGATAAAAAGCGTGCGGGGCAATCTCAAACTCAAGCCCGCAGAGGGTGTCGGAAATGGTGTCCTTGCCCCAAAGGGTGCGGCAGGTCTTGCCCAGAACGACGTTCGTCTTCTCGCGGTTGATGTTCAGCACGATGCTTGTGATGGCCGGCACGGCTTCCCTCAGCATGGAAACCAGCAGTGCCTCTTCATGCAGGGCGCCGCCGTTTGCCACAATGCAGACCATCATCTCGCCGCTCTTTTCGCCGCGGCGCATATACAGGTGCCGCAGAAGCCCGGCGTGAGCGGTTTCATCGTATACGCTTTCGCCGGTGACGGCGTGCCAGGCGCGGAAAGCCTCTGCGGCTTTGTCGAATTCCGCGGGCTGCAGCAGGCAGGTGTGGGTATCCACGATGCGGTGGGAATTTACGGCATAAAAGCCGAGCTGCAGCTTGCCGTCTTTGGAGAGGCCGATGGGCAACTGACATTTGTTGCGGTAGAAATTGCGCTCCGGTGCAGCCAGAATGGGCTGGATCTCAAGATCGCGGAAGCCGCCGATGCGCTCCAGAGCATCGCGTACGCGCTGTGCCTTGATCCTGAGCTCTGCCTCGTAGGTGATGTGACGATACACACAGCCGCCGCACTGTGCACAGACCGGGCAGTCCGGCGTCATGCGGTCCGGAGATGGCTCGAGCAGTTCTTCAAGACGTCCGAAGGCGTAATTTTTCAGAACCTTGACCACACGCACACGGCAGAAATCGCCCACCGCCGTGCGGGGTACAAACACGGCAATGCCGTCCTTCCGACAGATGCCGCTGCCCTCAGCGGTCATGGCTGTGATGGCAGCCTCGAACAGATCGTTTTTTTTCATCATTGCAAAAAACCTCCGGGAAACACGAAACAGGGATATTTTGAAAATATCCAGTAAATATGCGGAAAAATTGGTTGCATCTTCAACTTTTGAAAAACTTTTACTCGTTTCACAAGGAAAAAAACAGGAATTTTACTGTATAAAATAGACAAAAAAGATCAAACTGATTTGTGAGAGACAAGCAAAAGGGAGATTCGCCAAAAAATCGTTGACATTCGAAAAATGGGCAGTTATAATTAAGCCATAACAGAGATAACGAGCTCGGCGGTAAGGATTTACCGCGACTTTTCAATACAACTCCTCCCCAAAAGAGAGCAAAAGGCGAGATTTATTCTCGCCTTTTGCTCTTTCTGCATTTCTTTGGAAAGAGCAAAACCGATCGGCTCAGGAAACGACGTTCTGCGGATGGCCGTCCAGAAAAGCCTGCAGATTGTCCGCCACGATGCGAACGAGGCGCATACGGGCATCGCGGGAAGCCCATGCGATGTGCGGTGTGATGATGCAGTTTTTAGCGGAAAGCAGCAGGTGATCGGCTCTCGGCGGCTCCTCGACCATCACGTCCAGACCGGCGCCGGCCAGACGGCCTTCGTTCAGCGCATCGGCCAGAGCGGCTTCATCGAGTACGGCGCCGCGGGCGGTGTTGATGAGCAGTGCGGTGGGCTTCATCATAGCGAGAACATCCCGGCTGACGATACCGCGGGTGCCGTCATTCAAGGGGCAGTGCAGAGAGACGACATCGGCGGTGCGGAACAGGGTTTCAAAATCCACCCATGTGCAGCCCTCGGGCAGTTCTTTTTTTGTGCGGCTGTTTACGATGACCTTCATGCCCAGTGCAAGGCCCAGCTTTGCCACGGTGCGGCCGATGTTGCCGAAGCCGAAAATGCCCAGTGTTTTGCCGGTCAGCTCAAACAGGGCGTGCGAGGTATAGCTCATGCGGATGCTCTCGTTCCAGCCGCCACCCAATGTGGTGCGGCTGATGGCATCCGTGTGGTTGCAAAGTTCGAGAAGCAGGGCAAAGGCCTGCTGTGCCACGGTCTCCACGCAGTAGAACGGCACATTGCACACGGTGATGCCCTTTTCGTGCGCGGCCACAACGTCGATGGTGTTGAAGCCGGTGGCCAGCGCACCGATGAAGCGCAGCTTCGGCAGAGCATCCATCACGGCACGGCTCATCACGATGCGGTTCATGATGACGGCATCGGCGTCCTTCGCGCGCTCGATGACGAGCTCGGCGGGAGTATTGTCATAGGCGGTCACATGACCGATGGCTTCGAGCGGTGCCCAGGAAATATCTCCGGGGTTCGTGGTGCCGCCGTCCAGAATCACAATATTCAGCATGATTTCTTCCTCTTTTCAATTGCCGGGTCACGGCAATATCATTCCATTTTATCCTTTTCATTATACCGTAAACCGGAGCGTGTTTCAACGGGGAATTTGCGCTGAACCGGGACAGAACAGTACAGCCGCCTACAAGGATGTGGGCGGCTGTTTGTCCGTTCGGTATATCGCGACGGCTTAAAAATATTTCACAATAACATTTCCGTTGTTTTTGGCTTTGTAGGAACCATCCGGCTGAAATCCCAGCTTTTTGTAGAATCCCAGAGCGTTCTCGTCGTAAGTCAGGATCAGCTTGGAGATGTCCATTTTCCGGAAGTAATCCTCCACCGTTTCGAGCAGCTGCTTACCGTATCCGGATCGCCGGAAGGCCGGCGCGACCCAAAGCTCGCGGATGAAGCCGGCGTGCTCCTCGAAAAAGCCGCCCTTCAAATGTTCCGGCTGGAACATGATAAAGCCGGCGATCTCGTTTTCCTCCTCCAGGACAAAGGTGCGCATATTTTCCTTTTGGTAGGATTCCGTTATGTCATCAAAGACATCTGTATCCTCTTTGAGCTTGATACCGATTTCCAGAAAATACGCGCGGAAGCAAAGCTGAAACCGCGCGTCGTAAAAGTTGCCGAGTTCCCGAATGGTCATATACACACTCCTGTTGATAAAGCATTACGTATGGCTTTTACAGATCCATCTGCATGATGATTTCATCATCGTCGACTTCGCCCGTATGGTAAAACCCGATTTTTTCATACAGTTTTCTGGCTGCTTCATTTCCTTCGATATAACATAAAATGATTTTACGGAACTTTCCGTCCGCTTTCATTCTTTCGACGATTTGTGCGGCGGCTGCGTATCCGTATCCGTTTCCCTGATATCTTTCGTCAATAAATAACTGGCTGAAATCATATGCACTCAGTTCATCACAATCATAATACATAGCCATACCAACCGGTGTGGCGTCGTTATATATTACAAACGCTTTACTTCTGTATTCACGATAAGCATAGGCGCGTGCGAGCATACGAAAATCACTGGCAACATAGTTTTCCTGTTCTTTCGCGACCTTCAGTCCCAATCTCCAGTTACCCGGATTTATCTCTTCCAAATAAAGCATCATTCACCTCAGGTATATACTAGATTTGTCTTAAATTATACACCAATTCCATGAGGGAATCAAGAAATTTTCGGGTACTTCACGACGCCAAGACACTTGACAACCTGCAAGTGTGTGTTATAATAAAACCAACGAATGAACAATCATTCATATATAGGCGGTGAACAGGATGGGAAAGAAAGACAAAGAAAAATCCAAATCGGCCAAGGCAGAGCCCAAAGGCGCAAAGAAAAAGAACAAAAAGGAAGAGGAACTCTGCTCCGGCGAGCACGTGCACGCCGACCTGAAAGCGGTGGAGGAGAATATTCCGGATCTCGATACACTGTTCCAGTTGGCGGAGCTGTTCAAGATGTTTGGCGATACCACGCGTATCCGCATCATGTGCGTGCTGTTTCAGCGGGAATTGTGCGTCTGTGAGATCGCAGAGCTGCTCGATATGGGCCAGTCCGCCATTTCCCACCAGCTGCGGCTGCTGCGCAATGCGCATCTCGTGAAGGTCAAGCGCGACGGTAAGCAGTCGTATTATTCTCTGGACGATACCCATGTGCGGGAAATCTACCTGCTGGGCCTCGAGCATATTTCCGAGTGACCGAAAGGTCATTCTTTTTCACG
>JAFQWC010000089.1 GCA_017407665.1 Clostridia bacterium | reverse complement strand
CCCGGCGAGGGGGCGGTCTTGGAGCCCCTTTCGCGTATAATTGGAACGAAATATGCAGGGACAGAAACTGTCTCTGCATATTTCTAAGGGGGACGTTGCATTTTGCAACGTCCCCCTTTTTTACAGTGTATCGGCAAACGCCTGCAGCTGCGCTTCGTCTGTCTTTTCAAAACTGCCCTGCGCGGTTTTCGGGCTGCCGCCGCCCTTTGCATTCAGGGCTTTGTTGATCTGCATTGCAATATCGCGGCAGCTTACGGGACACGCTTCGCCCGCAAGGCAGAAATATCGCATACGAGGGCCGTCTTCACAGAAGAGCACAGTCACTGTGGTTCGGTCCGCACAGAGCCGTTCCGCGATCTGCTTTGCCGCATCCACATCCACCGGGACAAAACCGGCCACGATCCTGCAGCTATCCCGCATACGGGCCGTCTGCTCCAGCTTAGCGGTATACAGCTCCGCCATCTGCGCGTTTTTTCTACGCAATTGCAGATGCAGCTCCGTGATCTGCTCTTCTTTTCTGAGAAGTGCGTCATACACGCCTTCCGGCTTTACGGACAGTTTTGCTGCGGTACGGCGCAGCTCGCTGTTTTCCATCCGGAACCACTTGCGTGCCAGAGCGCCGCAGACAAACGTGACCCGACACCCCTGCTTATATTTGCCGTATTCCAGCACCTTGATCATCCCGACCGGCGCGGTATGCGTAAAATGCGTACCGCAGCAGGTGCACATCTCGCCGTCTCCGATCGCCACGATGCGGATGCCTTCCGTCAGCTTGTCGTTCCGTTTGCGCAGGGGCAGGTCCGCAGCGGTTTCACCGTCCACAATGGAAATGGTCACCGGCAAATCGGCTTCCACCATCTCGTTGGCGTAAGTTTCACCGGCTTCGATCTCCTCTGCGGTCAGCATACGATCCAGGTCGATGGTGACCACATCTTCGCTCATATGAAATCCGATGTTCGTCGCGCCGAACAGGTGCTGATACGCGTAAGACAGCATATGCTCGCCCGTGTGCTGCTGCGTGTGCAGCCGGCGCAAGGCCGCGTCCACCGTGATTTCCACGGTTTCCCCAACCGCAAACGGCGCTGCCGCGGTATGAATGACGGTGCCCTTTTCTTCCCTGCAGTGCACGATTGCGGCACCGTTTACCGTGCCCCGATCGCTGCGCTGTCCGCCGCCTTCCGGAAACAGCGGTGTACGGTCTGTGATGAGATCAAACAGGCCATCCTTTCTGCTTTCGCAGGCGAGTACCACCGCCGTGCTTTGCAGGCAGTCCATATTTTCAAGATATATTTTCTTACATTCCATCTTCTGATTCCTCTCCAAAGGCCGAAAGTCGGAATTCTCCGTTTTGAAGCCGTGCTTTCAGGCACGCAGCGCTTTCCGCGGCAGTCTGACTGCCCGTGTTCATTGCGTACACGGAAAACGCGCCCAGATCCCGGAACATTTCCCACATATCCGTGAACACCTGCTCCGTCAGGGGGAACTCCGCCCGGGCTTCTCTTTCGAGGCCGCGCCGCACGGTCTCATCCCGATCCGGCCGGAGCACGACATAGCGCACGTCCACGCCCTTTCGCACCAGATCCTGCCATGCCGCAATAAACCACGGGCCGATGACGCCGTCGACGTAAACGTCGTAATCCCCTTCCGCATAGGTTTCCGCACAGGCTGCTGCGGCACGGATCACCGTATCGTTCTGGTCTCCGGAGCCATCCTGCCAGGGCGGAATATACCCTTTTTGAATGTAGGTGTAGAAATCATCCGTATGCATATGCACGGCTTTGGGCGCATCGGTATTCTGCACCATCAGCCGGCTGATCGTTGTTTTTCCCGCGCCGCACGGGCCGGAAATCAGCACGATCTTCCCCGCCATGTCCAACATCCTTTCTGCTTCACACGATGAAAAAAGCGCAGGAATCCCCGCGCTTTTTACGTTCAATTTATCTGCCGCAGCACTTCTTGTACTTCTTGCCGCTGCCGCAGGGGCAAGGATCGTTGCGGCCAACCTTCGGGCCCTTGACCACGGTGGTGGAAGACTTCTGCTGCTTATACAGCTCGCGGCGTCTCTCCTCGGTGAGGTGGGCATCCCACTCCGGCAGTGTGTAGAGCCACTCTGCCTTGGCGGCGACCATATTGTAATAGAGCTTCTCCTTGTCGTAATCGAGGGAAACTTCGCTGTCCTCGGTCAGATTCTCGAGGTCGTTTGCTGCCTTCAGGCTCTCGTTGATGCCATCGAGGAAGCCGGTCATTTCAATGACATCCACGCCAAAGCGCTCAGCCAGTGCCTTAACGGTACCGGTGATGGGCTCGTTCTTCAGCAGCTCGATGTAGAAATCTCTTTCGCGCAGGAAATACTCGTTCCAGTACTGCTGTGCATCGGGTGCGGAGGACTTTTCTTCTGCAAAAGCCTGCCAATCGTTAAAAAGTGCCATGATTTTCATCCTTTTCTTTACATTGTCGGAATTCAAACCGATTATACAGGATGTTTCCGGAGAATGCAAGTTAATTTCTTGATTTCGCGTTGAAAAAGACAGCCAAAAGTGCTATGCTAAATAAAATAGTGTTATTATGCCCGAATATTGCGCGGGCATCGGAGATTTATGAGAACTTTGATTGAGAAAGGATGAATCCCATGGAAGAAAAGAAAACGGAACTGCAGCCGACTTTGGACGCCCTCACGCCGGAAACAAAGCCCGAAACTGCCCCTGAGATGCCGGAGAACAACCAGTCGGAGATACCCGGCGAAAATCCGCAGGAAACGCCAGACGAGGCCCCGCAGGATGGCCCCAACGAAGAACTCAACGAAAAGGTCAACAAAACCACCGGCGAAACACCCAATGAACAACCCGGCGAGCTGCACGAGAAAAAAGTGTTTACGGATATTTTTTCGACACCGAGACACGAAACAGCCGATTTGCCGATCACACCGCACACCGCGGAGCCGTCTTTCTTCGAGAGCATTACGCTGGACTTAGACTACGCTGCACGCAATCCGGCTGCCCCAAAGACGCCTGCCGTACAGAGAGCGCCGGTCACACCCAGAACACCGGCAGCACCGCGTGCACCGGTCGTCCGCACACCCGCTGCCCCCGTATGCCGTACATATACTTCCGCCCGACCCAGAGCAAAGAAGCTTCTCCCTGCTCTGCGCACCATGCTGCGTACCTTCTTCTCCGTTCGTCTCTGCAGCGGAGAGCGGCCGGGCGAAGCACTGCGCCGCATCGTACGGCAGTCCTGCGCCCTTTTGCTGGTCTGTCTGATCATCGGCGGTGTTTTGTGGACAAAGCATTCGATTTCGGAACGCATGACGAACAACGGCTATGAATCTTTGGCCAAGAGCACGGTCTATTCCGAACCCGCGGCTTGCCTTGGCTTCTCCGTGGAATCCGCCGACCTGCCGGACGGTTACGCGCTGGCGCAGGCCCTTTGCATTCGGCTGGGAAGCCCCATCACTGATACTTCTGTTTTTGACAAGAGCGCAGAAGAACCCGTATTCCCGGATGAGGTAGCCGCCTGCATGGAAAGCGTTCTGCCGCCCGACCGTGTCGTTCTGCAAGAAAACATCTCGAATCTCGACCTGCTGACGCAGATTCACGAGAGCATCAGCGCGGGCAACCCGGTGATCATCCTGCTTTCTGAGGCCGATGCACCCGAACTCACCCTGCGCTACGCCGCCGTGACCCGCATGAATGTGGAGCAGAACCGCATCACGGTGGAATTTACAAATACTGGCACACGAACCTATTCTTTTGAAGATTTTATCGCCGCGACCCGTTTTGAGAACACCGGTGATCTGCCGTACACCACAGAACTCGCGCTGGACCTCGGCGTATGGTCGCCCAATACGGCTGTGTTTGTGCACTGATATGACTTACTCAACGCCAGTTTTTCTTACATTACCCGAGCCCTGCCGGCGGATCATTGATCGTCTGCAGGAAAACGGCTTTCACGGCTATGCCGTCGGCGGCTGCGTGCGGGACAGCCTTTTGGGTCGCATGCCGCACGATTGGGACATCACCACCGATGCCCGCCCCGAACAGGTGCTTTCGATTTTCCGGGATTTTCATGTGATCGAAACCGGATTGCAGCACGGCACGGTGACCGTGCGCATCGACCACGAGCCGTATGAAGTGACCACTTTCCGCGTGGACGGCGAATATTCCGACGGCCGGCACCCGGATGAGGTTCGGTTTACGGCTTCTGTGGAGGAAGATCTCGCCCGCCGGGATTTCACCGTAAACGCCATGGCATACAATGATACAGACGGGCTGATCGACCCCTTCGGGGGACAAGCCGACCTGAAAAACAGGATCCTTCGCTGCGTGGGTGATCCCGAGCGCCGCTTTACAGAGGATGCTCTGCGCTTATTCCGGGCACTGCGGTTTTCTGCGGTACTTGGATTTTCCATAGAGCCGAACACGCTGGCCGCACTCAAGACGCTGAGTCCGAAGATTGCGCAGGTCGCGCGGGAACGCATTTTCGTCGAACTGAAAAAGACCCTGACTGCGCCCTACGCGGCGGACGCGCTGCGCCTTGCACCGGAGCTGCTTTTCGCTGCCGTGCCGGAGCTTGAAATCATCCGCGATGTGCCGCAGAATAGCCGGTATCATATTTACGATGTTTTTGAGCACACGCTGCACGCGTTGGAAGCCTCGCCGCCGGACGAGACCGTTCGGCTTGCTGTGCTGCTGCACGACACGGGCAAGGGCGTATGCCGTACCGTCGGCAAGGACGGTTACGATCATTTTTACGGCCACGCGGTGCACAGCAAAGAGATCGCCCACCGGGCCCTGCGCGCGCTGCGCTGCGATAACCGCACATTGCACGATGTTACAAAACTGGTGGAACTGCATGACATACACTTTCCGATGCGGCAGGCAAAATTCCGCCGTCTTCTAGCTTCTCTGGGTTATGATCTGTTTTATAAGCTGATCGCCGTAGCCGAAGCGGACAGCGCCGCGCACGCACCGGATTGCATCGAAGAGCGTCTCACAGCGCTGCAGGAGGCACGCCGGGAAGCAGAACGCCTGCAGACGGAAAATTACTGTCTGCATATGCAGCAGCTTGCGGTGAACGGCCGCGACATGGCTGCACTCGGATATCGCGGTGCGGAAATCGGCACTGCGCTTACCGCGCTTCTGGACAGCGTCATCATCGGGCAAACGCCGAATGACCGGAACATCCTGTTGGAACGCGCCGAGCGTATGCTGGGTAAAATACAGAAAGGAAAAGCCACATGATTTTATCAGATAAAACCATTCAGAAAATGCTTTCGGAACACACGCTGACCATCTCGCCGCTTGAACCCGGCCAGATTCAGCCCGCCAGTGTGGATATTCGTCTGGGCAGCACGTTCAGCATTGTGGAAGATTCCTCCACGGGAATCCTCACAATGGACAAGCCGATTTCCTACAAGACCATCGAAACGGACCGGTATCTCCTGCTGCCGGGTCAGTTTGTGCTCGCAACCACGATGGAATACTTCGCACTGCCGGATGACCTCACGGCTTTCGTGGAAGGCCGCAGCTCTCTGGGCCGCATGGGTCTGTTCATTCAGAACGCCGGCTGGGTGGATCCCGGTTTTGAGGGCGAGATCACACTGGAGCTCTTCAACGCCAATCGCTGTGCCATTGAGCTGCAGGCCGGACGCCGGGTAGGCCAGCTGGTCTTCGCCAAAATGGATGATGCGGCAGAGCATCCTTATCGCGGAAAATATCAGGGTCAGCGCGGCGCCACCGGCTCCCGCGTTTTCCTCGATCCCGAACTAAAGAAATAAGCACATAAAAACGCCCCTTGAACACCAAAGTGCTCAAGGGGCGTGTAATTTTAACTTAGTTTGTGTAGTTATCGAAGTAGCCCTGGATAAAGACGACCGGTGTGCCCTTATCGCCGGAACCGCTGGTCAGGTCGCTGAGGGAACCGATGAGGTCGGTCAGCTGACGCGGTGTGGTGCCCTGAGAAGCCATGTTGCCCACAAGGTCATCCTTCTTGGCGCGGATGCTCTCGGAAATGGCCTTCTTCAGTTCTTCGCCGGAGAGGTCCTTGAAGTCATTATCGGCCAGATACTTCAGCTTCAGCTCGTTCGGAGTGCCGATGAGACCGTCTGTGAAAGCCGGGGAAACGACCGGGTCAGCCAGCTCCCAAATCTTGCCCTTCGGGTCCTTGAAGGCACCGTCGCCGTAGACCATCACTTCTACGTGCTTGCCGGTAGCCTGCAGAATACGCTCCTGCACATCGAGAACGAGCGGACGGCACTCGCGCGGGAACAGCTTCACGGTATCTTCCGTGGACTTATTGGAACCCAGCAGGCCGTAATTTTCATTGTAGCCGCCGGTGATGGGTGCGTTGAGGATATCATCCAGGCCGCAGACGGCCTTTGCGCCGGCTGCCTTCAGGATGCGCTTGGTACGGGCACGGGTATGGATATCACAGGTGAGAACGCAATCGGTATAGTTGAGGATGGCCTTTGCCTGGTTGGCAAATACGATCTCCACCTCAGCGCCGCATTCACGGATCAGATCGCCGTAATACTGCACATAGTCCACACCGGTGAACTCATGCACACCGTAGCCGAACAGCTCACGGTAGCGCTCCAGTGTGAGCACATCAGAATACGGATTGACACCGGCTTCATCCAGCTTATCCAGACTTACAAGCTCATTGCCGACCTCATCGGACGGATAGCTGAGCATCAGAATGATCTTCTTGGCACCCTTTGCAATGCCGCGCAGGCAGATCGCAAAACGGTTGCGGGAGAGGATCGGGAAAATAACACCAATGGTTTCGCCGCCGAGCTTTGCACGGACGTCCTGTGCAATGTCATCCACGGAAGCGTAGTTGCCCTGTGCTCTGGCTACAATAGACTCTGTAATAGAAATAACATCGCGGTCACGAAGCTCAAAGCCTTCGCTTTCAGCGGCCTGCAGAACGCTGTCTGCTACGATAGCAGCCAGATCGTCGCCCTCACGGATGATCGGGCAGCGGATGCCGCGGGAAATGGTACCGACTCTTCTTTCATTCTTTTCCATTTTCGTCAAGTCCTTCTTTTTGGATTTCGGCGGATCCCGGTGCTTTGGAGCGCATCGAAAAATCCCCCAATAAGACACATTAAAATATAGCACATTTTCCGCCGGATTACAATAGAAAAGTATGGCCTGTGCGGCAAAATTTATGTTTTTTTCAACATATTTTTCTGTTCACATTTCCATATCCCGCCGGTATTCCGCCGCTTGCTTCTCGATTCGGTTCATCCGTATTTCCGGTATTCGCTACCCGGAAATGGAAACGATTACATTTTTATATCAGACACTTGTATTTTTTTGTAGATTGCGATATAATTATGCTGTATAAATTCGGACAGTTTTGTCATATTGCGTCAAACGATATGACCTATCCATGCAAAGGAAAGGATCGATCAACCATGAAGTATGATTTTACCAGTATTCTGGATCGCCGCGGCAAGGACGCCATCGCTGTGGATGCTGTAGGCGCACCCGGTTCCTCCTTCCCCGCTCCGCGCGAGGGCTTTGATGTAATCCCCATGTGGGTTGCAGACATGAACTTCCCGGCTCTGCACACCATTCAGGAAGCCATGATCGAGCGTGCCAAGCTGCCCACTTTCGGTTATTTCAGCACCAGAACTGAATATTACGATTCCATCATCCGCTGGCATGAGACCCGCAACGGCGTAACCGGTCTGACCGCTGCCAACATCGGCTATGAAAACGGTGTTCTGGGCGGCGTAGCCACCGCTATGCGTGTGCTCTGCTCTCAGGGCGATAAGGTCCTGCTGCACAGCCCCACCTACGTGGGCTTCACCGGCGTTCTGAAGAATAACGGTTACGACATCGTGCATTCCGCGCTGGTTCAGGATGAAAATGGCGTTTGGCGCATGGATTTTGAAGATATGGAAAAGAAGATCGTGGAAAACAAGATCCACACAGCGATCTTCTGCTCCCCTCACAACCCGACCGGCCGTGTCTGGGAAAAGTGGGAAGTGGAAAAGGCCATGGAGCTCTACAAGAAGCATGACGTGATGGTCATCTCCGACGAAATCTGGAGCGACCTGACCCTCGTTGGCCAGAAGCACACTCCGACCCAGTCCGTCAGCGAAGACGCCAAGAAGCGCACCATCGCTTTCTATGCACCGTCCAAGACCTTCAACCTTGCCGGTCTCATCGGCAGCTATCACATCATTTACAACAAGCTGCTGAAGGATCGTATGGACAAGGAATCCTCCCTGTCCCACTACAACTCCCTCAACGTTATGTCCATGTACGCTCTGATCGGCGCCTACAAGGACGAGGGTTACGAGTGGCTGGATGAGCTGCGTGAAGTCATCACCGGCAATATCGACTGGGCCTGCAAGTACATTGAAGAGCACTTTGAGGGCGTGGAGATTTCCAAGCCGCAGGGTACATATATGCTGTTCATCGATTGCGGCAAGTGGTGTGCTGCACACGGCAAGGACGTGGGCGATGTTCTGAAAGCCGGCTGGGATGTCGGCGTTGTCTGGCAGGACGGCCGCGCCTTCCACGGTAAGACCCACATCCGCATGAATCTGGCTCTGCCGCTGTCCCGCGTGCAGGAGGCCTTCGAGCGTCTGGACAAGTACGTCTTCAACGCTGAATAATCCGACATACACGAACCGCCGACCCGGTATTTTCCGGATCGGCGGTTTTTTGCGTCTTCCTGCGCACATTTTACAGCAGCGTGAAATGATTCTTATGGTTTTCGAGCACGCCCTCCCGGCGCAGCTTGCTGATCTCCGCGGAAAGTCCGCTGCGGTCCACCTGCAGATAGTCCGCCAGCGCCTGCCGGTCAAACGGAATCTCAAAGCTGGTGCTGTTTGCGCGCTTGGCCTGAAAATTTAGATAGGTCATCAGTTTTTCCCGCGTGGTACGCTGCGCGGTGATCTCCATACTCTGATGAAGCTGCAGATTCTTAATCGCCATGGCTTTCATCAAATTGAAAATCAGCTGCTGATGAAAACTGCAGTGATTTTCACACGGGTGCAGGATATGTGCGGCATCGATCAGCATGACGGCACAGGGCTCATTGGCGATCACCTCCACCGGCACAGCATCGACCTGAGCACACGCAAACGTTTCGCCGAACGTTTCTCCCGGTTCCACATTCGATACGACGCTGCGGTTGCCGAAATAATCCATGCGCTGAATCTGTGCGGAACCGCTGAGAACAATTCCCATATATTTTGCCGGATATCCCTCCGCCAGAATGGTATACTTTTTATCAAAGAGGATCACGCGGGCATCTATGCAGTGCAGCATGGTGCTCAGATCTTCATCCCGGATATTTTGAAAGAGAATGCATTGTTTGAGGATGTCCATGTACTTTTCCATGATGCGCACCTTAAAATAAAAATAATTCTCAATTTTATTTGTTTTGTTGAAAATTCAACATACTTTCTGCTCTCAGTATACTATAATGAACCCGTAAAAACAAGAAAAACAATTTACCCGGAGGTTCTTTATGAAAATTGCTTTTTTTGATGCCAAACCTTATGATATGCCGTCCTTTGAGGAATACGGCGCCGCACAGGGCATTACATTTAAATATTATGAGACCAAGCTGAATGAAGATACCGTGGACCTTGCCCGCGGATACGACGGTGTGTGCGTCTTTGTGAACGACACGGTCAACGCGGAAGTCATTGACCGCCTGTATGAAATGGGGGTAAAAATCGTAGCCCTGCGCTGCGCGGGCTTTAACAATGTGGACATGAAGCACGCCTACGGCAAAGTGCATGTGGTGCACGTGCCGGCCTACTCCCCCTACGCGGTGGCGGAGCACACGATGGCCCTGCTGCTTACGTCCATCCGGCGTATTCACAAGGCCTATATCCGCACGAAGGATTTTAACTTCAGCCTTTCCGGTTTAACGGGTTTTGATCTGCACGGCAAGACTGTGGGTGTGATTGGTACCGGGCGGATCGGCCGCGTGTTCATCGACATCTGCCGCGGCTTTGGGATGCGTGTGCTCGCGTACGACAAATTCCCCGCGCCGGGCCTCGATAACGGTGACGCCGTTCGCTATGTGGATCTGGATACACTTTTTGCGGAAAGCGACATCATCTCCCTGCACTGCCCGCTGACCGACGAGACGAACCACATCATCGACGAAACCGCACTGGAAAAATGCAAGCGCGGTGTGGTACTTCTGAACACCTCCCGCGGTGCTTTGGTCGATGCCGAAGCGCTGCTCAACGGGATCAAGTCCCGCAAGGTCGGCGCCGCTTGCCTCGATGTGTACGAGGAAGAATCCGACCTGTTCTTTGAGGACAATTCCGGACACATTCTGGAAGACGATACCCTCGCCCGCCTGATCTCGATGCCGAATGTGATTGTGACCTCGCATCAGGCGTTCTTAACGGAGGATGCCCTGCAGAACATCGCGGAAACCACGGTGGAAAATCTCGCCCTGCTGCGCGATGACCGCCACTGCACGAATGAGCTTTGCTGGCGCGGCACGGATACGGAATCCTGCAAAGATGGAAAATGCTTTTAAGTTTGAGAAAGGATATTTACTATGCTGAGAAAGATCATAAAAATCGACGAAGAACGCTGCAACGGCTGCGGTGCCTGTGCGGCTGCCTGCCACGAGGGCGCCATCGAAATGGTGAACGGCAAGGCAAAATTGACCCGCGAGAATTACTGTGACGGGCTTGGCGACTGCCTGCCGGCCTGCCCCACGGACGCGATCTCCTTTGAGCTCCGGGAAGCCCCGGCGTATGACGAGGCTGCGGTTCTGAAAGCCAAGAAACAGAAGGCACAGCCCATTCCCGCATTCACCTGCCCCGGCACGGCAGCCCGGTCCATTCGGCGTGAACCCGCCGCACCGGCACGTACCGCAGGCACGCCGGCCACGAGCCAGCTTTCTCAGTGGCCGTGCCAGATCAAACTCGTTCCGGTGAACGCTCCATATTTTGACAACGCCAACCTGCTGATCGCCGCGGACTGCACGGCTTTTGCCTACGGCAATTTCCACAACGACTTCATCCGCAACCACATCACACTGATCGGCTGCCCCAAGCTGGACAGCGGCGATTATGCAGAGAAGCTGACGGAGATCCTGCGGCACAACAACATCAAGAGCGTGAAGATTGTCCGCATGGAAGTTCCCTGCTGCGGCGGCCTCGAAAACGCTGTGAAGCGCGCCCTGATGAACAGCGGCAAATTTATCCCCTGGCAGGTCGTGACCATCTCTACCAACGGACAAATTCTGGAATAATGCACTTCGGGCTCTTGAAGATGCACCCGGATCGCGTTATAATGTTTATAATCATCTTTTTGATTACATAACTTTATGAGGTGAATTCAAATGTTCATTACAAACGACATCAAATACATTGGCGTCAACGACCATAAGGTGGACCTGTTCGAAGGGCAGTATGTTGTCCCGAACGGCATGGCCTACAACTCCTACGTGATCCTCGACGAGAAAATCGCCGTGATGGATACGGTGGATGCCAATTTCACACACGAGTGGCTGGATAACCTCCAGAACGCTCTGGACGGCCGCACACCGGATTATCTCATCGTGCAGCACATGGAGCCGGACCACTCCGCCAACATTTACAATTTTAAAAAGGCCTATCCGGAATCCACCCTTGTGGCGTCCGCCAAGGCTTTCCAGATGATGAAGCAGTTCTTCGGCACCGATTTCTCCGAAAAGCGCATTGTAGTCGGTGAGGGTGACACCCTTTCCCTCGGCAAGCATACGCTCACCTTTGTCACCGCCCCCATGGTGCACTGGCCGGAAGTCATCGTCACCTATGACAGCACCGACAAGGTCCTGTTCTCCGCGGACGGTTTCGGCAAATTCGGTGCACTCGACGTGGAAGAAGACTGGGCCTGCGAAGCCCGCCGCTACTACATCGGCATCGTCGGCAAATACGGTGCACAGGTACAGAGCCTGCTGAAGAAGGCGGCCGGTCTCGATATTCAGACCATCTGCCCGCTGCACGGCCCGGTACTCACCGAAAACCTCGGTTACTATCTGAACCTCTACAACACATGGTCCAGCTATCAGCCGGAATCTGAGGGCAGTGGTCTGGCTTATACCTCCGTTTACGGCAACACACAGAAAGCCGTGCTGCAGCTGGCGGATAAGCTCCGCGCCAAGGGCTGCCCGAAGGTCGTTCTGCATGACCTTGCCCGCTGCGACATCGCAGAAGCTGTAGAGGATGCATTCCGTTACAGCAAGCTGGTTTTGGCTACCACGACCTACAACGCCGATATCTTCCCCTTCATGAAGGAATTCATCCATCACCTGACCGAGCGCAACTTCAGCAACCGCACCGTTGGCCTGATCGAAAACGGCAGCTGGGCACCGATGGCTGCAAAAGTCATGCGCAGTATGCTGGAAAAGAGCAAGAACCTGACCTTCACCGACACCACCGTGAAGATCCTGTCCGCACTGAATGAGGACAGCGCTGCACAGCTGGAAGCCATGGCCGAGGAGCTCTGCCGCGAATATCTCGCACAGCAGGATGAGACCGCCAACAAAAACGATCTCACCGCTCTGTTCAACCTCGGTTACGGCCTCTATGTGGTCACCTCCAACGACGGCAAAAAGGACAACGGCCTCATCGTGAACAGCGTCATGCAGGTCACCGATACACCGAACCGCGTGGCCGTGACCATCAACAAGGCAAATTACTCCCACCATGTCATCAAGCAGACCGGTAAGATGAATGTCAACTGCCTCACGGTGGATGCACCGTTCAAGGTGTTTGAGGCTTTCGGTTTTGTCAGCGGCCGCAATGTAGATAAGTTTGCGGACTGCACACCGCTGCGTTCTGACAACGGCCTCGTCTTCCTGCCGCGCTACATTAACTCCTTCCTTTCCCTCAAGGTGGAGGACTATGTGGACCTCGATACACACGGTATGTTTATCTGCTCCGTCACCGAAGCCCGCGTTCTCTCCGACCGCGAGACCATGACCTACGCGTACTATTACGCAAATGTAAAGCCGAAGCCGGAAACCGAAGGCAAGAAGGGCTTCGTGTGCAAGATTTGCGGTTATGTCTATGAGGGCGACACCCTGCCCGATGATTTCATCTGCCCCCTGTGCAAGCACGGTGCTGCAGACTTTGAACCCATCGTTTAAGGGTTTCGATCCACAGAAAGGAGACCTTTTATGCGCATAGTTTTATTGACGGCGCTGGGCGTCGGCGGCGCAACTGTATTCGGTTCTCTTTTGGGATTCCTGTTCAAAAAGGTCTCCCACAAGTTTTCTGACATCGTACTTTCCTTTGCGGCCGGCGTGATGCTTGCCGCAGCCGTTCTGGGGTTGGTTCTCCCCTCTCTGGAATACGGCGGTACATACGGTTTGCCCATCACCGTTGCCGGTATCTTTGCCGGCGCGCTGTGCCTGAATCTTATCGATAAACTGGTTCCCCATCTGCACAAGCTGATGGGGCCGGACATCGAGACGCACAACAACGCAAATCTCAGCAAGGTGCTGCTTTTTGTCATGGCGATCGCCATACATAATCTGCCGGAAGGCATCGCGGCGGGCGTCGGCTTTGGCTCCGGCGACACCGCGCAGGCGCTGATCATTGCCGGCGGCATCGCGCTGCAGAATATCCCGGAAGGTATGGTCATCATCGGCCCGATGCTGGCTGCCGGTGTTTCCACGAAGCGCACGTTCATCTGCGCCATGCTGACCGGCCTTGTGGAGGTGGCCGGCACGCTGATCGGCTATTTTGCCGTCAGCCTTTCCGCCGCCATTCTCCCCTTTGCCCTGGCCTTTGCCGGCGGCACGATGCTGTACGTCATCAGCGACGAGATGATCCCCGAGACCCACGCCCATGGCAGTGAGCGCGGTGCGACGTACGCACTTCTGATCGGTTTTTGTGTGATGCTCGCCACGGATGTACTTTTGGGATAAAGAAAATAACAACAAACCCCGGAAAATTGCCGAGCACGGCAGTTTTCCGGGGTTTTGTGTTTATGTATCGAGCGGTTTCTGGAATTCCAGCAAGTATCCGTTCGGATCGGAGAAAAAGAACGAATACACCGGGAACTTTGGGTGCTTCTGCGGCGGCGCCTGCAGACCGAGGACCGGCTTCGTTTTAAGCATCGCGTACATGGCATCCACCGCCTCTGTGGATTCGAGATTCAGGGAGATGCACGCACCGGACGCCATCGGACGCGGCGGGTCGTACTCCACAAAGCCGAGATAGCCGTACCCACAGTCGAGCCAGACAGATTTACCCAGATTTTTATGCACGGGCAGTCCAACCACCTCCGTGTAGTAGGCGAGCGTTTCTTCCATATTTTTACAAGGGAAAAAGATGATACTGGATTCCGGTTTCATAGAATCATCCTTTCTGCTTATCGGGTCGTTTATTAAGGACGCAGTGAACCCGCCAGAGGTTAGACAGGCAGGCTCACTCATTATGCCTAAAATCCATTAAACAGCATTCTTCAATATATCCATGATTTCGTCACGAGCAGCATATATATCCAGCGCACAAACTCCATAATTATTTTTCAATAAGGGATCAGCACCGTATTGAATAAATAAAGCAACAGCTTCTTTAGAAACGTTTCCACTACAACGCATGATCGGAGAATTACCAAAGCATTCTTTTTCATTGACTGCCGCACCGGATTGCAACAGCATACGAATAATTTCTACATCTCCGGTTTGCGCCGCAAAATGAAGAGCGGAAAATCCGTTCTTGTCCTGTCTGTTAATTTGAGCACCATGAGAAATCAGATACTCTGCTATACGGTTTCTTTCTTCAATTACTGCGTACATCAACAATGTCCGACCATATTTATCCGTTTCTTCCAAAGTCTCTAATGCTTCTATCATAGGAATAATCTGCTCATCTAAGACAACATACTTTTCGTCCGGTACCTTTTCTTTTTTACAAGTTAAAGCCCAAACAATAGGATCCAGCCGGTCTTTTTTCATAATACTCTACCCCTTAGAAAAACAAGGTGTTTACACATCGATTGTACATGCTTTCATCCCGAAATGCAACGATTATTCCGTCCGCAAAATTACGGTGGACAATTAACTCGGCAGCGGATATAATAAAGATAATCCATCACCGAAAGGAAGGCTTATTTATGAAGCTCAATACCAAGCGAACCGTTCTCGTGGGTTTTGCGTTCCTGGCCATCTGCGCTTTCTGGCAGCTGTACGATAACCTCGTGCCCAAAATCCTCACAGAGACGTTTGAGATCGGCGAAAGTGTTTCCGGCATTATTATGGCTGCCGATAATGTGCTTGCCCTGTTCCTGCTGCCGCTGTTCGGCGGACTTTCCGACCGCTGCACTCATCGTCTTGGGCGCCGGCGTCCGTTCATTCTCTTCGGCACACTGGCTGCCGTCGTTCTGATGATGACCCTGCCCATCCTGACAGACAGCTACCACTCGGCACCCGCAACCTGGAAGACCATCTGCTTTATCATCGGTTTGGGTCTGCTGCTTTTTGCCATGGGTACTTACCGCAGCCCGGCCGTTGCTCTGATGCCGGACGTAACGCCGAAGCCGCTCAGAAGTAAGGCAAACGCCATTATCAATCTGATGGGCGCACTGGGCGGCATCATCTACCTGATCCTGACCACTTTCCTGTACAAAACTTCCGGCGATGTATACGTTTCCTATCTGCCGCTGTTCATCATTGTCGGTGCCATTATGCTGGGCGCGCTGGCCATTCTGCTTTTTTTGGTGGACGAGCCCAAGCTCGCCGCAGAGCAGAAGCGTTACGAGGAGGCACATCCCGAGGACAATCTGGCACAGGCCACGGAATCCGGTGAAAAACTGCCGGCCGACGTGAAGAAGAGCCTCTCCTTCCTGCTGGTCTCCATCGCCCTGTGGTTCATCGGCTACAACGGCGTCACCACTTGGTTCTCCGTATATGCTACGGAAAGCTGGAACATGACACTGGGACAGGCCAATATGTGCCTGACCATCGCCACCGCCGGCGCCATCGTGAGCTATATTCCGGTCGGCATTGTCGCCAGCAAGGTTGGCCGCCGCAAGACCATTCGTTTCGGCACGCTGCTGCTCTCCGGCAGCTTCTTTGCCGCTTTCATCTACACGATGCTCTCCGATCAGTTCAGCCCCATTCTGTACGGCCTGTTTGTTTTGGTCGGCGTGGCCTGGGCATCCATCAACGTGAACTCCCTGCCGATGGTCGTTGAAATGTGCAAGGGCAGCGAAGTGGGCAAGTTCACCGGTCTCTACTACACGTTTTCCATGATCGCTCAGATCGCCACCCCGATCGTAGCCGGCTGGCTGCTGGAAAACGTTGATTACAAGACCCTCTTCCCCTATGCGGCGATTTTCGTCTTCGCCTCCTTCATCACCATGACCTTCGTAAAGCACGGTGACAATAAGGTGGAAGCCAAGACGGGTCTCGAAGCCTTTGACATGGAGGATTGATCGTGGGCATCGCACTGCTTGTTTTTTTGATTCTGTTCCTCTTATACCTTCTCGCCATTTGCGGACGCCGGGAGCATCCGCGGATGAAGCTGCTGCAGGGTTTCCATTACGCCCACCGTGGTCTGCACGGCAACGGTGTACCCGAAAACTCTCTGGCTGCTTTTAAGGCGGCCCGCAACCGCGGCTACGGCATTGAGCTGGACCTGCATCTGCTGAAGGACGGCACACTGGCGGTGTTCCATGATTCCACCTTGATCCGCACCACGGGCGAAGAAGGCGTCATCGAGGACCTGACAGCCGAAGACCTGCCCCGCTACCATCTGGAAGGCACGGACGAAACCATCCCCACCTTTGAACAGGTTCTGGAGCTGTACGGCGGCAAGGCCCCGATGATCATTGAGCTGAAGCCCTACCGCAAGAATCACGCAGCCCTCGCGGAAGCGACCTGCAAGGCACTGCGCGGCTATAAAGGGATGTGGTGTATCGAGTCCTTTGATCCCCGCTGTCTGCTTTGGCTGAAGAAGCACCGTCCGGCGGTGATCCGCGGCCAGCTTTCGCAGAACTTCTTCAAGTCCAAGGAAAAGCTCTCGCCGGTCATCAAGTTCCTGCTGACGAATCATCTGCTCAATTTCCTCACGCAGCCGGATTTTCTGGCTTATCGCTTTGAGCACCGCAAACACACCCTGAGCGGTTTCTTCTGCAAGAAGCTTTGGAAAATGCCGTTTGTGGCATGGACCATCCGCGACCCGGAAAGCCACGCAGCCGCTGTAAAGGAAGGCTGGCTCTCGATTTTCGAAGGCTTCCGTCCGCTCTGATCCAAACACATAAAGCGCCCTGTCCGCATTTTCTTCGGACAGGGCGCTCTGAATATGAGAGACTATAAAACCCGAAAGCCGGCACGATACTGGCTTTCGGGTTTTGTTTGTGGAAAATGATTCGGTTCCCGGTTATTTCTGGATCTCGCTCGCGACACTGCGGCGAACCAGAGCACGGTTGATTCTGGCTTTTGCCAGACGCAGAGCGGCATCATCCGAGGACTTGGAAAGAACTTCCTGGCCCTTCTCGTAGGACGCATCGGCGCGGGCTACATCGATATCCTCCGCCCACTCAAACGTAGTGGGCACCAGGGTAACGTCGCCGTTCAGCACCTGCAGCATACCGCCGATACAGGCAGCCGTGCGGCGCTCGCCGTCCGAAACGACTACGGCGCGGCCCATGCCCAAAGAGGCAACACAGTTGATGTGTCTCGCCATGACCGCCATATCACCGGCGGTGGTGCGTACGATGAGCTTTTCCGCCTGACCGTCAAAAATCAGACCATCGCAGGTTACAATTTTCAGAGAAAAGCTAGCCATGCTTATGCCTCCTTATTGTATGCCTCTACAACCTCATCAATGCTGCCCTTGAACAGGAAATAGGATTCGGGAATATGATCGTGCTTGCCGGAGATGATCTCCTGGAAGGAACGGATGGTTTCCTTCAGCGGGACATAACGGCCCTGATAGCCGGTGAACTGCTCCGCAACCTCGAACGGCTGGGACAGGAAACGCTGCACCTTACGGGCACGGTTAACGGTGATCTTGTCTTCCTCACTCAGTTCGTCCATACCCATGATGGCGATGATATCCTGCAGTTCCTTGTAGCGCTGCAGAATCTGCTGCACGGCACGGGCGGTCTCGTAATGTTCCTGACCCACAACCTCGGGAGAGAGGATACGGGAAGTGGAATCCAGCGGGTCCACAGCCGGATAAATACCCAGAGAGGCGATGCCGCGGTCCAGAACCGTCGTGG
>JAFQWC010000088.1 GCA_017407665.1 Clostridia bacterium | reverse complement strand
TCTGGGAGAGGGAATTCACGTTATACGGGGATTTCACCGCCTTGATGGCACGGATCAGCTTTTCCTGTCCCACGGCAAAGCCGACGCGCAATGCCGCGAGGCCGAACGCCTTGGAGCACGTTTTGAGGATCAGCAGATTATCGTAATTTTCAAATTCCCCCAACATGGACTGGTCCCAGAAATCCATATAGGCTTCATCGAGGACCACGAGCGCGGACACGCCGCAGAGCAGCCTGCGCACGGCTTCACGGTCGAGACCAAGCGAAGTGGGATTGCAGGGATTGCTGAAAATCAGCAGCTTTACCTTTTCATTGTTGCAGGTTTCGATGACCTTGTCAACATCAATCTTCCAATTTTTATCTTTTTCCAGTGTGATGCCCCGACACTCCGCAATATAGCCGTAGAATTTGTACATGGAAAAATCCGGCTCGATGACCGCATAGGCATCGCCTTTTTGGAGGAAACTCTGGAAAATCACGGAAATCAGCTCATCGGACCCGTTGCCGGCAGCAACATTTTCCACCGGGACGCGGTACCGCTGTGCAAAAGCGGCGCACAAAGCACCGGCTTTGGGGTCCGGGTACCGGTTGAAGTCCGCCGACAGCATGGCCTGAACTGCCTTTTCCCGCAGCGCATCGGGCAATGCAAGGAAGGACTCGTTCGCATCCAGCCGGATGGCGTAGTCCCCCTCCAGCGGTGCGTATGGCTCCAGATCCCGGATCTTGGCGTTCAGTTCATACATATCGGCTTCCTCCTGTGCGAGTTATTTTTTCTTGCGAACGGCGATGGAATTGGCGTGCGCCGTCAGCTCCTCCGTCTCTGCGATACAAATGATGTCATCGGCGGCTTTCAGAAGTTCCGCCTCGGTATAATAAATGAAACTCGATTTCTTGATAAAATCGTCCACGGAAAGCGGCGAGAAGAATCTTGCCGTGCCGCTGGTGGGCAGGACGTGGTTCGGGCCGGCGTAATAATCGCCCAACGGCTCCGGCGAATAATTGCCGAGGAACACGGAGCCGGCATTATCCAGGCGACCGATGTACTCGAGCGGATTTTCGCAGCAGACTTCGAGGTGCTCCGGTGCGAGCTCGTTCGCAAAATCCACCGCGTCGTCGAGGGTATCACAGACAATGATCGCGCCGAAATTGTCGATGGATTCGCGGATGATGTCCTTTCTGGAAAGCGTCTGCATCTGACGTTCGATCTCCTCTGCGGTCGCCTTTGCGAGTGCTTCGTCCGGGGTGATCAAAATCGCAGACGCCATTTTGTCGTGCTCGGCCTGGCTCATCAGATCAGCTGCGAGGAACTCGGGCTTTGCGGTGCTGTCTGCGATGACCAAAATCTCACTCGGGCCGGCGATCATATCGATGTCGATCGTTCCATAGAGCAGCTTTTTCGCCGTTGCGACGAAGATGTTGCCCGGGCCGACGACTTTATCCACCTTCGGGACAGTTTCCGTACCGTAGGCCAGCGCTGCCACAGCCTGCGCGCCGCCGATCAGGAACACGCGGTCCACACCGGCGATCTTCGCTGCTGCGAGAATATTTTTATCTGGTTTACCGGTTCTGCCCGGCGGGGTGACCATCACGATCTCGCCGACTTCGGCAATTTTCGCCGGGATCACATTCATCAGCACGGAGGACGGGTACGCCGCCGTGCCGCCCGGCACGTAGACACCCACTCTGTGCAGGCCGCGCACGCGCTGACCCATGATGACGCCGGAAGGCGTGGGATCGATGCGGCTCTGCTGCTTCTGGCGGGCGTGGAAATCGCGAATATTGGCCGCGGCACGCTCCATGGCGGCCAAAAACTCCGGGTCGCAATCCGCCGTGATCTTCTCGATCTCCTCCATCGTGATCTCCAGCGCATCGGGTACCCAGCCGTCAAACTTTACGGAATAGGCGCGCACCGCCGCGTCGCCGTTGTCGCGTACATCCCTGAGGATCGCCGCAACCTTATCCTCCACGCTGCGGTCATTCTCGCTGATGCGGTCTTTGAGGCTCTGAATAAAACGCTCACAATAGGCTCTGTCGCCTTTGGCAATTCGAATCATATGTATTTCTCCTCCCTATTCCGGATGCAATCCTCCAGCCGACCGGCCAGAGATTCAATTTCCTGTTTACGCATTTTTAGGCTGGCGGTGTTGGCGATGAGCCGGGCCGAGATCTGCGCGATGGTCTCGACCACCTCCAAACCGTTCTCTTTCAGTGTGGAGCCGGTCTCCACAATATCCACGATGCCGTCCGCCAAGCCGACGAGCGGCGCCAGCTCCACGGAACCTTCGATCTTTATGATGCGAACGTCCATGCCGCGGCCTTCAAAATACTGCCGGGCCACGTTTGGATATTTGGAGGCAATGGTCTTTGCCTGATAGCCACTGAAGAAATCCGTCCCCTTTTTGCAGGCCAGTGCGAACCGGCAGCGGCCGAATCCCAGATCCAGAATCTCAAAGAAATGGCTGCCGTTTTCCATAATGGTATCCTTGCCCACGACGCCCAGATCGCACACACCGTTTTCCACGTAGGTGATCACGTCAGCAGCTTTCGCGAGCACCACTTCAATCTCGCCGTTTCCGACAGTGAGGATCAGCCGGCGGCCTTTTTCCCGTACCTGCGTGCAATCGAGACCGATCTCTTCCAGAAGCTCTATGGTCTTTTTTTCCAAACGCCCTTTTGTCAGGGCAATTCTCAACGGTTTCATATCGTTTCCTCCGATCCGACCACGATCACCTGCGGAATACCGCGCCGCGCTGCGTAGGCCCGGGCTTCTTCTTCCGTCTCCTGCACCGCCGCTTCACAGATCTTCCCTTCCGCGGTCAGCTTCCGCAGCTGCTGCTGCGCTCTAATCTCCTGACCGGCTGCGCTGTAAATCAGCACTTCGGGCGTCGGAACGCTCTGTGCATGCGCGCCTTCCAGCAGCAGCGCCGCCAGCGCATCCACCTCAGCGGCAAAGCCGATGGCGGGCATCGGTGCATCGAACTGCTTCAAAAGATTATCGTAACGGCCGCCCTTCAGAACGGCGTCACCGTAATTTTCCACGTACGCACTGAACACCACGCCGGTGTAATAATCGTTGCGCTGCACGAGGCCGAAATCCACCATCAGACGGTCGCCCAATCCCAGCTGTGCCAGCGCGTTATACAGCGTGCGCATATACTGAAGCGTTTCCGCCAGCACCGGATGGCCCTTGCAGAAGCCTTCTGCTTCTGCAAAAACCTCCTCCCGGCCAAACAGGCGGGGCAGCTTGCGGATGGCCTCCGTATACGGGGACGGTTCCAGCGCATCCAGCATATCGCCCAATGCCGCATAGTTTTTGGATTCGATCGTCAGCCGGATATCTTCCTTCTGATCTTCCGAGATCGGCAGCTCATCGGCCAGCACTTTGAAAAACCGGGCATTGCCGATTTCCAGCCGGAAATTTTCCGTACAGGAAGAAAGCGCATCCACCGCGGCGGTGATGACTTCCAGATCCGCGCGCAGACCCGAAGCACCCAAAAGCTCAATGCCGGCCTGTGTGGATTCATCCCGGCTGCCGGAGAGGTCTTTGCGGTTTCGATAAACCGGCTGATTGTAGTACAGCCGCACCGGTTTCTCCATAGCCTGCAGACGGGTTGCCGTGAGACGCGCGATCGGCAAGGTCAGATCGGGACGAAAGACGATGAGGCGGCCCTTGTTGTCGGTCGATTTGTACATCTCGTACTGCGGGATCGCGGCGTCCGCCAAATCAAACACATCATAGTATTCGATGCCGGGTGTGATCACTTCGTTATAGCCGCGCATACGGAACACACGCTCCAGCCGCGCGCTCACTTCTCTTTGCGCGAGGCATTCTTCGAACAAGATATCCTTTGTGCCTTCCGGCGTCACTTTGTTGAATCGTTTCATGCTTTTCTCTCACTTCACTTCAATAACGTGCTACAATAATAACATGAACCTTGCGGATTGTCAATGCAAAAATGAAAGCAAAAAACAGCAGCCGCTTCACAGAGAAACGGCTGCCATAACTCAGAAGAATGTAATTTGACTGCTGTCCGGCAGACCCTGCAGGGCACCGGCGCCGCGCAGCGTATCGATCACCGCGCTGGAAACCTTCGCCTGCGCCTGCAGCTCATCGACGGAGATAAACTCGCCGCCGGCCTGACAGGCTTCATACAGGCTGTGCGCTGCAGACTCACCCACACCGGAGAGGGACGAGAACGGCAGACGGATCTTGCCATCCTCTACGAGGAACTTCTTCGCGTGGGATTTTTTCAGATCCACCGGCAGCAGGCCGATGCCGCGGGCCAGCATTTCGTTGATGATCTGGAACGTGGAATAAGCCGCTTCTTCTTTTGCGGTGGCCAGATGCTCTTTCTGCTTCTGTTCCAGCTCCTTCATGCGGCGCTGCACGGCGGCTTTGCCCTGCACGGCGGTTGCGCCGTCGAAGTCTTCGCTGCGCACGGTGAAGTATGCGGCGTAGTATTCCACCGGGCGGTGCACCTTGTACCAGCCCAAGCGCAGGGTGGCGATCATATACGCCGCTGCATGGGCTTTCGGGAACATATACTTGATCTTATAGCAGGATTCGATGTACCAATCCGGCACGTTATGCTCCTTCATGGCCGCAATGTGTTCTTGCGTGAAGAGCTTCTTGGCGTTGCCCTTTCGCGTGATCTCCATAATCTTGAACGCCATTTTCGGGTCCAAGCCCTTCAGCATCAGGTACGTCATGATGCTGTCTCGCGTACCGATGACCGTGGAGATCGTGCATGTGCCGTCCTTGATGAGGTCCTGCGCGTTGCCGAGCCAAACGTCCGTACCGTGGGACAGACCGGAGATCTGCAGCAGGTCGGAGAAGGTTTTCGGCTGGCCGTCGATGAGCATCTGGCGCACGAACGGCGTACCGCATTCCGGCAGCGAGAACGTGCCGGTCAACGAGCCGATCTCCTCCGGCGTGACGCCGAGCGCCTCCGTGGAGGTGAACAGGGACATAACCTGCGGGTCACTCATCGAGACCTTCATGACCGGGATGCCCGTATAGTCCTCCAGATACCGGTAGATGGTCGGCACGTCATGTCCGAGCTCGTCCAGCTTACAGATGGTATCGTGGATGGAATGGAAGTCGAAATGCGTTGTGATATTATCGGAAGTCTGGTCGTTTGCCGGGTGCTGCACGGGGCAGAAATCGTAGACCTCCATGCCCTTCGGCACGACGACCATGCCGCCCGGATGCTGACCTGTGGTGCGCTTGATACCCGTGCAGGAGATGGACAGACGCTTTTCCTCCGCTTTATGCAGCGTGCGCCCGCGCTCCTCGGCGTACTTTTTCACGTAACCGAAAGCGGTTTTATCGGCCACCGTCGCAATGGTGCCGGCCTTGAAGACGTTCTCGCGGCCGAACAGCGTTTCTGTGTAGCGATGCGCACCGCTCTGGTACTCGCCGGAGAAGTTGAGGTCGATATCCGGCGTTTTGTCGCCGTCAAAGCCGAGGAACGTCTCGAACGGGATGGTGTGACCGTCGCGGTCGAGTTCTTCGCCGCAGACGGGGCATTTCTTCGGCGGCAGGTCGAAACCGGAGAGGTACGAGCCGTCCGTGAAGAACTCGCTGTATTTGCATTTCGGGCAGATGTAGTGCGGTTCCAGCGGATTGACTTCCGAAATACCGGACATCGTCGCGACGAAGGACGAACCGACGGAACCACGGGAACCGACGAGATAGCCGTGGGCCTCACTGTCCGCCACAAGCTTCTGCGCTGTCATGTACAGCACAGAGAAGCCGTGCTTGTTGATGGATCCGAGCTCGCGTTTGAGGCGCTTTTCCACGATCTCCGGCAGCGGGTCGCCGTACTTTGCCTTCGTGCGCTCCCATGTGATGGAGTTGAGCTGCTCTTCGGCGCCGTCGATGAACGGCGGGTATACGCCTTCCGGAATGGGACGGATCTCATCGATCATATCCGCGATCTTGTTCGGGTTGGTGACGACCACCTCATAGGCTTTCTTTTCGCCGAGGTACTCGAACTCCTTGAGCATCTCGTCGGTGGTGCGCATGTAGAGCGGTGCCTGCTCGTCGGCATCGGAGAAGCCCTGACCGGCCATCAGAATGGCGCGGGAGGAAGCATCCTTCGGCTCCTTGAAGTGCACGTCGCCGGTCGCGACAACGGGCTTGCCGAGGCGCTCGCCGATCTTCACGATGGTGCGGTTGTACTCCTTGAGCTGTTCCACATCGCAGCTGCCGTTGCGCACCATGAACATATTGTTGCCGATAGGCTGGATCTCGAGATAATCGTAGTAGGAAGCGATCTCCAAAAGCTTTTCCCACGGGGCATTCTGCACCATGGCCCGGAACAGCTCACCGGCCTCACAGGCAGAGCCCAGAATGAGGCCCTCGCGGTGCTTATCGAGCACACTCTTCGGCGTACGCGGTCGCTTATAGAAGTAATCCAGATGGCCGTAGGAGATCAGTTTATAGAGGTTTTTCAGGCCCACCAGATTCTTGACAAGGATGATCTGATGGTACGTGGGCAGCTTTTTCGGGTCACCGCCCGCAAGCGCCGTGTTGATGTCCTTCACATTCTGCGCGTGGAAATCGTCCTTCAGGCGCTGGATCAGATTGAGGAAAATTTCGCCCAGCACGGCAGCATCATCACAGGCCCGGTGATGGTTAAAGGGCTTGAGCTTCAGATATTTTGCCACGGTATCGAGCTTGCAGTTCTTGATGTCCTGCAGCATCGCGCGGCACATGGCTACGGTGTCTATGTACACATACGGAAATTCCATGCCATGGCGATTGCATACGCCGCGCACGAAAGAGGTATCGAAATTGGCGTTATGCGCCACGAGGACCGCCTTTTCACCGCAGAACTCGAAGAACGCGCGCACAGCTTCCGCTTCCTTCGGGGCGCCCTGCACCATTTCGTCGTTGATGCCGGTGAGTTCCGTGATCTTCGGCGGGATGGGTTTCTCCGGATCCACAAAGGTGTTGAAGCTCTCCACGATCTCCCCGCCGCGGATGCGCACGGCACCGATCTCGGTGATGCGGTCGGACTTTGGCGAAAGACCGGTGGTCTCGAGGTCAAAGCAGATGTATTCCGTATCGAGCGGCAAATTGGTCTCGCCGGTCACGGCAGGCACGAGGTCATTGACAAAATAGCTCTCCACGCCATAGATGACCTTAAAATCACCGCCGCCCTTTTTGATCTTCATCCAGGCGTTCATGGCATCCGGGAATGCCTGAGCCACGCCGTGATCCGTGATGGCGATGGCCTTCTGGCCCCATTTGTACGCCTGATTGATCAGGTCCCCGGCCGGCGTCATGCCGTCCATGGAGGACATATTGGTATGCAGATGCAGCTCCACGCGCTTTTCCTTCGCGCTGTCCACCACCTCCACCATGTCGGCGCGGGCGATGGCGTTGGGCCGCATCACGTTTTCTCTGTCGTATTTATCGTATTCTACACTGCCGGTCACGAGGAGTGCCGTGCCCTTTTTGATGCTGTCAATGGACGCACACTCGTTCACGTTCTGAATGAGCTTCAGCGTAATGGAATTCGTATAGTCGGTAATATCAATGGAATAGATCTTGCGGGTGCCGTCGCGTGTTTCCTTGGACTCGATGTCGAACACCTCGCCCCAAATCGTCACGCGGCCGGCCTCGATGGTCGCATCGCTGATTGGGATCGGTTCCTTGCGCGGCAGATTGCCCAAAATGGGGCGCGCCGTTTCGCGAATGATCTGCGGCATCAGGCTCTGCCCTTCGCGGATGCTGATGCGGCGCTTGGCTGCCTGTTCCTTCATGGAGGCCTCGTAGCGCTCCACTTCCTCCACGACCGCCGCACGGATCTTCTTCTCTTCCTCCACGTGCAGGCGCTCGATGACGGATTCGTCACCGTGTTTCAGCTTGGTCTTGCCAGTAAATTCCACCTGCACGCGCACGCCGAACCATTCCTGCACGGTCTCGCTGATCTTCTGATCCGTCTTGCGGTTCTGCATCAGCTCCGCACCGCCGTGGAACAGCGTGAGGATCAGTTTGCCGTCTTTGAGTTCCGCCGTGCTGTCCCGGAACGTGCCGTTCACACTGGCGTCCAGCTCGCGGACACGCTCGATGACGGAAGGCAGACAATCCGTGGACCACAGCTCTGTCGGGAAGCGCGGCTGGATCTCCACGCGCATATCCGGCAGGATCTTATCGTGCAGACCGCGGTTCACTTTCTGTAATTCCATGTACGGCACGAA
The DNA here is from genome assembly GCA_017407665.1 of Clostridia bacterium. Taxonomy (GTDB): domain Bacteria; phylum Bacillota; class Clostridia; order Oscillospirales; family Acutalibacteraceae; genus Hominenteromicrobium. The sequence continues at coordinate 29,686 of JAFQWC010000088.1, read as the reverse complement.
GCGCGGAAAGACTGTGCGAAGCCGCACAGTCTGCCGTTCCCGATGGATCTCTATTTTTTCAATCTGGCCCGCAGCCAGTGCATCCGATGCCGGAATGCCGGCACTTTTCAGCAGATCTCCTAAACCTTTCAAAATAAACTCCTTTACGGATCAGAGCTTTTCCACTTCTTCCAGCAAAGCGGTGAGCAGCTCGCTCTCCGGCACCTTGCGGATGATCTCACCCTTGCGGAAAATGAGGCCTTCGCCGCTGCCGCCGGTCACACCGAGATCCGCCTCACGGGCTTCACCCGGGCCGTTCACCACGCAGCCCATCACCGCCACGGTGATGTCCTTATCCACGTGTTCCAAAGCGGCTTCCACGCGGTTTGCAAGGCCGATCAGATCAATGCGGGTTCTGCCGCAGGTGGGACAGGACACAAACTGCACGCCGCCGATGAGCCCCAGCGCACGCAGAATGTCCTTGCCGGTGCGGATCTCCTCCACCGGGTCCGCTGTAAGAGAGACACGCAGCGTATCGCCGATGCCGCGCTGCAGCAGGCTGCCGATGCCGATGGCGGATTTCACCATACCCATGCGCGGCGTACCGGTCTCCGTTACACCGAGGTGCAGCGGGTAATCGCAGCGCTCCGCGATCCTTTCATACGCCTTAATATTCGTGTCCACGGAAGAGGACTTCAGGGAAATGACAATGTCGTTAAAATCAAATTTCTCAAGCAGGGAAGCGTGATACAGACCGCTCTCGCAGAGGGCTTCTGCGGTCGGGCCGCCGTATTTTGCCAGAATGGATTTTTCCACGGAACCGGAATTGACACCGATGCGGATCGGGATCTTCTTCTCGCGGCAGATGTCCGCCACAGCCTTCACGTGGTCATCCCCGCCGATGTTGCCGGGGTTGATGCGGATCTTGTCGATGCCGGCGTGCGCCGCTTCCAGCGCAAGTTTGTAATCAAAATGGATATCGGCCACAAGCGGAATGGAAACCGCCTCTTTGATGGCCGGGATCAGCCGCACGGCATCCATATCGGGAATCGCCGCGCGCAGGATCTGGCAGCCGGCCTTTTCGAGCGCCACAGCCTGACGCACGCTGCCTTCGATATCCCCGGATGCGATATTCAGCATGGACTGCACCGTAACGGGTGCGCCGCCGCCGATCTTCACGCCGCCTGCGACGACCTGTCTGGAAATTCTGTTCATATGCCCAACCCCTTTTCTATCCCATGCACAGCGCACGGCTGTGCCGTATTTTCGAACTGTAAAATTTTATCCGCCACTGATGATCCGCCACACATCATTGAACGTGACCACCAGCATCAAGCCCAAAAGCAGCACGAGACCGGCTGCGTGCACCCATCCCTCGTACTTCTGCGGGATCGGCTTGCGGAAAATCGCTTCAACGATCAGGAATACAAGACGCCCGCCGTCCAGTGCCGGCAGCGGCAGCAGATTCACAATGCCCAGATTCACGGAAATGATCAGCATGATATACAGGATGTTGTTCACCGCCGCACCAAAGCTCTGCTTGAGGCCCTGTGAAGCCACCTGTGTCACCGCCTGCGCTGTGCCGACCGGTCCGGCCATTTCATTGAGACCAAACTGCCCTGTAATGAGGCCCAAGAGACTCTTAAACACCATGCGTGCCGTGGATACCGTATCCGAAAACGCCTTGCCGATCAGTGTAAACACCGTTTTCTTCCGGCCGGCCACATAGATGTCCAGCACGATGTGGCGTGTGCCATCGTCCAGCTCCACCGTATTCACGAGCATATCGTCAAAACGAATGCGCTCTTTTCCGCGACGTACTTCAAGATCGATCTCCGCCTGATCCCCTGCAATGTCCATGGAAGCCATGCTCAGCGCAAAGGACAGGTCCTGATCAGTATAGACTTTATAATCGTTGATGGAGGTGATCACGTCCCCCACCTGCACACCCGCCTGCTCAAATGCCGAATTCTCGGCGAATTTCGCGATCTGCGGCGTGGCGTAAATGCTGTCCTGCCCGCGCAGAATCATCATCAGCACGACCGCCAGCAAAATATTCATGATGCCGCCGGCCGCGACCACGATCATACGCTGCCATACCGGTCGGTTGCCGAACGCGCGCGGATCTTCGCTGGTTTCATCCTCGCCCTCCATGGCGCAGAAACCGCCGATGGGCAGAAGGCGCAGCGCATACGTGGTTTCCCCTCGTGTGAAGGAAAACAGCTTCGGCCCCATACCGAGGGCAAACTCATTGACGCGCACACCGCTGAGCTTGGCTGTGAAGAAATGGCCGAACTCATGGATGAAGATGATCAGTCCAAACAGCAGCACGCCGATCACGCCCAGAGCTACGCCCTGTAAAACTGTACTCAAAATAAAACTCCTTTATCTCGCATATTTTTCCGTGACATAAGCACGGGCTGCCGCATCCGCTGCGAGGACGTCTTCCACGCAGGTGACGGCATCGGCCGGGAAGGTATCGGCCACCGTACAGGCAATTTCGCCGATATCCAGATAGCCGATCTTTTCTTTCAGAAACAGGGAAACCGCCACTTCGTTGGCGCCGTTCACCGCGGTCGGCACCGTACCGCCGCGCTGAATGGCGCGTTTCATGGCACCAAAGCAGCTGAAGGTCTCTTCGTCTGGCTTGTAAAACGTCAGCTTCGTCCAGTCCGCCAGATTCAGCTGCTTGACCGGCGACGCGAAACGCCGCGGCCACGTGAGCGCATACTGAATCGGGATACGCATATCCGGCACGCCAAGCTGTGCGATCACGGAATTGTCCCGGTATTCGATGAGGGAATGCACGATGCTCTCGCGGTGCACCACCACGTCGATGTCTTCCGGCTCCATATCAAAGAGCCATTTGGCTTCGATGAACTCGAGGCCCTTATTCATTAAAGTGGAGCTGTCAATGGTCACCTTGGCGCCCATATCCCAGTTCGGATGCTTTAAGGCATCCGCCGGGCGCACGTGCTCAAGCTCCGCTCGGGTCTTACCAAAGAACGGGCCGCCGGATGCCGTGAGGATGATTCTTTTGAGATCTTCCTTCGTGTGCATACCCTGCAGACACTGGAAAATCGCGGAATGCTCGCTGTCCACCGGCAAAATGTCGATGCCGTTTTCCTTAGCCGCCTGCATGACAAGCGAGCCGCCGGCCACAAGGGTTTCCTTGTTAGCCAGAGCCACTTCTTTTTTTGCTTTCAGTGCTGTCAGCGTGGGCTTGAGACCCACCATGCCGACTACAGAGTTCAGCACGATATCGGCTTCTTCCTGTTCGGCCAGAGCGCAAAGCCCTTCCATACCGCCCAAAACCTGCACATCCAGATCTTGTACGGCGATTTTCAACTGTTTTGCCGCCTGCAAATCAAAAACCGCAACGGATTGCGGTTTGAATTCTCGGATCTGCTCCTCAAGCAGGCGGATATTGGAATGCACAGCCAACGCTGTGACCTGCACAGCGTGCTCGCCTTCCTTTTCAATGCAGCGCACAACGTCCAGCGCCTGTGTGCCGATGGAGCCCGTAGAACCGAGCAAAGATAATTTACGCATGGAGCACGATCCTTTCCGATGAATCAGGGAATCATGGGCAGCAGTTTCGTGACCAGATACACAAACGGTGCCGTAAAGATCACGCTGTCAAATCGGTCCAGAATGCCGCCGTGTCCCGGGATCACGTTGCCGAAATCCTTGATGTGATAGCAGCGCTTGATGAGCGAGAAGCTCAGATCGCCCAGTACGGAGACCAGTGCACCGAACACGCCGATGATCAGAAGAGACAGCCAGCTGACGGCTTCCTCCCCTGCACAGAACAGCGCCGAATACACGATGCCCAAAAGCGGCAGCAGTACCGCATCCGAGACAATGCCGCCGATGAAGCCTTCCACGGTCTTTTTGGGGCTGATCACGGGGCACAGCTTGTGCTTACCGAAAAATTTACCCGCAAAAAACGCACCGCAATCCGGGATCCACGCGGCAAACACGCAGATCAGCGCATAGAAAACACCGTGATCGGTCGTCAGACTGCGCACCATCACAATGCTCTGCAGCGCCAGCGGGATCAGAACGACCATGCACATCGCCACGGATACATCGCGGAACGATACGGTTTTATGATGCCGCAGCATGGCACAGAAAATGCAGACCACATACAAGGAATAGATCAGCAGATTGGCATCCTGAAACTCCACAAACTGCACCGCAATAGCGGTGAGCATACTGGGTACGGTGATGAACCAATGCTTATCCAGACCGATGGCCTTGATGATCTCATACACGGCCACGGCGGAGATCAGCGCAATGGCAATATTCAGCGCCGGCGGGAAAATGGTATTAAAAACGATAATTGCAAGTAAAAAAACGACCAGAATAAATCCGGAAAAAACTCTGTCTTTCATAACAAAGCGATCCTTTCGCCAAATGAACTGCCGTTATACGCCGCCAAAGCGTCGGTTTCGGCCGCAGAATTTCTCGATAGCCTCATCCAGATGTTTCGGTTTGAAATCCGGCCAGAGCACATCCATATAGACAAACTCCGTGTAGGCGCTCTGCCACAGCAGGAAATTGGAGATCCGTTCCTCTCCGCTGGGGCGGATGATCAGATCCGGGTCCGGCTGTCCGGCTGTATACAGCGACGCAGAGATCATCTCCTCGGTGATCTCCTCCGGCTGCAGATCACCCTTCTGCACGCGGGACGCCAAGGTCCGCATAGCCCGGGTGATCTCCGCACGGCTGCCGTAATTCATCGCCAGATTGAGGACCATACCGGTCTTCACGGCGCTGGCTTCCTCCACACGGTGGATCAGCGCCTGCAGCTCCGGCGAAAAAGCCGCAACATCGCCCAGAAAACGGACACGGATGTTCTCATCCATAAAGTCCCGCAGCGCTTCCTCCAGATACTGCTTGAAGAGCCGCATCAGCGCAGAAACTTCCTCCTGCGGGCGGTTCCAGTTCTCCGTGGAAAACGCATACAGCGTGAGATACTTCACCCCGATGGAAGAAGCATACTTTGTGATGGTACGGAAATTGGCGGCACCGGCCGTATGACCGGCGGAACGCGGCAGACCGCGTTTTTTCGCCCATCTGCCGTTACCGTCCATAATAATACCGATATGCTGCGGAACGGCCGCAGCACCCGGTGTGTTGTTTTTTGCCATGTAAATGCAGTCCTTTTCGGCTGTATTCCGAAAAAATCAGAGGGTGAGAACTTCCTTCTGCTTTGCAGCGGAGCGCTCATCGATCACCTTAACATTCTTGTCGGTGATCTCCTGCATCTTCTTTTCGCCCTGCTTCAGGTCATCCTCGGTGAGGGAGCCTTCCTTCTTCATGGCCTTCATCTTTTCAATGGCATCGCGGCGGATGGAGCGCAGCGCAACCTTGGACTCCTCGGCCATCTTGCTGACGTCCTTCACGATATCCTTACGCTTTTCCTCGGTCAGCGGCGGGAACACCAGGCGGATCGTTCTGCCGTCGGACTGCGGGTTGATGCCGATGTCGGACTTCTGGATGGCACGCTCAATGGCACGGCAGACAGAGCCATCCCACGGCTGAATGGTCAGTACGCGGGCTTCTGCAACGGAAACCGCTGCGAGCTGGTTGATCGGTGTGGGTGCGCCGTAATAATCCACGGTCACCTTATCGAGAACGGCCGGATTTGCACGGCCGGCGCGGATCGCAGCGTAATCGCCCTCAAGCTTTGCGATGGTCTTGCCCATTTTCTTTTCAGCTTTTGCCAGTACTTCTTTCATTATATTCACCAATCCTTATAGAAATTTATGTTTTCTGCCGCAGAACTCTGCAGCGTTTTCAATACAACTTAACCGTTTGTGATCACGGTGCCCACGTTCTCGCCGCAGACGGAGCGAACAATGTTTTCCGGATCCTCAATGCTGAATACAAAGAACGGGATGCCTCTGTCCTTGCAGAAGGACGCTGCGGTCATATCCATAACCTGCAGGTTCTTGCTGAGGATATCCATGTAGGTGAGCTGATCGAACTTCTTTGCATTGGGGTTCTTCTTCGGGTCGCTGTCATACACGCCGTCCACCATGGTGGCCTTCAGGATGACATCGGCCTCGATCTCCGCACCGCGCAGCGCAGCGCCGGTATCGGTGGAGAAGAACGGGTTGCCGGTACCGCAGCCGAACACCACAACTCTGCCTTTTTCCAGATGACGTACGGCACGGTTGCGGATATACGGCTCCGCCACTTCCTGCATCGAGATGGCGGTCTGCACACGAACATCCAGACCAACCTGCTCCAGACCGTCGGCCACGCCGAGGGCATTGATCACCGTTGCCAGCATACCCATATGGTCTGCACGGGTTCTGTCCATGCTGCCGCTGCTTCTGCCTCTCCAGAAATTGCCGCCGCCCACGACGATGGCAACCTCACATCCCATATCAACAATCTTCTTGATCGGTTCGCAGATCTTGACAACCGTGTCAAAATCGATTCCGTGTCCGATTTTGCCGGACAGGGATTCACCGCTGAGTTTCAGCAATACTCTCTTGTACTTCAGGCTCATAGAAGGTTCCTCGTTTCCGTTATAGAATCATTGGTGCGTTTACACGCAACTATACTTATAAGTATTTTACATGAACACGTCCAATTTGTAAAGTGGATTCCGGAAATGTTCATAAAAAATAAAGAATCGCGGTGTTATTTCCTCACGTTTATAATCGCGGCTTGTCGATATGCGCCGGATGTGCTATACTATATACATCTGTTAACCGTATAAGGAGACTATTTTATGAAAAAAACATATGGAAAACGCATCTCTGCCCTGCTCTGCGCGCTGTTGCTGCTGTTTCTGACCGGCTGCGCGTCCGTGCCCGCCGATCCCTCCTCCACACCGATGCCCACAGCCCCGCCCGATGCCCATTCTGTGATTTATCCCGAGGAGATTTATCCGGAGGAAGAACCCTCCGCGTCCCCGACGGCGGAGCCCACACCGGAACCCACCGCCGAGCCGACTGCAGAGCCCACACCGGCGTCCGCAGAAATCACCGCCGAGATCGCTGCGATGTACCCGCTTTTGGAGGCCCATATCCTCACCGGGCTGAACGGAGGCGTTTTCGATGCGGCGGATCCGGTCTACTACTGGAGGACGATCAGCTTTGCTATGGATGCCTGCGGCATGGATTTTTACACCGCAGAAACCATGGGCAGCGCTCTGGTGCTCTCCCGCGGCGTGATCGAAGAAATGGCTTCCGGTCTTTTTGAAGGGGCCGGCGAAGCCCTGCTGGAGATCCCGGATGCGCTCAGCGATGTCATTTGGTATGATCAGGCGGCGGATGCCTTCTCCTGTCCGCTCGGCGAGGGCAATTTTCGGATCGAGCCGGAGAACCTCACCGTAAGCGAAGGCGTTCTGACGCTGCACGGTGCATTTTTCGCCGGGGATGATCCGGAGCCCGTCGTCCGGTTCACGGCGGAACTCGTTCCGAACACGCGCAGCGGAAACTCCCTCTTCCTGTATGCCGTTCGTTCCATCACATTGACCGCGTAAATTGGGCCCGCTGTTTATCCGGATCACAGAGTTTTTCGGAAACAGCGGGCTATTTGTTGTTTTTTCATTTTCTTTCTGTTATAATACTGCATGAATTCTGTATCCGGTGAAATGCACCGGATCTCTTGGGGAAAGGTTTCTGAGCCTTATGTATACGATATTAAAGAAAACCATATTGAATCCTTCCGTGACCCGTATGGATATCGAAGCCCCGCGCATCGCCAGAAAAGCGAAGGCCGGGCAGTTTGTTATCCTGCGTGCGGAAGCAGATGGCGAGCGCATTCCGCTGACCATCGCGGATTATGACCGGGAAAACGGCACGGTGTCCATCATTTTCCAGATCGTCGGCGCTACGACCGAAAAGCTGAACCACCTGAACGAAGGCGACTGCCTTGTGGATTTCGCAGGACCGCTGGGCAATCCCACGGCCATTGCAGGGCTTAAAAACGTCTGCGTTATCGGCGGCGGTGTGGGCTGTGCCATCGCGCTGCCCATCGTCCGCGCGCTGCGGGAGCAGGGCACAAGCGTCACCTCCATCATCGGTTTCCGCAACCGGGATCTTGTGATTCTGGAAGACGAATTCCGCGCCGCTTCCGACACCTGCATCCTGATGACCAATGACGGTTCCTGCGGTCTGCAGGGCAACGTGACAGTCCCGCTGAAAGAAATGCTGGAAAGCGGCACGCGTTTTGATGAAGTCATCGCCATCGGTCCGCTCGTGATGATGAAATATGTCAGCCTCACGACCAAGGCATACGGGCAGAAGACCACCGTCTCCATGAATCCCATCATGGTGGACGGCACCGGCATGTGCGGCGGCTGCCGCCTGACCGTCGGCGGTAAAATGAAATTCGCCTGCGTGGACGGCCCGGATTTTGACGGCCATGAAGTGGACTTCGACGAAGCCATCAGCCGAAATCAGAGCTATATGGCTTTTGAACGCCGCGCGCGCGAAGAAACCTGTAACCTGTTCAGACAGGAGGTGCAGTAAGGTGCCCAATATGCGTTTGGATAAAAACCCCATGCCCACGCAGGATCCTGTTCTGCGCAGCCGAAACTTTGACGAGGTCGCACTGGGCTATACAGAAGAAATGGCGCTGGACGAAGCCGCCCGCTGCCTGAACTGTAAACACAGGCCGTGTGTTGCCGGCTGCCCGGTGCAGATCGACATTCCGGCATTCATTCAAAAAATCACAGAAAAAGATTACGAGGGCGCTTATCAGGTGATCAGCCGCGCGTCCTCCCTCCCCGCCGTGTGCGGCCGCGTCTGCCCGCAGGAAACGCAGTGTGAGGCCAAATGCGTCCGCGGCATTAAGGGTGAGCCGGTGGCCATCGGCCGTCTGGAGCGCTTTGTTGCCGATTGGCACAACACCCATGCCACCGTACAGACCATCCGCCCGCCGCAGAACGGCCACAAGGTGGCTGTGATCGGTTCTGGTCCGGCCGGTCTGGCCTGCGCCGGTGATCTGGCCAAGATGGGCTATGCCGTCACGGTTTTTGAAGCGCTGCATCTGGCCGGCGGTGTGCTGGTTTACGGCATTCCGGAGTTCCGTCTGCCGAAAGCCATCGTGCAGCAGGAAGTGGACAACCTCATTGCTCTCGGCGTGGAGATCGAGACGAATGCCGTCATCGGCCGCATCCTGACCATCGACGAACTCAAGACCGAGTACGGTTTTGAAGCGGTATTCATCGGCACCGGTGCCGGTCTGCCGCGCTTTATGAACATCCCGGGAGAAAACCTCAAGGGCGTATATTCCGCAAACGAGTTTCTGACCCGCAGCAATCTGATGAAAGCCTACCGTGCAGACGCATCCACCCCGATCCAGCATGCGAAAAACGTAGCGGTTGTGGGCGGCGGCAACGTGGCGATGGATGCTGCCAGAACCGCGAAGCGCCTCGGTGCGGAGAATGTGTACATCGTCTACCGACGCGGTATGGCCGAACTCCCCGCCCGACGGGAAGAAATCGAGCACGCCGAGGAAGAGGGCATCATTTTCAAGACGCTCACAAATCCCATCGAGATCCTGCCCACCGATGTCACCGATCCGCGCGACCCCAAATACGGCTGGATGCGTGCGATCCGCTGCGTGGAAATGGAACTGGGCGAACCGGACGCCTCCGGACGCCGCAGCCCCATCGTCAAGGAAAACAGCGAATTTGAACTCCCGATGGATTGTGTGATCATGGCGCTGGGCACCTCTCCGAACCCGCTGATTAAGGCCACCACACCGGAGCTTGAGACCAAGCGGCGCGGCGAGATCGTGGCTGATGCAAACGGACAGACCTCCATGGAAGGCGTTTTTGCCGGCGGCGATGCCGTGACCGGCGTGGCGACCGTCATTCTGGCGATGGGCGCGGGCAAAACCGCAGCCGCCGCCATCGACGAATACATTCGTAACAAGGCATAAAAGAGAGCAGATGTGCACACGCACATCTGCTTTTTTCTTGTATATCTACTCAAAATATGATATGCTTTTGTTGCAGGAACCCGCCGGAACGCGGCATTTTCCTGATTTGATCGGGAGGAATGCATTTTGAAATCCAATCCAACACAGCGGCTGCTTCTGGTGGACGGCAGCAATCTTTTATTTCAGATGTTCTACGGGATGCCGGCACGCATTGTAAACCGGGATGGTAAGGCCATTCAGGGTACGCTTGGCTTTGTGGGTGCGCTGCTGAAGATCATCCGGCGCACGGAACCTTCTCATCTTGCCGTGATTTTTGACGGCGAACACGAGAACGACCGTGCGGCGCTGGATCCGGAATACAAGGCAAACCGTCCGGATTACAGTCAAATTCCGGATGAAGATAACCCTTTTTCCCAGCTTGCCGACATTTACGCTGCGCTCGATTATCTCGGTATCGCCCATACGGAAACCACCGATTGTGAAGCGGATGATGTTCTGGCGGCCTATGCAAAAACCTGCGGCAGCCAGATGGACATTATCCTCTGTTCTCAGGACAGTGATTTGTTCCAGCTGATCACGGAGCGTGTTTCCGTGCTGCGTTACCGCGGAGAAAGAACGGTGCTCTGCACGCCGGACTATGTCCTCGAAAAATTCGGGATTACAGCGGCGCAGTATGCAGATTTCAAATCCCTGACCGGCGATTCGTCCGACCATATCCGCGGCGCAGAAAAAGTGGGGCCGAAAACCGCAGCGGCTTTGCTTCGGCAGTTTGGCACGCTCGAAGAAATTCTCCTGCGCACGGAAGAAATCCAAAAGCCCTCCATGCGGGAATCCATTTGCCGCAATCGGGAACGACTTCTGATCAATCAAAAGCTGATTCGGCTCACCGGCACGGCTAAATTGCCTTTTCCAATATCGGCACTGCGATTTTGTCTTCCGAAGTGCACCACATCGGAGGTTCTGCAGGCCATCGGATTAAAGTAATTTCATTCATGGATACATATAAAACATATTCACTACAGAAAGGAAGATTCTTCATGAAAAAAGTCCTGCTTCTCGGCGACTCCATCCGCATGGGTTATGACGATTATGTAAAAGAGATCCTGGACGGCAAATGCGAGGTCATTTATGACGCGGAGGACAACGGTCGTTTCGCAGCCTATACGCTTTGGCAGATGAATCAGCTTTTCCACCACCACGGGCCGTTCGACATCGTGCACTGGAACAACGGTTACTGGGACATGAACGTGGAAGCGCCCATGGAAACTGCTCTGTATCCCATCGAGGAGTACAGCTATCTGCTGCGCCGCATCGTCAAAGAGATCCGCAAGAACGGCGCAAAGGTCATTTTTGCCACCACCACGCCGATTCTGGATGCCGGTTCCGCCGAAGACAACACCGGCACCGGCGCGGGGATCACCTATAACGATGCCTGGGTGCGCGCCTACAACGAAGCCGCCGGCAAAGTCATGGCGGAAGAAGGCGTGCCGGTCAACGACCTTTATGCGCTCTGCAAGGAAGATAAAAACTACTACAAATGCGCGGATATGCTGCACCTTACCGAGGAGGGCTACCGCCGCTGCGCTGAACAGGCCGCCGCCATGATCCTGAAAGAGCTGGGCGAATAAGTCTGTATGAAACTGAGGACGCACAACCGTGCGTCCTTTTTTCTATGTATTGAGGAAGTAGACCCCGATATTCAAATACAGCGCAAACAGGGACCACACGAGATACGGCAGCATGAGAATGGCTGCGAGACGATCCACTTTCCGGAACTGCAGGATGGTCAAAACCAGCAGGACGCACAGCAGGATCAGGATCGCCATTGCCGCGCCGATCCTTTCGAAACGGAAAAACACGATCGGCCACAGGAAATTAACCCCAAGCTGCAGCATGTAAAGCACCAGCGCGCCGACGCGCCCATCCGCTTCGCTGCGCCAGATCCGATAGGAAGCCGCACCCATCAGCGCGTATAAAATCGTCCAAACCACCGGAAACACCCACCCGGGCGGCGCGAGAGGCGGCTGCACCAGGGTCTCATAAAAATCTGCCCGGCTGCCGGAAAACAGCCACGCCAACAAGCCCACCAGTTCCGCCGCAAAAATACTGATCAAATACCCGTATATCTCTTTTTTCTTCATCGCAGCAACCTCCTTTTCTCTATAAATATGTGTGCAGAGATCGCCGCATACCGATATCGGCTGCCGAAAAATTCGACCAAAAATGACAAAAGCCGACAAAATAATCGTCTACACGCGGTTTGTATCACTTTTACAACCAGCGTCTTGTTTCGCTTTGGTAGAATTTGGAAAATAGGTTTTGAAACTGAGACAAGTGAGAGGATGTATTATGACCAGACCTTCCCTGCATGACGGCAGAAAAAATCTGATTTCCAACAAACTGATCGAACTGCGCCGGAAACGCGGTTTATCCCAGCGGGCTTTGGCCGGAAAACTGCAGCTGATCGGTATGGATATGGACAAAAACGTGATCACGCGCATTGAGACCAACAAGCGGTACGTCAGCGATATGGAGCTGCGCGCATTGGCCACCGTGCTGCAGGTCACGTATAATGACCTGCTCGACCCGCCCGAATTGCTGTCCGCGGAGAACCCGTCCCATGCCTAAAAAAGCCTGTTTTCTGCTGCTGGCTTTGTTTCTGTTCGTCTTTTGGGGTGCGGGCAGCCCGGTTTTGGCTGTCAGCCAAACGGAGCCTTTGTTCAAGGTTGCGCCGGAAAGTGTATCCCTTCATCCGGGAGAATCGGTTTCCGTCGCGGTAAAGCCGCAGCACCGAACGCTGTCCGCCTTTGTTCTCACGGCGGAATTCGGCGAGGAGATCACGGCAGCCTCCGCTGCTTTTACCAATATCCCGAAGGAAGACCACCATCTGATCACCGAGGAAGAAGGACGGATCACCATAGTCTATGCGTCCGATGCCGGCATCATGTCGGAGGATGCGGAGATCATCCTGACCTTCCGCACAAATCCGGAAACCGCAGCAGCCGACACCTCCGTTCTGCTCTCCGTCACCGATGCCGCGGATGCCGATGCTAACCTGCTGTTGGACGCGCCTGAAACGCACCGCGTCGATCTGACCTTTGTGCCCGATACTTCCGCCGACTGCCGATTGATGTCCCTGACTCCGCCCGTCGGTGCGTTAATCCCCGCATTTGACCCGGACATCTACGAATACACCCTTGATGTTCCGTTCTCGTATCAGTCCCTCGAATGGGACGCCATTCCCGCCGACGACGCCACTGTGCGCGTGAACCGAAAGAATCTCGGTGCCGGCGGCACGACGGTGGACTTCATCTTTACGGTCACCGCCGCGGACGGCAAAACGAAAGCCGTCTACACGGTGCACGTGACGAGACTCCCCAAAGAGGAGGACCCGGAAGCTTCCGCGCCGTCCACGGATTGCACCCTCCTCGTTCTGACCCCGCCCGTCGGCGAGTTAAAACCCGCATTTGATCCGAATATTTACGAATACACGTTGGAAGTTCCGTTCGCCTATCAGTCTCTCGAGTGGGATGTGATTCCCGCCGATGATGCCACGGTGCGCGTCAACCGCAAGAATCTCGGTGCCGGCGGCAGTACGACGGACTTTAAGTTCACGGTAACCGCTGCGGACGGCAAAACGAAATCCATCTACACCGTACACGTGACAAGACTTAAAAAGGAAGAAAGCACGGACACCGAACTGCCTTCCGCCGATTGCACACTGGTCGCACTGACCCCGCCCGTCGGCGAGTTAAAACCCGCATTTGATCCGAATATTTACGAATACACACTGGAGGTTCCGTTTACTTATCAATCTCTGGAGTGGGATGCCATCCCGTGCGACGATGCCGCGGTGCGTGTCAACCGCAAGAATCTCGGCGCCGGCGGCAGCACGACGGATTTCTTTTTCACCGTTACGGCTTCGGACAACAAAACCAAGGCCATTTACACCGTACACGTAACACGCCTGAAAAAGGGATCCGCCACAGCACAGCAAACCACACCGTCCGGGTCCTCTCCGGCACCTTCCGAACCGGAAACGGATCCTACGGAAACCGAATCCAATGTGCAGACAAACACAGGCACTGCCCCGTCCGTATCGGAAACGGCATCCGAAACCGTTATTCACGTTTCCACGCAGAAGGATCAGTCGGCGGACGACCCCTTCCGCACTGCCGCGTTGGTTCTGGTATCCGCCGCAGCGGGTATGATCCTCGTTTTGGGCGCGCAGCATGTTCTGCAGAAAAAGGACGGCTCCAAAGACTAGCGGAACCCCGGGGACAAGTTTTGCATAAAATAGGATGAAGCCAAACCAAAGAAAGGAACGTGGTTTATGATGGCTGAAATCCTGATGGGACAGACCTGTCCGCTGCGCGGCGGGCGGGCACCCCTGCCGGAAGACCCGGTACCGGCCATGGCCTATGTACCCTTCCAGCAGTGGGGACAGACCTTTGAGCCGGAACGTGCACTGGACGCAGGCACGCTCTTCCCCGTGCTGGACAAACCGTTTTACGGAAGGCGGGGTGAGCCGAGATGACCGAACAATCCCGACTGCGCCGCAGAATTTCCGCGGTACAGTTTGCTGCATGGGAGCTGCACCTGTACCTCGATGCCCACCCCCATTGCCCGGAGGCTGCCAAAAAGCTGGCAGAATACCGGGAGCTTGCCAAAAAACTCCACGCGGAGTATGAGGACAAATACGGCCCGCTGAACGAGACCTCCCGCGACACCAGCCGCTGGGCATGGATCAGCGACCCGTGGCCCTGGGAAGCGGAGGCGAATGAGTAATGTGGATCTATGAGAAAAAACTGCAGTACCCGGTGAAGATCAAAAATCCGAATCCGGCGCTGGCCAAGCTAATCGTCTCGCAGTATGGCGGCCCGCATGGGGAAATTGGAGCATCCCTGCGCTATCTGAGCCAGCGGTATTCCATGCCCTACCCCGAATTGCGTGCCATTCTGACCGATGTAGGTACAGAGGGGTTCTTATAGGACAGAACAAGCTAAAATACAGAAATCGGGAACGGATCTTTGCGGATCTGTTCCCGATGTTTTTTTGTGTTGATTTTATTGTTCCGGCACGTAGGTATATGCTTTGAAACCGGAGGAATAACGTTGTTCGCCGTCCGGCATGACCCACATGGCTTCCACGTTCTCCGTGGCTTCCACCAGTGCCAGACCATCCTCATACTCCATGAGGAACAGCGCGGTGGAAAACGCATCGCCCTGCCCGGAGTTCTTCGTCAGCACCGACACCGATTGATACCGGGTAGCCGGCATCAGGGTCGCCGGGTCAATGATATGGTGATACTTTACGCCGTCCACGTAGTAATACCGCTGATACGAACCGCTGGTGACCAGGGACTCGCCGGACAGATGCAGAAACTCGATATGCGGTGTGTCTTCATCGCTCTTGTCCGGATTCTCAATGCCGACATTCCACGGCTTTTCCCCCGCCATACCGACCGTGCGTACATTGCCGCCCACATTCAGAAGATACCCCGTGATGCCTTTTTCTTCCAGCGTCTGTGCCACCCGTTCCACAGCATAACCCTTGGCGATGGCACCCACGTCCAGCGACATTTTGGGGTCTTTCAGGAACACCGTGTTGTTCTCGGTGTCGATGACCACCTGATCAAAATCCATGTGCTGTGCGGCTTCCGTCAGCTTTTCCATCGGCGGCAGTTCTGCGTTTTCCGGGTCGTCGATGCCCGCATTGCGGTACACGTGCCAGAGCTTCAGCACACTGCCCATCGCAACGTTCACCATGCCGTCCGTGGTTTCATACATCTCTTTGGCAAAGAGAAGCAGATCGATGATCTTCCGATCCACCGGCACAACGTCATGCGCGCCGTCGGACACGGCATTGATCGTGGCCAGATTGTTCAGGCCCTCGTACCGGTTGTAGATGGTGTACAGCCGGTGATACTCCTGCAGCAGCGTCTCGATCTCATCGCACACGGTGTCAAATTCTTCCTGACTTTCGGCATACCCGATGATCGTGGAAACCGTATCGAAATACTCAAAAAAATAGGCGGTGTATTTTGTTTTCTTTGCCTGACAGCCGGTCAGTGTTGTCAGCAGCAGGCACAGGGCAAGGCACACGGCCAGTACTTTTTTCATAAGCAGTTAACTCCGTGAAAACAGGATAAAATCGGGGATGCCCGTTACGGCACCCCCGGATTTCTTGAGATTCAATTACTTAACAGCCTTAGCAGCAGCCTCGAGCATCTCGGTGAGGTCGATGGTGCAGCCTGCAGTTGCCAGATCGCCGGTGCCGTAGCCGTCAGCGCCAGCCAGAGCAGCAAAGCCGTCTGCAGTCTTGCCAATCAGAGCAGCGTCAAATGCAGCTGCCTGCTCGTACCACTCCTTGACAGCGCCGTCAGAACCGTCGTGCTTCTTGCCGTATGCAGCCATGTTGTAGTTGTCGCCGAGCTCCAGCTTGGTCTGAACTTCGGTAGCAGCCAGTGTGGAAACGCCGGCAGCATCGAAGGTCATCTTGCCCTGTGCGCAGTCGGTCTTAGCAGCGGTAACTTCGCCCTTCTCGTTCTTGGCAGCAGCAACCATGTAAACGTCGACAGATGCAGAACCCTCAGCCTCTTCGGTAGCGTCCTTAGCGGAAGCATGTACATACATACCAACGTTCAGAACGTCCTTTGCAGTAGCCTTGGAAGCCTCAGCATTGTTTACAGCCTTCTCCAGAGCAGCCATGAACTCGTAAACGTTGATGGTGCAGCCTGCAGTTGCCAGGTCGCCGGTGGTGTAGCCGTCAGCAGCCATCAGAGCCTTGGCTTCGTCCAGGGTCTTGCCGGTAACGGTAGCTACGAATGCATCGACCTGCTCGAACCATTCCTTCGGCTGGCCTTCGCTGCCGTCATTCTTCTTGCCGTAAGCGGCCATATTGTAATCATTGCCGAGCTCATACTTGGTTCTGAGGTCAGTAGCAACAACGCCTGTACCCTCAGCAGTCCATCCCATCTTGACCTGAGCGGTATCCAGATCGACCTTTACGATCTTGCCGCTGTCGTCCAGCAGAACAGCAGCTGCTGTAACGAGGAATTCGCCGGAACCGTTGGTTTCGCCGTCAGCATCGGACTGAGAACCGTAAGTTGCGATAACACCCATACCGAGCTTCACAGTCTTGGCTTCGCAGCCGGTCATCAGGCAGACGGAGCAGAGCATCAGAACTGCCAGAACAACGCAAAGTACTCTTTTCATTTTGATTTCTCCCTTGTTTATATTTTATTTATTGGTTATAAACACCGCTTTTGCGGCGTCCATTTTTGACCCAACACAGAATAGCACAAAAGCACCATCCTGTCAACAGATTAACAATAAATTTCCTTTATAAGAAATCACAGAAAAATCCCCCATTTCAGGCGATTTTTTGTCCTGAATGGGGGTTATGTCAAATCTTCATTTTTTCCAGACGCCGCAGCAGAATCGTACCGGCCAAGCCAATGAACACACCCGCTACCGTACCGGTAAATGCAAGAATAATCATATAGTATCCCAACTGTATGGTGTCGAACAGCGCGATCGCCACGAGGATCTGTCCCAGATTGTGCGTGACGCCGCCCACAATGCTGACGCCCACCGTGGAAAACACGTTGGAGCGTTTGCACAGGGCCATCAGCGTCAGGCTCAGGACCGCGCCGGCCATGCTGTAGGCAAAGGTCATAATGCTGCCAAACAGCAGAGAGACGATCGCCACACGGACAAACGAAACCGCCGCAGCCGCTTTGAATCCGGCCTTGTACAGGATCAGGATAATGACGATATTCGGCAAACCGATTTTAATGCCCGGGACCGCTGCCCAGATCGGCGGCAGAAGGGACTCCACGTAGGAAAGAATCAGCGCCACCGTGGTAAACAACCCCAGCTCAGCAACGCGGGAAATCTTTTTGTTTTTCATAGCATACTCCGTACGGTATGGATTATACGGTCATGTCCAGGCCGGAATCCGTATCCGCAGCCAGAATCTCCACCACCAGCTTATGCGGCAGGCAAACGATGGTCTCCCCCACGCGGGACGCCGCCCGGGTCTTCACACAGATGCTGTCCGGGCAATCCGCCTCCCGAATGGAAGCCTGATGATCGCGAATGACAAGTACATTCCGGTGTTCCTGATTTTCGCCGGTGGTGATCACCACTTCACGGTCTTCGCTCAGGGAATACACTGCCGTCTGTACACCATTGATGTTCACAGCCACAGCGGCCCCTTCCGTCCGGCTGAAATGCCAGAACAAAAGGCCTGCCGCCGCTGCCAAAAGGAGAGCGGCGGCAAGAATGATGTCATTTCGCGTTTTTCGTTTTGGATCCGCAGCGGTGTTCACACTCTGCTTTCGGATCATATCATACCCTTGCGCATATCCACGACCTTGATACGGCCGGTCGGACAAGCTTCGGCACACTTACGGCAGTGGCTGCACTTAGAATAATCGATGACCGCCAGATTATCGACAACCTTGACAGCACCTTCGGGGCAGACTCTTTCGCACTTCTTGCAGCCGAGGCAGGCGTTCATGCAGTGCTTACGGGCCACAGCGCCCTTCTCCTTATTGCTGCAGGCAACGGTCACGGCCACATCCTCTTCCACGAGGGAAATGATTCCCTTCGGGCAGGACTTGACGCAGGCGCCGCAGGCAATGCACTTGAGCGGATTGACACGCGCAAGCTCTTTCACAACTTCAATGGCACCGACCGGGCAGCTGGCTACGCAGTCACCGCAGCCCACACAGCCGTACTTGCACAGCTCCGGACCGCCGTACAGCATATTCGCTGCCTTGCAGCTCTTGATGCCGTCGTACTTAACGGTACAGCCTACAGCATCGCAGTCGCCGCTGCAGTTGACATACGCCACGCGGGGCTTATCCACGGAAACCTCCACGCCCAGCACATCGGAGAGCTGTGCCGCTACATCCGGACCGCCGGGAATGCACAGATTCGGCTGTGCTTTGCCTTCCGCTACGGCTGCGGCATAGGCATCGCAGCCGGCAAAACCGCAGGCACCGCAGTTGGCGCCGGGCAGGCATTCGCGTACAGCCTTGGCCTTTTTATTCTCCGGAACAGCGAAGAAATGAGAGGCCACGGCCAGCAGCACACCGGCCACCAGGCCAATCGCTGCCACAATCAGAAGAGCATACAAAATATTCAGCATTTTATATCCTCCCTTTCATTAACCCAGTAAATTTTCCACGATGCCGGCAAAGCCAAAGAACGCCATGGAGATGAAGGATGCCGCTACCAGTGTAACCGGCAGACCCTTGAAGCTCTCCGGAACATCGCTCTCATCGATGCGGGAGCGCATACCGGAGAACAGCACCATAGCCAGCAGGAAGCCCAGACCGCAGCCCAAAGAGCTGACCATGGACTCCACAAAGCCGTAGCCGTCCGTGATGTTGTTGATGGTGACGCCCAGCACCGCGCAGTTTGTGGTGATGAGCGGCAGATACACACCGAGGCTCTGATGGAGCGCCGGGATGAACTTCTTGAGGAAGATCTCGATGAACTGCACAAGAGCAGCGATCACGAGGATGAACACGATGGTCTGAGTATAGCCAAGGCCCAGATTATCGAGAATGTAGGTCTGGATCGGCCATGTGGCGGCTGTGGCCATCAGCATAACAAAGATAACCGACAGACCCATGCCCACGGACTGATCCACCTTTTTGGAAACGCCCAGGAAGGGGCAGATGCCCAGAAAGCGGCTGAGAACATAGTTGTCAACCAGGACAGAGGACATCAGAATGACGACGAGTACCTTAAAATCCAACTTACTTCTCCTCCTTTGCAGCTTCTGTGCAGTGACCGGAACACTCGGCAGCGGCGGGGCAGCCGGCGCAGGAGAATTCCTTCTTCTTGATGACCTTGCCCTTGGTGATCTTGTTGACAACGGCAATCAGGATGCCGTATACCATCAGACCGCCCGGTGCCCTGGCCAGCAGTTCGATCTTGTGGCTGATGAGGAACGGGATCTCGATGCCGGCGAAGGTGCCCGCACCCAGAACTTCACGAACCACAGCCATGGAGAGCAGGGCCAGTGTAAAGCCAAGACCCATGCCGATGCCGTCCAGTGCGGATGCGGCAACGGTATTCTTGCTGGCGAACATCTCCGCACGGCCCAGAATGATGCAGTTTACGGTGATGAGTGCCAGATAGACGCCGAGCACCTCGTACAGATCGGGGATGAATGCCTGAATCAGCATCTGTACCACGGTAACAAAGCCGGCGATGAGCACGATGTAGCAGGGGATACGCACGGTATCCGGGATAAACTTACGCAGTGCGGAAATGGCGATATTAGAGCAGACCAGAACCGCCAGAGTGGCCAGACCCATACCGAGCGCACCGGTCACGGTGGTGGTGGTCGCCAGTGTGGGGCAAGTGCCGAGGATCAGAACAAATACCGGGTTTTCACGCAGGATACCCTTCAGAAGAACTGACAGGTTATTTTCATTTTTCATTGATTATGCCACTCCTTCCATCAATTTTACGACCTCAATGGCCTTGCCGACCGCGGTCTTGTAGCCGTTTGTCGTCAGCGTTGCGCCGCTGATGGCATCGATGTCCTTGTAATTGGACTCATCTCTGCCGTTGAACTGGCCGTAGAACGCCTTGTCCGCACAAGCGGAACCGATGCCTTCGGTCTCGCTCTGGTACACGGTCAGACAGTTGATGATCGTGCCGTCGGCGGTCAGTGCAACCTTGATCTCGATCGGCTCGCCGGACGGATTGTAGTATTCGTCGCCGTTGATGCCGAAGCCGTTGCCCTTCACTTCCACAACGTAGTTGCCGCCGGAGGTCTTGTAAACCTTCTCAACGCCCTTCGGCAGTTCGATACCGGAGATATCTGCCTCAGTGAGTGTGGAAGCGGTCAGAACGGCTGCCTGTGCCTCGATGTTGGCCTTCACGTCAGCCGGAACATCGGATACGACCTTGCCGTCAGCACCCACGCCGACAAACAGGGCTTCTTCGCCCTCACCGGTCACATATACGGAACCTGCGCCGTTGTCCGCGGTATAGACTGCGGAGACATCGGTCAGCGCCTCGTGAATGAACATCTCGGTGAAGGTATCGCCTGCGGGCAGGGCTGCCAGCAGGTTATCGGCCAGGATCTGCTCCTCGCTGCGGATATCCACACTGCCGCCGCCGAGAATGATGGCGGAGTTGAGGGCATCCTTGACCGCATCGCGGTAACTGCCGGTGGTCATGGTCGCACCGGAAACGGTGGCCACGGATTCAATGGTATCGGCTGCAGCCCCCTTCAGGGTCTCGCCGTAGGTTTTTTCCTGACTCAGGGTCTCATTGCTGGACAGACACACCGCACCGGTCACAACGCCGGAAGCATCCACGCCGCACATGATGACCATGTTCGAGCCGTAACCGGAGGTGGTCAGCTTAAATACATGGCCGCCGCCGGCTTCGCTGTACGCTTCGGTAACGGTCTCCGGCAGCTCATAAGCTGTCAGGTCAACAGGCTGGAAATCACTGCCGTCCGGCATAACAACCAGGAGGGCGTCATTGGCTGCAGCAGCCTGATTCTTTTCGATCAGCGGCGCGGTAACGGAATTGACACCGGCCAACAGACCGGCTACAACCGCGCAGATGATGGTCAGGGAGAGAACACTCTTCAGATACTTTTTCATTTCTTATCCCCTCCAAACACCTTGCGTACACACAGAGAATCGATGTACGGATTGACTATGTTCATCAGAAGGATGGCGAAGGAAACGCCCTCCGGATAACCGCCCCAGAAACGGATCAGCACCGTGATCACACCGGCCAGAACGCCGAAGACGAGCTTGCCCTTGGCGGTTGTGGGGGAAGTGACATAATCGGTGGCCATGAAGAATGCACCGATGAACAGGCCACCGGAAAGGATCCAGGCCAGCGCGGTCTCCACATTGCCGCCCTCGATCAGAAGGGACAGAAGGAAGGTAACGCTGATGAAGGACACCGGAATGTGCCAGCTGATCACGCGGCGGACCAGCAGATAGATGCCGCCGATGAGCAGGGCCAGTGCACTGGTCTCACCCAGCGCGCCGCCGCACTTGCCGAGGAACAGGTCCATCAGGCTTACGGCCTGGCCGTTTGCGAGATCGGAAAGCGGTGTAGCGCCGGAAGCGGAATCCAGACCGTTCGGGAACACAGCCGCTGTCATGGAACCGAACGCAATGAGCATGAACACACGGCCGGTGATGGCGGGGTTCACAATATTGCGGCCCAGACCACCGAAGAAGCACTTGACCACCACGATGGCGAAGGCGGAACCGACGGCTGCCTGCCACAGCGGGATATTGGCCGGCAGGTTGAGGGCCAGCAGAAGACCGGTCACGACGGCACTCAGGTCATCGATGGTCTGCTCTTTCTTGACAATGAATTTGAACAGCGCCTCACAGCCTACGGCGGTGATCACGCAGGTGAGGATCACAAACAGCGCCTGCAGGCCGAACAGGATCACGCCTGCAATGGCGGCCGGCAGCAGAGCGAGGATCACATCCAGCATCACGCTGCGGGTGGATGTGTTCGCATGAATATGCGGAGAAACGGAAATATGAAGCTGTTTTTCCATTATGCTTTAGCCTCCTTTGCTTTATGATCGCGCAGAGCCAGCTTGGCCAGCTTATTGTTCTGGACGATCGGGCGGTTTGCGGGGCAGCCGAATGCGCAGCAGCCGCACTCCATGCAGGTCTCTACGCCGGCCTTCTCGACCATATCCATATCGCCGATCTGCAGACCCTTGGCAATCCCGAGCACGTTGATGCCGAACGGGCAGCTGTTCACGCAGGTACCGCAGTGGATGCAGGCTGTTGTCTTGGGCATCTTCGCTTCCTTTTCCGTAAAGGCCAGAAGGGCGTTGGTCTGCTTGAGCACCGGGACATCCAGATCCGGTACGGTGATGCCCATCATCGGGCCGCCGTACAGCACCTTCTCCGGATCCACGGTAAAGCCGCCGCAGAACTCGAATACATCCTTAACCGGTGTGCCCACGGGAACCAGAACATTCTTCGGCTCCTTCACGGCACCGCCGTCCACGGTAACCAGGCGTTCCACCAGCGGCATACCGGTCTTGAGGTAATCGCCGATGGCCGCCAGTGTGGAAATATTGCTCACGATGCAGCCCACATCGGCCGGCAGCTGACCGAGCTTGATCTTCTTGCCGGTGGTGTGGTACACAAGCACCTTTTCACCGCCCTGCGGGTAAACGGAGGGCAGCACCGCAACCTGAATCTTATTGTTGGACTTTGCCAGTTCCTGCATCTTTTCGATGGCCTCGGGCTTGTTCTTCTCGATGCCGATGATGATCTTGGCAAAGTTCATATACTTGTCCGCCGTTTCGATCGCCAGACGGATCTCGTCTGCCTTTTCGATCATGGTGCGGGTATCGCTGGTAATATACGGTTCGCACTCGGCACCGTTGATGACCAGAGTATCCACCGGCTTATCGGTCATGAACTTGACGTATGTCGGGAAACCCGCACCGCCCAGACCGACAATGCCGCTCTTTTTGAGCGCTTCAATGAAGTCTTCCTTGCTGTTCACGACCGGGGGCGCAATGGATGCATCCACGGTCATCGCACCGTCGGACTCGATCGTGATCGCCGGCACACGGGCACCGGTGGAAACGATCTCCTCCGTGATTTTCTTTACAGTACCGGATACGCTGGCATACACCGGAGAGGAAATCAATCCGCTCTGTTCGGCAACAAGCGTACCGACATCCACATGTGTACCGACCTTAACAACGGGTGTTGCCGGTCTGCCGATATGCATCACCGTGAGCAATGTCACCGATTGCGGTGCCGGCATACGCACTGCGGACATTTTGGCCGTATTCTTTCTGTGGGGCACATGAATACCGCGAAGAGAAAAAGCCATTTTTTTGACCTACCTTTCTTCAATTTGTGTCGGCTTCACACCACCGGAGGATCCTCGCCGACATAAAAAATCACTTTACTGATATGAACACACATAAAGCCTTACCTATTATACTGCTGTAAATGAATTCTGTCAATCCGCCCATATATCCGGATTGACCAGAAAATACTGCTCAAACTGGTGCTTTTCGCCAGTGTCTTTTTCTGTCATTTTTTCGGTTGACTTTCTAATTTTGCAGGAGTATTATCTGTACGAAGGTTTGATGGATGCCCCGAAGTATCCGTATGCCTTCTTATGATTTTGTTTTATATATAAATTTTATATATAAAATAGTATAGTTCACTATGCTGCAAGGAGGTCTTTCACAAGTGTTCCTTATCCTTTTTTCACTGTGGGTCATGCTGTGCGGCCGGTTCACAGCCGACAGCGGTATGCTGCAGATCTGCGTGACCGGTGCTGTTGTTGCCGCTTTGGTATGCATTTTTGCACGGTATGCGTTCGGCTACACCTTCCGCGAAGAACTGCGTATGTACAAAAAAGCGCCCTGGTTTTTGGCTTACATCGGCCTGCTGCTTAAAGAGATCCTCGTGGCGAACCTGCAGATGATGCGTCTGGTCCTGAACCGAAAAGTCGAACTGCATCCGGTCATGGTGCAGTTTCAGGTTCCGCTGCGCACACAGTTTGCCCGGGTCCTGCTGGCCAATTCCATCACCCTGACCCCCGGCACGATCACCGCCGAGATCAACGAGGATTCCCTCACCGTCCATTGCGTGGACGCTTCGTTCTCTGAGGGTCTGGAGAGCAGTTCTTTCGTTAAAATGCTGGAGAAAATGGAGAAAAATTATGATTGAGCAAGCTTATTTTTATCTTTACCTGACGGTTTGCATCGCTTTGGGACTGGCTGTCATTGCCGCTATTCTCCGCTCCATCACCGGTAAAACCGTTGCGGGCCGTTTCGTCGGCATCAATATGGTCACCACCATCGTGGTGATCGCCATTTTTGTTCTCACCCTGCTGCTGGAAGAAAGCTTTCTCCCAGATATCGCGCTGGTATATGTACTGATCAGCTGCGCGGCTCTGATCGTGCTGAGCAAGATCTACGTAAACCTGTTTATTAAGAACGACAAAGGAGGCGACAAATAATGCTGGAATGGATCCGTTTCGGATTTGTGGCAGCGTTCTTTGCTGCCGGACTGATTGTGCTGTTCATTGCCATCTTCGGCACGTTCCGTCTGCCCTATTCCCTCAACCGCCTGCATTCCGCCGCGATGTGCGACACGCTGGTGCTCATGCTGTTCGTGATCGGCTGCGTGGTGGCCAGCGGGATCAACGTGGTCTCTTTCAAATTTGTACTGGTGCTTGTGATGCTTTGGTGCACGAGCCCGGTCGTATCCCATATTCTCGTGCGCACCCGCTATCTGACCGATGAACATCTGGGCGAGCATCTGGATATTCACATCAATGATGAAAAGGAGGATGCATGATGCTGGATCAAATCACAGAAATTTTCCGTCTGATTCTCCTGTTGTCGCTGATCATCTGCGCTATTGCCACCGCCCTTTCCAAGCGGGTCATGACCGCCATTATCATTTTCACGTCCTACAGTATGGCGATGGCCCTGCTGTGGCTGCTGCTGCGCGCACCGGACCTGGCCATCACGGAAGCGGCCGTGGGCGCCGGCGTGGACGGCATCCTGCTTTTCCTGACGCTGCGCAAGCTGCACCTGATCGACCGCGACTTTGACGAAGAAGAAAACACACCGAATCCGGAAGAGGTAAATACAAATGAAGAAGTATAATAAAACCGAATCCTTCCGTAAATGGTACAACGGTGAGCTGGATCTGGACCAGAAGACCGAGGAACCCATCGAAAACATTCCGGCCGGCACACACGATGAACAGCCGCCCGAAACGCACGCCGCGATCCCCGTTGTCCATAAAGTGGAAGATGAGGAGATCAAGATCTCCCGGATCGCATACCGCATTCTGTCGGTCGTGTTCTGCGTCATCATCTGCGCCGCTCTGGTCGGTACGGTTTTATACCTGCCCGGTTTCGCGGATGAACAGGCACCCACGGCAAACGCCGTATACGAGCATTATGTAGGTCAGGGACGCGATCAGACCGGTGCCGTGAACACCGTAGCCGGTATGATCCTCGATTACCGTGCATTCGATACGCTCGGTGAATCCTTCGTGCTGTTTACCGCCGTTTGTGCGGTGCTGCTGCTTCTGCAGGATCACGAAGGCGCACTGAACCACACGGTATCCACCTTCACGTTCGCCAACGACTCCATTGTGAAAAGCGCAGCCCGGATCATCGTTCCGATCATTCTGGTCTTTGGCGTTTATGTGCTTTTCAACGGCCATCTCTCCCCCGGCGGCGGTTTTTCCGGCGGCGCGATTCTGGGTACCGGACTGATTCTGTACTCCCTCGCGTTCGGACACCGGCCGGCGGCAAAGATCATCTCCGCCCGCGTCATTCGCATCACGACCATCCTGTCCCTTTCTTTTTACTGCCTCTCCAAGAGCTATTCTTTCTTTACAGGCAACGAGTTCAACGGTGTCCACTCCGTGATCACGCCCGGCACCCCCGGTGATTTCCTCTCCGGCGGTTTGATCCTGCCCCTGAATCTGGCAGTCGGACTGGTGGTCTGCTGCACGATGTATACATTCTATATGGTATTCACAAGGGGGCGTCTGGATTGAATTTCACACTGAATTACGAAGAACTCACCGCCATGATCCTGTTCGGCATCGGCTTTTCGATGCTGGTGTTCTCCCACAACATGATGAAAAAAGTGCTTGGCCTGAACATCATGGACACCGGTGTGTATCTGTTCCTTGCATCCATGGGCTACATTGAGGGCAAGCTCAGCCCCATCGTGCCGCCCACCGGCGCCGTGGACCCGCACGCCTACATCAACCCGATCCCGACCGGCCTGGTGCTGACCGGCATCGTGGTTTCCGTGAGCTTCTCCGCGCTGATGCTGGCGCTGACCGTTCGCCTGTACAAAAAATACCGCACCCTGAATCTCGACGAGATCTATTCCCGGTGCGCACGGGAGGATGGTGAAGATTGATGCAGTTTATTGAGAATTTTCCGTTTTTCACCATTGTGCTTTCCCTGTTCTGCGCGGTGATCTGCTTCGCCTTCCGGGATAACCGGGCGCGTTTCGTGTGCTACGGGCTGCTGTTTGCCGGTGCGGTCATGTCTGCATCGGTTCTGGCATACAACCTCACCTCCGAAACCGGCTATTTTGTTTACCGCATGGGTCACTACGATTCCCCCATCGGCAACGAAATCGCTGCGGGCATCCTCGAGCCCTTCTTTGTCCTGCTGTTTGAGGTAATCATGCTGCTGTCGCTGATCGGCGGCTCCTACAGAATCAAGCGCGATGTTCCGGAATCCCGCCACACCTTCTTCTGCGTGATGGTCTGCCTGACCCACGCGGCGCTTTCCGCCCTGTGCTACACGAACGATATCTTCACCGCCTACGTTTTCGTGGAGATCTGCACGATCGCCTCCTGTGCACTGCTGATGGCCCGCCGCCCCACAAGACCCCTTGTTGCGGCCACGCGCTACATGGTATTCAGCCTGATCGGTTCCAGCCTTCTGCTGATCGGCATCGTGCTGCTGTATTCCGTTACCGGCCAGCTGCTGTTCCCGCAGCTGTACTCGACCATCCAGACACTGTGGGCTACCGGCGAATACACCCACCCGCTGACGATCGCACTGGGACTCATCGTGTCCGGTCTGACCATCAAGAGCGGCCTGTTCCCCTTCCACTGGTGGATGCGGGACACCTACGCCACCGCCACACCGGCGGCTTCCGGTATTCTTTCCGGCGTCATTTCCAAGTGCTACATTTTCCTCCTGATTAAACTCATCGGCCGTGTGATCGGCCGGGAAATCTATATGGAATCCGGCATCCACACGGTTTTGCTTATCTTCGGCATCGTGGGTATGATCTTCGGCTCCATCGCCGCCATCCACGCCCACAACCTCAACTTCATGCTGGCCTATTCCTCCGCCGCACAGATCGGCTATATCTATATGGGCCTCGGGCTGGGTACCGATGCAGCGCTTCTGGCTGCTTTGTTCCAGATCGTAGCCCACAGCCTGGCAAAGTCGATGCTGTTCCTCTCCGCTATGGGCCTGTCCGATACCGTGGGCAGAAAGCAGGATTTCGATACCCTGCGCTCTTCCGCACACTGGAACCGGTTTGCAGGTATCGGCTACGCCGCAGGCGCGCTGTCCATGGTGGGCATCCCCATCTTTGCCGGGTTTGTTCCGAAGCTTTTGTTCTCGGTATCTGCCTTTGGTCACGGTTGGAAAACTTACGTTATGCTTGCCGCACTGGCGGTCAGTACGATCCTGAACGTCGTGTACTTCCTGCGTACACTCGTCAATGTTTACAGCCCCGCACTGGTGACCACGGAGCGCCGGAAGATCACCTTCCGCATGGCGTCCGCTTTCTCGATCGCTGTTTTGCTCATGGCGATCATCAACGTCGCCGTCGGTCTGTATGCTCAGCCCCTGATCTCTCTGTTTGAAAAGGGTATATACATCTTTACATCTGTTCATTAAGAAGGAGATTCTATCATGTATTGGATGATTGTTTCCTTGGTCCTCGCTGTCGTCAGCGGACCGCTTATGCTGCTGACAAAAACCTGCAGCCGGAAGACCCGGATCACGGCCGCCGTGCTGCTGCAGAGCGTTGTCACCGTCTGCGGATGGGGTGCCGTACTGTACGGCGACTGCACCACTGCCCGGTACTATTTCACCGATTCCATGTCTCTTGCACTGTCCTCCGACAGTCTGGCCCGGTTTTTCTGCGCGGTCATTGTCACCGCATGGGCGCTTGTGACCGTCTATGCCGGCGTATACATGAAGCATGAGAAGAACGAGGAACGCTTTTTCCTCTTCTCCTTCCTGACGGAGGGGGCCATGCTGGGCGCCGCTTTTGCCGAAAGCCTGGTATCCATGTACGTCTTCTATGAGATGGTGACCCTGTTCTCCATGCCGCTCGTGCTGCACTCCCTCTCCAAGGAGTCTGTAGCCGCCGCCAAGAAGTATCTGTACTATTCCGTTGCCGGTGCCTTTATGGCGCTGTTCGGCATTTTCGCCATCAGCACACAGACGGATACGCTGCAGTTTACAGCCGGCGGTACCGTAACGGAAGCCACGCCGCTTCTGCTGGCCGCCGTATTTGTGCTGTGCCTCGGCTTTGGCGCAAAAGCCGGTTTGTTCCCGCTGCATGGCTGGCTGCCCACCGCACACCCGGTAGCGCCCGCCCCTGCCAGTGCTCTGCTCTCCGGTATCATCGCGAAGGCCGGTGTGCTGGCCATCATCCGCACGGTGTATTTCACCGTGGGTTCGGACAAACTGGCCGGTACATGGGTACAGACCACACTGCTGATTCTGGCCCTTCTCACCGTGCTGATGGGCTCCATGATGGCTTATCGCGAAAAGATCTTCAAGAAGCGTCTGGCCTATTCCACCGTCAGCCAGATCTCCTATGTGCTGACCGGTCTGTTCCTCTTCACCGAAGCCGGTGCCGAGGGCGCCCTGTGGCAGATCCTGTTCCATGCGGTGGTCAAGGTTGGCTTGTTCCTTTGTGCCGGTGCCGTGATCTTCCTGTACGGCAAGACACAGGTCGCCGAGCTCGACGGAATCGGCCGGAAAATGCCCCTCACTTTCACCTGCTTTACCCTGCTGTCTCTCTCCCTCATCGGTATCCCCCCGATGGGCGGTTTCTTCAGCAAATGGTATCTGGCTACCGCTTCACTGGAAACAGCCGGTATCGGCGCACTTTCCTGGATCGCACCTGTCATCCTGCTGCTGTCCGCGCTGCTCACAGCCGGGTATCTGCTGCAGATCACCATTCACGCGTTCTTCAGAAAGGATGTTTC
>JAFQWC010000017.1 GCA_017407665.1 Clostridia bacterium | reverse complement strand
GAACAGTTCAAACAAGAGCTGATCGAGTATCTTGATTACTACAATAACCGTAGGATCAAGGCAAAGCTAAAGGGCTTACCTCCTGCTGTTCACAGAAAGCAAGCCCTTCATGCTGCTTAATTCCGATCTCGTGTCTAACTTGTTGGGTTCAGATCATTTCGCAGCGGCCCTCTATTATTCTGCACTAAGAAGCTCATGAAAAGTTGTGCTATATTCGCAGATCCGCAGGCTTTCTCGCCTGTCCGGTCCTTTTCAGCCCTGTTTTGCTTCCGGACGATGACGATATATTCGCTTTCTCAAAAGATTAAAAATAGCCAGGTAACCGTACCCGATCCCCAGCAGAAAAACCAAAATGGCGAGGATCCACCAAATGGTGCCCATGAACGGAAGACCACGGGTAAATCCGAATGCGCCGGCGGGACTGCCCCAGTTCAGGAAGAAATAGGGATAGCGAACGCCTTTCAAAAACTCCCATCCGGCCAGATACCCGATGCCTGCATAGATGGCATAGGCAAGAGGCGGCAGCGTGACGAGGGGGATATGACGCTTCTGCAGCGTTCCGTAAACGCCGGTCACAAAGAAATCGGCAACGGCCGCGACCGGGACGACAACGTGGGTCAACACGTTCTGCACATTCCACGCATGGGAACCGAGGGTCGGTGCAAGCACGAAGGCGAACACGACGCCCGTCAGCGTGATGGATACGGTCCCCACGAATTGGAGAATGTACCAAATCGTCTTCGGCGGTGTATGCCTAAAAAGCAGCCACAGGCCGACTGCGCAGATCAGCGCGATGGCGATATTCGATTGAATGGTGAAGAACATAAAGACCCGGCTGCCGCCCATAAACGAGCCGCGCCCGGCCGTTGCGGTGCGATAGATGCCGACCGCTGCGGAGAGGATGACGATCAGCTTCAGCAAGACAGACAGATATTTAGCTGTATTGGATGGTTTCATATGCTCCTCAAAACAGCGCGGTCACAACAGAACGGCAGGTTTACCCGACGGATTCTCCCGCCAAAATGCGCTCCACCAGATCCCGCTTTTCGTACAGCACGCAGCCCCCCGCGTGATCCTCCAGCAGGTGTCCGTTTTCGCGCAGGGTCACAAACAGCTTGGAATTCAGAGCGTCTCTGAGAGACGTATTTCTGACGTTCACGTCCGAATACGGGGAGAAGGGACAGGGCTCCGCGCCGCCGTGGGAATTGATGTGGAAAAAGCCGCGGCCTGCCGCGACACAGCCGCCGGAGCTCTTTTCATCGCCGGGGAAGGACAGATAGACCATCTCCGGGCGCTGTTCCCGCAGCCGCGTCAGCTCCGCCTGCAGATAGTCTCGCTCGGCATCGCCGGGGGCAAGCTCTTGGCTATCCTCGGTGACCGGCACAAACTCCACGAAGATGACCACCTTGCAGCCGCGGTCGGACAGGGTCTGCAGGAACGATTCGGAGGTGACCTCCCGGATGTTCTCGGTCGTCACGGTGACGGACGCGCCGTAGATCAGACCGCGGCGGTGCAGCTCGTCCATGTTCTGCACCAGGCGGTCGTAGATTCCCTTGCCGCGGCGCGCATCGGTCACGGCCTGCTCGCCCTCGATGCTCATGATCGGGACGAGGTTGCGGCAGCGGTCGAACAGGTCAAAATACCGCTCGTCCATGAAGGTGCCGTTGGTGAAGATCGGGAACAGGATGTTGGAGCGCTTGCCCGCCGCCTCGATGATGTCCCGCCGCAGCATGGGTTCGCCGCCTGCGAGCAGGATAAAGCTGATGCCGAGCTCGTCGGCTTCGCTGAAGATCTTGAGCCATTCCTCGCTG
>JAFQWC010000087.1 GCA_017407665.1 Clostridia bacterium | reverse complement strand
TCTGGCTACCGCTTCACTGGAAACAGCCGGTATCGGCGCACTTTCCTGGATCGCACCTGTCATCCTGCTGCTGTCCGCGCTGCTCACAGCCGGGTATCTGCTGCAGATCACCATTCACGCGTTCTTCAGAAAGGATGTTTCTGGTGACGCCGCTGCCGTCAAGGAGCCCGCGGCCATGGTCTGCGTGCTGGCTGTGCTGGCGCTGCTGGCTCTGGTAGGCGGCGTGATGGCCGCACAGACCGGCGGTCTGCTTTCCGGCATCGCGTCCTCTATGTTTGCGAGGTAAGCGGCCATGCGTACATATCTCCTGCTGATCCCGGTTTTTCTTCCGGTTCTGCTGGGCACGGTGTCCTATTTCCTGCCGTTTCGAAATCAACGGCAGCGCAATCTGTTCGTCATGGTGTCCCTGCTGATCAACGCGGCCGTCGTGTGGATCGCCGCGTGCCGCGTCCCGGAAGAAACGCTGACCCTGATTCCGTTCACGAACGAACTCTCCTTCTCCCTGCGTCTGGACGGCGCCGGACGGCTGTTTGCCTGCCTGTCCGCCACACTGTGGCCGCTGACCGCGCTGTATGCCTTTGACTATATGAAGCACGAAGAGCATCATCCCATGTTCTACTGCTTCTTCATCGCCTCTTTCGGCACCACCATGGGCATCGCCATGGCAGACAACATCCTGACCATGTACCTGTTCTATGAAATGCTGACGCTCACCACCATCCCGCTGGTCATGCACGGCATGAAGAAAACACACAACCGTGCCGCCCGCAAATACATGAGCTATTCCATCGGCGGTGCCGCATTTGCCTTTGCCGCTGTGGTCTTTCTGATCCTCAACGATGCCGGTACTTTTGTTTTGGGCGGACACCTGAGCGCTGCCGATCAAACCATTTTGGCCGACATTCTCTATGTCTGCGCCTTTATGGGCTTCGGCGTCAAAGCGGCTCTTTTCCCGCTGCTCGGCTGACTGCCGAGTGCCTCGGTCGCTCCCACACCGGTAACGGCACTGCTGCACGCCGTGGCTGTGGTCAAGGCCGGTGCGTTCGCCCTGATCCGTCTCACCTATTACACCTACGGCACGGAATTTCTCTCCGGCCGCTGGGTACAGTACGCCGTGATGGCTGTTGCCGCGTTCACCATCCTTTACGGATCGGTCAACGCCCTGCGCCAGAAGCATTTCAAGCGCCGTCTGGCCTATTCCACGGTCTCGAATCTGTCCTACATTGCTTTTGCGGTCACACTGATGACCCCGGCCGGATTGCTGGCTGCTTTCTGTCATCTGGTATTCCACTCCGTGATCAAGATCTGCGCCTTCTTTGCCGCCGGTTCCGTGCTGCATTACAGTGACCGTGAATATGTCCCGCAGCTGGAAGGACTCGGCCGCAAAATGCCCTGGACTTTCACATTCTTCACGATCTCCGCTTTGGCACTGACCGGCATCCCGCCGTTCTGCGGTTTCTTCAGCAAGTGGTATATCGCCACCGCCGCGATCGAATCCGGCAGCGGTCTGGCCGTTGCGGGCACTGCGGTCCTGCTGGTCTCCGCGTTCCTCACTGCCTGCTATATGCTGTCCCCCGTTATCCTCGCCTTCTTCCCCCGTAAGGACGTGCCAAACGACCTTACAAAGGTGAAGGAAGCCAACTGGCGGATGCTGATCCCGATGGGCGTCTGTGCGGTGCTGTGCATCGTCTTCGGCCTGTTCGCCAAATTTCCGATTGAACTTTTCCGGGAGGTGCTGATGTTATGACCGTTTTGGTAATGATTTGTGTATTCCTCCCGCTGATCGCTTCCGTACCCGCCTTCTTCACGGGCAAAAAGGGCATCGCGGTGCGCGACGGCTTCTCCCTTTTGATCACCCTGTCCGTGCTCACAGCTGCCGTTGCTCTCGCCTGCGGCAAGCCCGACGGTACAGCCGGAACCGTACTGTCTTTCACGTTTGTCCGCAGCGGTTTTCAGGCAGTCTACGCCGTAGTTGCCGCCTTCATGTGGTTCTGCGCGGCGCTGCTCTCCCCGCATTACTTTAAGGGGCATCACAACCTTGGCCGTTACTACGCCTTCTTCCTCCTCACATTGGGCGCGACGATGGGCGTGTTCCTCTCGGCCGATCTGACCACCACCTTCGTCTTCTTTGAGATCATGTCCTTTGCCTCCTACACCTGGGTGGTGCAGGAGCAGGATGCGGACGCCATGCGCGCCGGCAAGACATATCTCGTCATTGCCGTGCTGGGCGGTATGGTCCTTCTGATGGGCCTGTTCCTCCTGCACAGCATTACCGGTACTTTGATTATTGCAGAGCTTTCCGCCACCCTGCACACGGCCGGTAAGTCCACAAAGCTGTACATCGCTGCATTCTGTATGCTGGTGGGCTTTGGCGCCAAGGCCGGCTTGTTCCCGCTGCACATCTGGCTGCCCAAGGCACATCCGGTGGCCCCAGCCCCGGCCAGCGCACTGCTCTCCGGCGTGCTGACCAAAACCGGCGTGTTCGGTATGCTGATCATCACCGCCCACATTCTTCCGGAAGATCACATCTGGGGCTACACGCTGCTCACACTGGGTTCCATCACCATGCTGCTCGGTGCGGTGATCGCCGTGTTCTCGGTCAATCTGAAGCGTACTTTGGCGTGTTCCTCCCTCTCCCAGATCGGTTTCATCACCGTGGGCGTGTCCATGATCACCCTTTTGGGCGAAGAAAACGCTCTGGCCGCAAACGGCACGGTGCTGTATATGCTCAACCATTCGCTGGTCAAGCTGGTCCTGTTCCTCGGTGCCGGTGCCATTTATGCCGGTGCGCACACACTGGACCTCAACAAACTGCGCGGCTACGGGCGGAACAAGCCTGTGATCGCGATCCCCTTCTTCCTAGGCGCCTGCAGTCTGGCAGGTATTCCCGGCCTGTGCGGTTATCTCTCTAAGACGCTGGTGCATGAAAGCATCGTGGAATATGCCCACCACGCCGGTTTCCTGATCACTGCGGTGGAATGGCTGTTCCTGCTGTCCGGCGGTCTGACCGCAGCGTATATGCTGAAGCTCTTCATCACCATCTTTGTGGAAAAACCAACCAAAGACACGCCGGTGGCCCACGGAAAGCTGTGCCCGCTCTCCGCCGCCGCTCTGATTCTCTCGGTTGTGGCGCTGCCCGTGCTGGGTGTGCTGCCGCATCGTCTGGCAGAAAAACTCAGCGGTGTGATGATCCCCTTCGTCCACGGGCATGATTTCCACCATGCAGTGCACTATTTCGCGTTCGTCAATCTGAAGGGCGTGCTGATTTCTCTCGGGATCGGCATTGCCGTATATCTGCTGGTCATTCGCCGCCTGCTGATGAAGCAGGAGGACGGCAGACGCGTCCATTACAACCCGTTGGAGGGTGTCTTCTCTCTGGAAGAAAATGTGTATAAGCCGGTATTCCGTGGGATTCTGCGGGTGCTCGGCGCACTCTGCTCCCTCTTTGACCGCGTACCGGATGCCGTCATAAAAGCGGGTACATTCCTGCTGACGGTGCTGCTCCGCGCCTGCTTTGACCTCACGGATCTGGTTGTTCTTCTGCTGCGTAAGACCATCTTCCGCACCGCTAAGGACATCCACGAACCCCATGACAGAAAATATGCGTATGCGATGGGCCGTTTCTACGGAAAACTGACGAAAAAGGATGCGGACCGCACCGGCGAAGCCTTTGTCCGTGTGTCGGAAACGATCTCGAAAACCTCCTGGCATCTTTCCGGCAATTTCTCTTTTGCTCTGCTGATGACCTGCTTTGGTATCTGCATCATCCTGCTCTGCATTCTGTTTTTCAACGCCTAAACAGACTAATACAACGTGTCCCTCCGATGCTGTTTTGCAGCGCCGGAGGGACTTTTTACGTGGATTCACATCGGTTATCTGCGTGCGGATGCATCCCGCATCCGAAATACCCACTTTGTGGGAATGTGTACCAGACTAAGTTCCACCGTTTTGTCTTTATGCACGGTCATTTGCCGGAGAAGCGTCCTGCAAAGGATTTCGCTTACCTGCCCGCCGTTCAGGAGCTCTTCGAGATATTGTCGGAGAAGGGGCACAGGAAACGGCTGTGCAGCCGTCTGCAAGGCTTCTTCCGTCAGAGTGGTTATCGTATGCAGCAGTGTGTTTCGATCGATCCTGAGCGTTTTCAGGGCCGTCTGCACCATGTATTGGGCATCCTCTTCCCGGAGCATCCAGCCCACATCGCACCCCACCGTCCCACCGTTTTCGTCCGTATGTCTTCGGCCATGTCGTACCGCCGAGAGGCAGGCCCACCGCCGGACAGCGCGGCCGCTGCGGTCGGTGCGTTTTCGTGCTGCAAACGTGGCGCCGCATTCGCCGCACCGGATCTTCCCGGAGAAACTGTAGCCGATACCGTGCCCTGCACCAGTATTTTCACGCCGGTTTCTGCGGTTTCGCTCCATCTGTACGGTCTCCCACAAACCGCGGTCCACAATGGGCTCGTGATGATTTGCAAGGCATACTTTTTCTTCCGCGCCGTGATTCGTTTTTTTCTCATGCGTCAGGAAATCCGGCGTGTAGGTCTTCTTTTGGATCAGGTCTCCCACATATTTTTCATTTTGGAGGATCTTCTGGATATACCCGGTGTTCCAGATTACGCTGCCCGTTCGCGTGCAAAACCCCGCAGCCTCCAGTTCCTTCGCAATGACTGCCACGCTCTTTTTCTCCATACCGTATTTATAGAAAATCTGCCGCACGATCTCCGCCCCTTCCGGGTTCACGGTGATTCGTCCGTTTTGTACGTCATAGCCCAAGAGGGAATGCCCGAACACCACACCGCGCTCCATCTGCCGGGTCTGCCCCCACTTCACGCGGGAGGAGGTTCTGCGGCTTTCCTCCTGCGCAATGGACCCCATGATGCACAAACGCAGTTCGGCATCCGCATCCATGGTATAAATGCCGTCATTCAAAAAGAAAATGCCGATGCCAAGCGCCCGCAGCTCCCGCGTATAGGTGATGGTATCCAGAATATTTCTTGAAAACCGGCTGACCTCCTTGGTGAGGATCCGCTGAAACCGCCCTTTCCGGGCATCCTCCATCATCCGGTTAAACTGTACGCGCTTTTTGGTACTTGTGCCGGTGATGCCTTCGTCGGCATAGATCTCGTAAAGGACACATCCCGGCTGCCGTTCGATGTACTCCCTGAAATACCGCTGCTGCGCCGCAAACGAATGCATCTGATCCTCTTTGTCCGTCGAGACCCGGCAATATCCCGCCACCCAAATCATTCCGCCCTCCCGTATGGAGTACACAGCTTTTCTGCCGCCAGACGGCACTGTGTCTGTGTCAGCATACCGTTTTCCTGCAGCGCCAGCAGCAGGGCGCTTTGCAGTTCGAGCAAAAAACGATCATCCTCCCCCGGTTCGACCGGCCGGTCATTCTCCATACGCAGCAATTCGAATCTGCTCCCCATATCGTCACCTCCGGGATACACTATGCCAATTCGTGCCATTTTATCCCTTTTGTAGGTACAGAGGAACTTGTGCATACCCAAACACAAAACGCAAAGGCTAAGTTCATCTGAAAAAGAGGTGAACGATTTGAGCAATCGATTGGCAAACGAAACCAGTCCCTATTTGCTGCAGCACAAAGACAATCCTGTAGATTGGTATCCCTGGTGTGCAGAGGCCTTTGCACGTGCCGCAAAAGAGGACAAACCGGTCTTTTTGAGCATTGGATACAGTGCCTGCCACTGGTGCCATGTGCTCGCACACGAAAGCTTTGAGGATCCCGAAATCGCGGAGCTCCTCAACCAGTATTTCATTTCCGTAAAGGTGGATAAGGAAGAGCGGCCGGATATCGACAGCGTATACATGGCGGTGTGTCAGGCCTTTACCGGCAGCGGCGGCTGGCCCACCAGCATTTTTCTGACCGCTGACCAAAAACCGTTTTTCGCGGGGACATATTACCCGAAAACTTCCCGGCATGGGATGATCGGTATGCGCGAACTTCTGACGGTCATTCATGAAAAGTGGACGGAGGAGCGGGAATCCCTGCTGCAGCAATCCGAGCTGGTCCTCCGGCATCTCCAAAAACCGGAAAGTACCGCCGCGCCGGATTTTGATCCCATCCCCCTCGCCGTACAGCAATATAAGCGCCTCTATGATGAAAAGCACGGTGGATTCGGGCGTGCGCCGAAATTCCCGACGCCGCACAATTTGTTGTTTTTGCTTTCTTTTTACGAGCGTTTTGGGGACAAAACCTGTCTCCGTATGGCAGAACACACCCTTTTGCAGATGTACCGCGGCGGTCTGTTCGACCACATTGGGTTCGGCTTTTGCCGGTACTCTACCGATTCCCGGTTCCTCGTCCCCCATTTTGAGAAAATGCTGTACGACAACGCCCTGCTGATTCTCGCCTATTGCAAGGTATATGCGGTTACAGGGAAAGCGCTCTATCTCCGGATCGCTGAGAAGACCGCCGACTACATTCTGCGCGAAATGGTTTCCCCCGACGGCGGATTTTACAGCTCGCAGGATGCCGACAGTGAGGGTGAGGAAGGAAAATACTATCTATTCACACCGAAGGAAGTGATCGACTGTCTTGGAAAGCACGTGGGCAAATCATTCAACCGGCATTATGACATTACGGAACAGGGGAATTTTGAGGGAAAAAGCATCCCGAATCTTCTAAACAGCGATCCAGTCAACTCTTCCTTTGAAGCCTGTCTCCCGAAACTCAGAGAATACAGAAAGCAGCGCTATGCCCTGCATAGGGATGAAAAAATCTTAACTTCCTGGAACGGTCTGATGATCGCCGCTCTGTGTGCGCTGTACCTGCTCAGCCGGGACACCCGCTATCTGGATGCCGCCAAACGGGCGGATGCGTTTGTGGAAACTCATTTGTATGACGGAGACGCGCTGTTCGTCAGCTTTCATGGGCAAAAGCGCGGCGTGCTCGGCTTTCTGGATGATTATGCCGCCTGTATTTACGCGCAGCTGGCTCTCTATAAAGCCACGCTGGAAGAAAAATACCTTTCCTGGGCAAAGGTGCTGTGCGATCAGGCAGTATCCGATTTTGCAGACGGAACCGAGGGATTTTATCTCTACAGCGACCGGCATGAGGAACTGATCCTGCGCCCGAAGGGAACCTACGACGGCGCGATACCCAGCGGCAATTCGCTGATGTCCTGCAATCTTGTGCGGCTGTCCATTCTGACTGGTGAAGAAAAGTACCGTACCGCAGCGGAAAACCAGCTGGATTTTCTCTCTAAAACCGCTGCACAGTATCCGACAGGTTACGCTATGTTTTTAACCGCCAGTCTCGAATACACGATACCGCCCATGCAGGTCACGGTCGTGCCCGATCCTCAAACGGACATTGGGCAGCTTCCGCTCACTCTGCCGCCGGACACCGTCATTCGACTTGTTGAAGAGCCCACCGAAGAATATAAACTTCTGAACGGCAAAACCACCTATTACGTCTGCAAAGGGCAAAGCTGTCAGCCGCCGACCAACGATTTAGGCCACATTTCGAGGTAACACGATGGATTCTATCTGGACAAAAAGCTGTGCAGCGTCGCAATTTCCGGCACAAATGCATGATATGAAAACCGATGTGCTGATCATCGGCGGTGGGCTCACCGGTATTCTCTGCGCATATTTTCTGGACGCCGCCGGCGTGAATTATCTGCTCGCGGAAGCCGACACAATCTGCTGCGGCATCACAAAAAACACCACCGCTAAAATCACGTTTCAGCACGGCCTTCTGTACGACAAACTGATCCGTACGCTCGGTCTGGAGCGCGCACACCTGTATCTCGATATCCATCGCCGTGCGCTGGACCAATACAGAGTGCTTTGTTCTGACATCGGCTGTGATTTTCAGGCGAAAGAAGCTTTCGTCTATGCGCTGGATGACCGCCGGAAGATCGAGGCAGAAGTGAACGCGTATCAAAAACTCGGCGTGCCCGCCCGCTTTACAGCACAGCTTCCGCTGCCGTTTCCGACAGCCGGCGCGGTGCAGGTGGAAAATCAGGCACAGTTTCATCCCCTCAAATTTGCCCACGCGATCGCCAAAGGGCTGCACATTCTGGAACACACCAAAGTACGTGAACTGATGCCAGGCGAGGCTGTCACCGACCATGGCCGGATCCGGGCAGACAAGATCATCGTGGCTACCCACTTTCCGATGCTCAACAAACACGGCAGTTATTTTCTAAAGCTGTATCAGCACCGCTCCTATGTGATCGCTCTGAAAAACGCCGCGGACATCGGCGGTATGTATGTGGACGAATCCTTGACCGGACTTTCCTTTCGAAACCACGGCGACCTGCTTCTCCTTGGCGGCGGCAGTCACCGCACGGGAAAATCCGGCGGCAACTGGGCAGAACTCTCTGATTTTGCCCGCCGGCATTTTCCGCACGCCTCGGAAACAGCCCGGTGGGCAACGCAGGACTGCATGAGCCTCGATGGCATCCCGTATATCGGGCAGTATTCAAAGCGTACGCCGAACCTGTATACCGCAACGGGCTTTAACAAGTGGGGCATGACTTCCGCGATGGCCGCCGCGATGATCCTTTCGGATCTTGTGCTGGGAAAAGAAAATCCGTATGCAGAACTCTTCTCTCCCTCCCGTTCTGTTCTTCACCCGCAGCTTGCGGTCAATGCCGCAGAATCCGCCCTGGGCCTGTTGACCCCCACCGCGCCGCGCTGCCCGCATCTCGGCTGCGCACTGCACTACAACAAGGCCGAACACAGCTGGGATTGTGCCTGCCACGGTTCCCGCTTTACGGAAACCGGACAGCTCATCGACAACCCGGCTGCGGACGACAAGAAAATCTCCCCCTAGAAATTCTTCGTATTCGCGAACTGAAACACAGAAGGAAAACCTGCCGCCCCTTCCGCCGAAAGAGAACAGCAGTTTTTTTTGCAAGATTCTTTTTTCACAGCGCATGACAATTCTACTCATCAGAACCGATGATCTCTCCCGTTCGTTCTTGTACACCGCTGTATAACGCCGCAGGCGATCTTATCGCCTGCATTGCCTGCGGGCTGTGACGTGAAATCATCCGCTTTGCTGTGAATCACGACCGTATGACCGATGATTTCTTTTGCCGTAAACCGGTCTGTTTGGACTGTAAGGTATGCCCCGCCATTTGCCGCCAATAAAGGCGGCAGGTCTCCCGCATGATGGGGGTGCTGCATCCCGGTCGGATTATAGTGACTGCCCGTATTCTGAAAGCCGACGCCTTCACAATCGGTACCCTGATGAATATGAAACCCGTAAAATCCGCTTTCACTATGCGGCAGTCCAAAGATCTCGGCTTTCACGATAACCCCGCCCGTCGTCTGATAGAACTCGACCGTACCGTGTATGTCGGGCGCTAAAGCCCCGCCCTTCACCAAAGCCACAGCATCCGGACACGAAAAGCTATGACGCATCGAACCACCTCTCAGCTAGTATATGCATGGCACCAGGCGGTGGTTCGGGTTGAATGTTTGCAATCTACCCGTAAACCAGAAAACTTGTATCCTGATGTAAAACTCTATATACACTATGCCAATTCGTGCCATTTTATCCCTCTTGTAGGTACAGAGGAACTGGCGCACCTCGAGATGGTGGGCACCATCGTGTACCAACTGACACGCAACCTGACGCAGGAGCAAATCAAAGAACACGGTTTCGACGCGTATTTCATCGATCATACCACCGGTGTTTATCCGGTTGCCGCGTCCGGTGCACCATTCAGCGCCATGACGTTTGCCGTCACCGGCGATACCCTCGCCGACCTGAACGAGGACCTCGCTGCGGAACAGAAAGCGCGCGTGACCTATGACAACATCCTGCGCTTTGCCGATGACCCGGACGTACGGGACCCGATCAAATTCCTGCGCGCCCGCGAGATCGTGCATTATCAGAGATTCGGCGAAGGTCTGCGCATTGCCACGGATAAACTGGACTCCAAAAACTTCTATGCCTTCAATCCGTCTTTCGACAAATAAAAACGGGCCGGGCAACAGACCCGGCTCTTCCTGTATACTGACCCGTAAAAAGGCCATGCTAAGAAAAAACGGAAGGAAAATAAGATGAAAAACAAATCCACACAGGAATACGATGTCATGGTCCAAAAGGCCTCCCCCACCTCCCCAGTGTTCCGCGACTGCCTGCTGGCTTTTCTGTTTGGCGGCGGCATCTGCACGCTGGGGCAGATCCTCGCGAATCTCTATATGAACTGGGGGCTGGAACAGAAAGATGCCCGCGCGTGCGTCTCGGTCACGCTGATTTTGATCTCCGCCGCTCTCACCGCTTTCGGTGTTTATGACGACATTGCCAAGCACGCCGGCGCCGGTATTCTGGTGCCCATCACGGGCTTTGCCAACTCCGTGGTCTCCCCCGCCATGGATTTCAAAAGCGAGGGCTTCATCACCGGCCTCGGCGTTAAGATGTTCACGATTGCAGGGCCGGTGATCGTGTACGGTGTAACGGCGAGCGTGGTGTATGGGGTGGTTTATTGGATAACGACATTATTCTAACGCAAAAGGCTTGACCGATTGGCCAAGCCTTTTTATCGTTACAGTTCGTAGTATTCGATCGTATTACATTTTTGAGAAATAAAATGAATAAATTCTTCCAAATTGGATTGTTCCCTGACTTGTGGAATCAGGAGAACATGAGCACTCATGCTGTTGCTGTACAGATAGATATATCGGTCGCCAACTACACAGATCCGTTCCAGTATGTCATATCCCTGTTCAAGATGTGTAGAGGCACCAATCTCCACCATCTTATCTTCATAAAATTCCATTGTGGACACGGGGTCAAATGGCAGTTTTCCTATTTGCTTTAACCGATTCATATTCTTTCTGATATTTCGCTTTATTATTTTCTTGTAAAGCAACATATAAATCACGGCATACAATCCTGCCAATGCCGCGTAAACCAGCGAAAAAACAGTCCATCCTTCTACAAGAAAAACAAGCACTATAAGAGCAGCTATGACCGCCATAAAAGAAAGACGGTTTTTCCGAATACGCCTTTTTCCATGTACGGAATCAAAGGCATTAAAGTAAGAAAATGCTAAAAAATCAGCTTCAGATGCAGTAAAATCAAAATGAAAAAACACTCCAGCCACCTCCCAAAATTATTATACCATAACAAAAATACAATGCAAGAAATTTTAGAAGCACCGGCAAGAAAACCGCAGTTTATACCGTATTACGAAAAGTAAAATTCCGGCAAGTATCGCTTCCGGCAATCTGCGCAAACTAGGAAGGAATCTGTGGAATAAAGGCGGTTTTATATGAAAAGACTTGGAAAATATACGCTGCTCTTTGAGCACGGTCCCGTTATTTTGGGGCACGCCGCCGTGTGCGGCAAAAAAGAAGCGGAGGGCCCGCTGGCAGACGAATTCGACCAAACCTTTCTCGATTCCTATCTTGCGCAGGACAGCTGGGAAAAGGCCGAAAGTATGCTGCAGACGGAAGCTGCGACCCTCGCCATACACAAAGCTGGTC
>JAFQWC010000086.1 GCA_017407665.1 Clostridia bacterium | reverse complement strand
GCATCGCCGCCGCCAAGCTGGCGAATGCCGACGGCTTTATCCGGATGCTGCCCAACGGCTACGATACCGTTCTGGAAGGCGACGGCAGCGGTCTTTCTCAGGGTCAGCGCCAGCTGATCTCCATCGCCCGCGCGGCGGTGGCCGACCCGCCGGTCAGGATCCTCGATGAGGCGACCTCCTCCATCGATACCCGTACCGAAGCCATTGTGCAGAGCGGCATGGACGCGCTGATGCACGGCCGCACGGTCTTCGTCATTGCACACCGCCTCTCCACCGTTCAGAATTCCGATGTGATCATGGTTCTGGATCACGGCCGCATCATTGAGCGCGGCAGCCACAGCGACCTGATCGCACAGCGCGGCACCTACTACCGCCTGTACACCGGCGCATTTGAATTAGAATAATCCAATTTTTAAGGGCTGTACGTGTTGTGTCTCCGCGTACAGCCCTTATTGTTTCCGTGTATGTATGCGAAAGCCCCGGCAGCACTTGCCGGGGCTCAGTTTGTCGATAAACCCTCTGTCCGAAGATTTCGGAGGGAAAGATAGTGTGAAAGAAAACCGTCAGGGTTGTCTTTCGCGTATAATCAGGTAGGATTTTGTACTTTCTTTTAGAAAGCACAAAATCCGTCGAGACTGGAGAAAAGACTTTTTCGACAGTCTCAGCCCCGGCAGCAATTGCCGGGGTTTTTGATG
The DNA here is from genome assembly GCA_017407665.1 of Clostridia bacterium. Lineage (GTDB taxonomy): Bacteria > Bacillota > Clostridia > Oscillospirales > Acutalibacteraceae > Hominenteromicrobium. The sequence continues at coordinate 5,513 of JAFQWC010000086.1, read as the reverse complement.
CACGCTATAAACTTTTACTCTGCGGTCTTTTTCATTTCCATCAGCTGATGGAGCGCTTTGACCGCGCGTTCCTCGCACACGGCAATGATCTCATCGCCGCCCTGCAGCACCGTTGCACCGCTGGGGATGATCAGCTTTTCCTTACGGACGATGGAGATCAGCAGGGATCCCTTCGGAAACACGATGTTCTTCACCTCAAGGCCATCAAGCGCGGAATCCGCGCCCAGCTTGACGGACAGGATCTGTCCCTTGCCCTTGTTGAGCGACGCCACCAGATTGAATTCCATGAGGTTCGCTTCCTGCTCGATGATGCGGGCGATGATCTCCGTGCTGCTGACGGCATAATCCACACCCAGAACGCGCATCATCTCCATGTTGCGCGGATCATTCGCGCGGGCGATCACCTTCTGCACGCCGAAATGATTTTTCGCCAGCTGCGACGCCACCAGATTGTCCGCGTCCTCGCCGGAAATGGCAATAAAGCAATCCGCCTGCTGTATGCCGGCGTTCTCGAGCGTGCGCAGATTCGTACCGTCCCCGCAGAACACCTCAATATCCAGTTCGTTCGCCAGACGGTAGCAGCGTTCCTTGTCCACCTCTATGAGGCGGATCTCATGCCGCTCTTCCAGAATGCGGCGGGCAAGGCTTTCGCCCACCTTGCCGCCGCCCATGATCACAATATTCATGGCAAATCTCCCTTCCCCGCGTCAGTCCACTTTTTTGGCATAGACGATGCTGTCCCCGTTCTCCGGGACGACCTCATCGATGGAGCTCAGCAGAAAAGCGCCGTTTTTGCGGAGCAGGCCGAAAATCTTTTCTCCGGGATAGCCGCGCAGCTCCGCCATGGTCCTGCCGATCTGGTATTTGTCCGCGCTGCGTGTGACAAACTGCACCTTATGCATACCGAATTTGAGCTCCGCCGCCGGCGCATCACCGATGACCGCGCTGACCAGCGCATCGCCGGCCAGATTCGTGGGGCATACCGTGCGCAGACCGAGGTTCTCAAACGCGGATTCCCGTTCCGGGTCGGAAATACAGGCCACCACATTGGAGATATGGAAATAATTCCGGGCAAGCTGCGCCACCGCAATATTCATATTGTCGTTTTCCGTAGCCAGCGCCACGGCATCGCAGCTTTCTGCACCGGCCTGCCGCAGACTGCGCAGGTCCATGGGATGCCCGCGGAACATCACGCCGCCGAAGTCCTGCTCCAGCTGTTCGAGCGCACTTTCCGAATCATCCAGAACGGATACATCCCAGCCCATTCCATCCAGTGTACGGGCGATCTTCTGGCCCAGAAGACCGCAGCCGATCACCAATATATTCATAAAAAACCCTCTTTATCTGATTTTATCTGCGGGCCGGATCCTCGGTCTCCTTGATGGAGTCCGTCGTCATGCCTTCCTCGCCCGTATCCTTGGATACCTCTTCACGGCCGCTGCCGTTTACAATGATCGGCGCGTTCGGGTCCGGTGTGGGTGTGGGGGCTACCTGCACTTCTTCCGTGATCTTGGCATAATCCGCGGAAATATAGGCCTTGCCGCCCTGATAGGCGATCTCATGCCAGCCCGGCTGGCAGTTTTCCGTGATCACTTCAAATTTATCACCGGATACGGCGGAACCGAGAACTTCACAGTCTGTGTTCGGCTCGCTGCGCACGTTCAGTGTGCCGCTGACATTGAACACGGTCGCCATCTTGACGGAGATGGTCACAGGTTCCGGGGTGCTGACATCCACCACGACGGAGGTTTCCGGCGCGGATTCTTCGGACGGCTTCTCCTTTTCCGCTTTTTTGCAGCCTGCAGTGCACAGAACCAACGCGGCTGCAAGGCCGATCAGAAGGATCTTCTTCATCGTTTCGGATCTGTTTCTGTTGCGTGTCATTGTCGAATCACCTTTCCTTATCTATAAAATAATCTGAACGATACAAGATGCTGATTTGAAACTATTTTATCACATCTTCTCAAAAATTCCAATATCCTTTCCTTCTTTTTTCATATCTTTTGCAAAAACTTTCGTCGTATATTGCGTAAAAGAGAAAATTCAGGTAAAATGAAACTGTACAAAATACAAACAAACTGTCCATTCAGGAGATGTTATTTATGTTAAAACCCGAACAGATCAACGCTGTAAAAGGCCGTGGTTTTCTGCGCAACCGCGGTACCGATTGTTTCTCCGGCCGTATTGTGGCTGCCGGCGCCGTATTCTCCGCAGAAGACCTGCGCACGATTTCCGAGATTGCCGAAAAATTCGGCAACGGTACGGTAGGCTTTACTTCCCGCCTTTCCGCAGAAGTCGTCGGCATTCCGTTTGAAAAAATTGACGAAGCCTGTGCCTATGCCGCAGAACGGGGCCTGTATTTCGGCGGCACCGGCGCAAAGATCCGCCCCATCACCGCCTGCAAAGGCACCACCTGCGTCTACGGCAACATCGACACGCAGGGTCTGGCCAAAGAACTGCACGACGCTTACTACATCGGCTGGAGCAAGGTCCAGCTGCCGCATAAGTTTAAGATCGGTATCGGCGGCTGTCCGAACAGCTGCATGAAGCCCTCCCTCAACGATTTCGGCATTGAAGGCCGGCGCATTCCGAAATTCAACGCGGACCTCTGCCGCGGCTGCAAAGTCTGTGCCGTACAGAACGCCTGCCCCAGCAAGGCGGTCACACTGGAAAGCGGCAAGGCCACACCCACAGAAAACTGCCTGCAGTGCGGCGTGTGCATCGGCAAGTGCCCCTTCGGCGCTGTGGAAGCTGCATCCGACGCCATGTACCGCATCTATGTCGGCGGTACATGGGGCAAGAGCACCCGCATGGGCACCCCGCTGAGCCGTCTCGTCACCCGCGAAGAGATCGAGCCGCTGCTGGAAAAATCCATGCTGTGGTTCAAGGAAAACGCGTATCAGAAGGAACGCTTCGGCAAATCCATCGACCGCCTCGGCATTGAGGCTTTTGAAGCCGCCGTGTTCTCCGACGACCTTTTAAGCCGCAGGGAAGAGATCCTTTCCGCGCCCATGAAAACGCTGTGATTTGCCGATGAAACGTCGAATCCCGCTTATTTTTGCACTTTGCCTGCTCCTGCTGCTGTCCGGCTGCACAAATCCGGCAGCACAGCCCGCCCCCGCCCCACCGGGTGCGTATACCCTGACCGACACGCTCGGAAACACCGCTTCTCTGCCGGAAAACCCGCGTGTGGTCTCCCTCTACGGTTCATTCTCGCAGTGCTGGCTGCTCTCGGGCGGCACGCTCTGCGGCGTGACGGCGGATGCCGTGGAAGAACACGGCATCGAAACCGGCGGTGACATCGCCCTCGTCGGCTCCGTGAAAGAGCCCAGTCTGGAGCAGATCGCCGCACTTTCCCCGGACTATGTCCTGCTCTCTGCCGACCTCACCCAGCATCTGGCGCTCGATGCCGCACTCTCCGATATGCAGATCCCGCACGGCTATTTCCGGATGGACACTTTCGAGGATTACAGCCGCATCATGGCGGAGTTCTGCACGGCAAACGGCGATGACGGCACACGGTACGCGCAGTACGTCACCGAAGTGGAAAACCGCATCGACACCATCAAAACGAAAACTGCCGCCACTTTTGCGGAGAATCCGCCCCGTGTTCTGCTCCTGCGGGCCTACTCCACCGGCGTAAAGGCCAAAACCGATGACAATCTTGCCGGCGTCATCCTGGACGAGCTCGGCGCGTACAACATCGCGTACGATGCGCCGGGAATGCTCGAGGAACTGAGCGTAGAAGCCATCATTACCGCAGACCCGGACTTTATTTTTGTCACCACGATGGGCAGTGCCGAGGCTGCCGAAGCCTATATGCTTGAGGCTGTGGAAAGCAATCCGGCGTGGGCGGGCATGTCCGCCGTGCAGAACGGCCGGTACATCTTCCTGCCGAAAGACCTGTTTCACTACAAACCGCTCAACAGATGGGATGAAAGCTATGCGTATCTCGCCGAGATCCTGCTCGAAAAAACCGAATAAGCCCATCCGCTGGCTGTTCCCCGCGCTGCTGCCGGGAACAGCTCTTGCCTTTTTGCTGAGCCTTCTGGTGGGTGCCGCGGATATTTCGGTCGCCGACAGCGTCTCTGCTATGCTGCAGGGCGACTGGACGGACCCCGGCTGCCGCATTCTCTTTTTTGTCCGCCTGCCCCGTTCGCTTGCCGCCCTGCTTTCCGGTGCGGCACTCGCGGTTTCCGGCGTGGTGATCCAGAATGTGCTGAACAACGCCCTCGCCGCCCCGAATATCATCGGCGTCAACGCCGGCGCGGGCTTTTCCGTGCTGCTGATTCTCGCTGTGTTTCCGGCTGCCGCCGGTCTGATCCCGATCGCGGCCTTTCTGGGTGCACTGGCGGCATCTTTGCTCATCTATGCCCTCGCCGCGCGCACCGGTGCCTCCCGCGTGACCATCACGCTGGCCGGTGTGGCCATCAGCAGCATTTTCACGGCTGGCAGCAATGCGCTGAAAACCTTTTTTCCCGACACGATCTACAACGCCTCCACCTTTCTCATCGGCGGCTTTTCCGGCATCGCGTGGCGCAACCTGACCCCCGCCTGGTGGGTGATCCTTCTGGGTCTTCTGCTGGCCGTCCTGCTTTCCGGGAACATGGACGTGCTCGCCCTCGGCGACGAAACCGCCCGCTCCCTCGGCATGGCTGTGCGCCCCATGCGCTTTCTGCTGCTGTTGACCGCCAGTCTGCTCGCCGGCAGCGCCGTGAGTTTTTCCGGTCTGCTGGGCTTTGTCGGCCTCATCGTGCCGCATATCCTGCGCCGCTTTGTGGGCCAGCGTCACCGTCTTCTGGTGCCGCTCTCCGCGTTCGGCGGTGCGGTATTTGTGCTCCTCTGCGATACGTTGAGCCGCACGCTCTTTGCCCCGTACGAGATCCCCGTGGGTATTTTGCTGTCCCTGCTCGGCGGCCCGTTCTTCCTCTTTTTGCTGCTCACAAGGAAAGGAGGCGGACTCGATTGACCCCCATCGCTCTGCAAACCCGCGATCTTTCCTTTTCCTATCACGGGACACCCGTCCTGCACGACCTGAACCTCACCTTCGAAAAAGGCCGGCTGACCGCCGTTCTCGGCCCGAACGGCAGCGGCAAAACAACCCTGCTGCGTCTTCTGAACGGTCTGCTTGTACCGGATTCGGGTTCCGTGATCCTTGGCGGCAAAACTCTCTGCGATATCCCCCGCAAAGAAAGAGCACAGCAAATCGCCTTTCTGCCGCAGAACCGTCCCGTTCCGGATATCCCGGCAGAAATGCTCGTCAGCCACGGGCGTTTCCCGCACCTCGGGCTTTCCCGGAAGCTGACCGCATCCGACCGGCACATTGTGGAAACCGCCATGGCGCGAACCGGTGCCTTGAACTATGCCGACCGTCCCGTGCCCAGCCTCTCCGGCGGCGAACGGCAGCGGGTGTACCTCGCCATGCTTTTGGCGCAGGATACGGACATCCTGCTTCTGGATGAACCCACCACCTATCTCGATGCCCGCCACAAATTTGAGACGATCGAACTGCT
>JAFQWC010000016.1 GCA_017407665.1 Clostridia bacterium | reverse complement strand
GACACCGGCAAAGCCTTGTGCCCCTAAAGCTTTCTTAAGTGACACCCTTGTTTCCAGACCTCTTTTACTGCCCGTTGTGAACGGGACAAAATCGATATGGAGATGCGGTGTAGCTTCGTCCAGATGCATGTGTGCAGCGAACACGCGAAAATTTGGATTCCTCTCCTGAAACCCTTTCATATATTCATCCAACATCTCGACGGCCTCTTTTCCGGCATCACTGTCCACCGGTGTGTCGTCACGATTTCCGATCTGCATAACGACCTCATGGAACAGCTTCTCCTGCTTTCCGGATCGGATCTTTTCATAGTAGTCTGCAATTCTTCTGTCAGCCCTTGTCTGCTTGGCATTAAACTTTTCCAAAGCTTCATCAAAGAGTTCATGGTAGACTTTGCGGATGTCCTCATCGCAGTAAGAGATATTGAGAGAAGACCTCTCGGGATCTACATTCCCTGCGTGGAATGATCTGTTGTTATGTCGCAGTGAGCCGTTGCCCACCATTGCACTGATTGTTTTACCTATAAGCTATCGTTCCTTTCCTTACGCCGCCCGGCGGCGGGTTTTGTTCAATAAGGTGCTTGCACCGCATTCAATGAAAACTTGCTGCGACAGCAGCATACGGCGCAGCCGTCAAAATACAAGTAACACGACGTATTTTTGTTTTGTTACTTTTGTCAAAAGTAACGCAAAGGCACTTTTGACAGCATAGCCATCAAAAGGTGCGACCTGCAAGCAGGTTTTGCGCTCTCCGAGGGGGTGCGGGGGTTTGGGGCGTCGCCCCGTTGTTTGCGAACAACTCCCCTGCAGAGCCACCCTTTGAAAAGGGCTCCCTGCACCCACCCTAAACTTTGTCCTGTTTACCCGCTGAAAGAAACATTGCAAACTTCCGTAATTTGCAATATTGCAGCCTCGCGGTTAAACAAGCTTTTGCTTCTTTCGATGATAAATGGTGACGATACCTGAACTATCGTCACCATCTATTCATGCTTCATCATAATTATTCTGTCGGTCTGAAGTAGCCGATTTCCTCCCAAACCTTACGATCTGAGCAATAGTAGCTGTACTCGTTAGAGTCTTCCAGCTTAATTGCATAACCGAATTTCAAGATTCCTTTTTGGAGACCAACTCGCACATACTGCGCATCCTTGTGCATGGCTGCTGCGATCTCCGTGATAGGAACGTTGCGCCCGGTAAACGGCGGCAACTCAACGTACACTTTGCTACCCATATATCCCCTCCTTCCGTTCAGATTTTCACGAACATTATTATCCTAATTTACATTATACACGATAAAAATGAAATTGCAATACTTTTTACGAATTTTTTATTCGTATTTCTATTGCAATTTCTTTTTCTTTGTGTTAGACTAATAGTGAGGTGATGACAATGAACAGCAATGCAGCTGAAATTGGCAAGAGAATCAGAGCTGCACGCAAGGCAGCAAAGCTGAACCAAACCGAACTTGCCATGAAGCTTGACAAGACCATGCGCACCATTCAGAAATACGAGAGCGGCGAGATTGAGCCTTCCATCGGTATGATCAACGCCATTGCAAAAATTCTGAATGTATCTCCGGCAGATCTTGTCGGCTACCAGAAACCGAATATTGAGCTGACCTGCCTTTCCGATGTGCTTTCTTTCCTTTATCAGCTGGACAAGAAAGAAGGACTGCACTTTGATGTGGAAGTGGAACGTCCGCCCCACAGTGAAGAATGGGTATGCTCATTGAAGTTCAATGGAAATGATCCAACTGCTGATCTGAACTCCTCTCTGTGTTTGCTTCTTGAAAACTTCAAAAAGGAACGTCAGAAATACGAGACCTACTGGATCGACCGTCAGGCTTTTGATCTTTGGGTTGAGAAGGAGCTTACCTATCATGCAGACTGCACATTAGAGGACAAGCCAGAAGAAATTCTCTCTGATATGGAGCGAATTCAGCGCCGGAATGATCTGGACCGCAAAATGCTGGAGGAAATGAAAAAGGCCGCCGAAGAAACCGGTAGCCAAAACTAAAAATTTGTTACTGGGAGAAAGGAAGTTTGAGAATATTTGAGATTACCTAACGGATATGGAACTGTAAAGAAAATGTCTGGAAAACGAAGAAGACCCTATATTGTACAAAAAACTGTTGGCTGGGAGTGGGACGAAGCCAAGGGTAAAGCCGTTCAAAAACGCACTATCATTGGATATGCTGCCACATGAGCCGAAGGCATGCAGATGCTCGCCGAATACAACAGCAACCCCTTTGATATTCAGGCTTCGAAACTCACATTCTGTGAGATATACGCACGCTGGTCAAGGGAAAAGTTTCCAACAATCGCCGCCTCAAATGTTAAAGGATACGAAGCCTCATATAAGATATGCACACCTATTCTCGGCAAAGTATTCCGTGATTTGCGGCTGGCAGACCTGCAGTTGGTTGTAGATACGTGCGGTAAGAACTACCCCACCCTGAAAAAGCTGAAGACTTTATTTAGTCAGCTGTACGAATACGCCATGAAAAACGATATCTGCAACAAAGACTACTCTGAGTATGTGGATATTGCACGGCATAAGGACAGAAATACGAATAAGCGCGACCGAAACAAGTTCACAAAAGCAGAGATTAGCAGATTGTGGAAACTTTCGGATAATCCGTACTATCAGATCGTATTGATGCTGATCTACAACGGCTGCCGCATCTCTGAATTTCTCGATCTCAAAAAGGAAAATGTTCATCTGGATGAGCAATACTTCGATGTGATCGCCAGCAAAACAGAGAACGGCCTCAGAAAAGTTCCTATAGCGGACAAAGTGCTCCCGTTCTATAAAGCATGGTTTGAAGGTTCACATTGTGAATATCTTCTCCACACGCCCGAACAGAAGCACTTCGACTACAGAAACTATTACGACAGCTACTTTACTCCCCTCATGGAGCAGCTTGGATTCAGCCATTTGCCCCATGACACGAGACACACCTGTATCTCCATGCTGACAGAAGCTCATGTAGACCAGACCATGATCAAAAAGATCGTCGGTCACTCCGGTGCCATGACCCTCACCGAAAAGGTCTACACCCACTTGGATATCGAAACCCTGGTGGAAGCTATCAACAAAATCTAAGAGAACGCCATGAGAAAAGCTGATAATGAAAAAAGCAGGAGATAAGCTCCTTGCGGAACTATCTCCTGCTATCAGGTTTTGAGTTTGCTACCTGCCTGCTGCTTATTTGCTGCCTACTGAGCAAAATTCGCAGCTTCGCAAGGACACGCTGCACTCCAAAAAGTGGGATAAAATCGCCATTTTCGTGGTCTTGAACCACACGAAAAATCGGCTCTGATTATCTCTTGGAGAACTGCGGTGCGCGGCGAGCAGCCTTGAGGCCGTACTTCTTTCTTTCCTTCATTCTCGGGTCGCGAGTGAGGAAACCAGCCTTCTTCAGCTTTGCGCGGAGGTTCTCAGCGTCGTACTGGAGCAGTGCGCGGGAGATACCGTGGCGGATTGCACCTGCCTGACCGGTAACGCCGCCGCCTGCAACGCGGCAGACAACGTCAAACTTCTCCTCGGTCTCGGTGAGAACGAGCGGCTGACGAACGATGAGCTTCAGGGTGTCGAGGCCAAAGTAATCATCGATATCACGATCGTTGATGGTGACCTTGCCGGTGCCCTGGTACAGTCTTACACGAGCAACAGAGTGCTTTCTGCGGCCGGTGCCATAGAAGAAAGGAGCTTTATTGTACATAGTTCAGTTACCTCCTATTACAGTTCCCAAACGGTGGGCTGCTGTGCAGCGTGCTTGTGCTCGCTGCCGGCGTAGACGCGGAGTCTGCCTTCTGCTGCTCTGCCGATGGTGTTGGACGGGATCATGCCGCAAACTGCGAGCTCCATAGCCTTTTCCGGCTTGGTTCTCATCAGGGTGTCGTAACGGACAGCCTTCAGGTGGCCGATCCAACCGGTGTGATGATAGTAGAACTTCTTCTCTGCCTTACCGCCGGTGAGGACAACGTCCTTGCAGTTGATGATGATGACATGGTCACCACAGTCAACATGCGGGGTAAAGGTGGGCTTGTGCTTGCCGCGGAGCAGAACTGCGGCCTGCGCTGCAACACGGCCGAGCGGCTTGCCTGCAGCGTCAATTACATACCATTTGCGGTCAACCTGACCGGCCTTGGCCATATAAGTGGACATAGCGTTTACCTCCAAAAAATAATGGTTTTATGCTCGATACCCGCACCCCGCTCTGTGCGGAACGCTAAGATACGAAACGTGTTTTTTCATGCCGCGGCGGAGCTCTCCCGTCGGGCGCTCCATGAGTTTACCACAAGGAAAATGGCTTGTCAACCCATTTTTTCGTATTTTTTAAAGTATTGTGCGTGATCTCTTGTTTTCTCGTTTTTCCTCGTTTTTTCTCATGTTTTCAAAACATATATTTTCAGAATCATTTTTCTGACCCATACGCGAAAAAGCCAGATTCTATGCGGGTACTACGCGTACGGCGACGTCGCGGGCGGCAGCGTGCCGCTTCGGTGTCGCGGGCGGCAACGTGCCGCTGCGAACGTCCGCGGAATCGTTCGGCGAGCCTCACTCGACGCTGAAGGAAATACACCCGCAGGTCGCGTTCTTTCAGAAACTCCCGTCCACACAGCGGCTACTGCCGGTTTTCAGCCAGCTTCCATCCGCGACAAATCAGTGGACGTATTTCTGCGGCGAAGTTCGTGCCCACGAACGACTCCGCGAAGTAAAAATTTACAACTCGCGCTCGTGCAGGACAACACCGTCCGCCCTGAGCGTATTCTGCAGCGCGGCGATATCGATCTCCGTCAGGTCGGAATGCATCGCCAGCGCCGTACCCACCGCCTGCCCGCTCACGGCACAGACCGGAATAACACGCGTGATATCCCACATATCATCCGTCACGGAGATGCATCGCCCCGCGGCGGCGAGATTTTTCACTTTCCTATTATATAGGGTGCCAAACGGCAGCTCATAGACAGGACCCGCCTTGCGCCAATCGCTGAAAAGCCCCACACTGTCCGAAAACTCTGTGTGCATTTCGGTGTCGTCCATCGTGTATTCTCCGCAAAGGCGGCGCGTCATGCGCACCTGCGGGATGGTCCCGATCGACGTCATATTGTGTGTCATCGAAAAATCTCCGTCCTTGAGGAACGCCCGCAGCTGCCAGGCGTGCATCTCGATGACCTGTTCGGAAATTTCCTTTCCGTCGATGCTCTGATACCGTTTTCTGGTATCCTTTGCAATCTGTTCCGGTGTTTTGTATTTGTTCGGCGTGTCGCAGTAGCCGAGCGGACGCAGACGGAGCGCGCCGTCTTTCAGCTCATAGTACCATGCGGCAAGCACGTTTTTCTGCTCGTAAAGTGCGGTTTCCGCGCCGCACAGGGCGTATAAATCCGCGTCGCCGGTGCAGTCTGCCACAGCACCGACACGCACGGCCTGTCGGCCGGATTTGTTCTCGAGCACCAGCGCCGTGATGCGGTCGTTTTCAGTCTGCACCGCGCAGACGGAGGTGCCGTAGAGGAGCTCCACGCCCGTATCCCGCAGAAGCTGTTCCCACAGGATCGCTGCCGCCGAAGCGTTGTACTGCACCTCGAACCGGCGCTTTTGCTTTTCCTCTGCCGTGCCGTTTTCGAGCCACGCGGCGGGGTATTTGTCCTCCCACCCGTGTTGGATGGACACACGCAGCAGCTCTTCCGCGATGTCGAAACTCACCTGCCGGCCCAAGCCGTCGCACAGCGGCAGGTAGATGGTAACGAGGCCGAGCGTTGCGAGGCCGCCGAGGGCAAACTGCTTTTCGATCAAAAGCACCTTTGCGCCGTGTCTTGCCGCTGCAAGCGCGGCTGCCACACCGGCCACACCGCCGCCGCACACGGCAACGTCATATTCCCCGATGACCGGGGTCTTTCTTTCCGGTTCTAAAATATACATATTGTATAACCTCCAAACTTTTTGGAAAAAGTTTGTCAAAAATCTTTGCGTCGCGGAATCGTTTGCTTACGCAAACTTCGCCGCAGGAAGAAATTAGTTCTGCCAACGCGGGCGGCAACGTGCCGCACCGGCGTCGCGGGGTCGCGTGCCTGAGCACGCTTCGCCGCGGTAAGAAATATACTGAGCCAACGCGGACGGAAGATGCTCCCAATCTGCGCGCCAAAGATTTCGGCGCCCGGAGGGCGGGCTCAGCATAAAGTTTCGGCCGCCTTTTCAAAGGCGGTGGGGTCAAGGGGCGAAGCCCTTGGCGTCCTCCGCAGAGGACGAAACACTTTTGACACCGAAAGCGCAGGAAAGTAGGTACGACAGTCCGGTGGACTGTTGTACCGTAGAAAACCCTCGCCGGGGGTTTTCTTCTCCGTCAGCCATAAGGGCTGACGGAGAGAGACACGTCCCGCATAGTTTTCTCTTCCTCTGTCAAAACTTCGTTTTGCCACCTCCCTCATCAGAGGGCGGCAACGTGCCGCTGCGAACGTCCGCGGAATCGTTCAGCGAGCCTCACTCGACGCTGAAGGAAATACACCCGCAGGTCGCGGTACTAAGCGTACGGCTGCGTCGCGGAGTCGCGTGTGTGCACATGCTTCGCCGGTGCAAGAAAATCGCCGAGCCAACGCGGACGGAAGATGCTCCCAATCTGCGCGCCAAAGATTTCGGCGCCCGGAGGGCGGGCTCAACAAAAAGTCCATTGTCCATTTTCAATTGTCCATTTGCAAAGCAGCAAGTTACCGCTTCACCGCTCTCGTCGCCCAGAAGGTGGGGATGTTGTGCTCGTGGAGATTGCCGTAGCCGTTCGTGTCCTCATAGACATCGGTCAGCATGAAGCCGGCGCGCAGCTGCCCGCCGATCTGCTCCTCAAACGTGTGGGAGAACTGCACGCCGTTGTCGTCGCGCATCAGCTCTTCCATCAGCGCTTCGTCCTTGAGCGGGTTGAACGGCAGCTTGTGCATGACGTGCGTCTCGCTCTCGTCGAAAATATAGTTGACGCCGTTGTCGATGCCCGCCAGCAGCACGCCGCCGGGCTTCAGCACGCGGCAGCACTCGCGCCAGATGGGCTCCACTTCTTCCACGTAGCAGTTCGAGACCGGGTGGAAGATGAGGTCAAAGGTCTCGTCCGGGAACGGCAGGGGCTTGGTCATGTCGGCGCGGACGCAGTCGACTGCATACCCCTCGCGGGCGGCGACATCGTATTCGCTTTTGAGCTGCGCCTCGGAATAATCCAGCACGGTGCAGACGGCGCCCAGCGCTGTAAACACCGGGATCTGCTGCCCGCCGCCGCTGGCAAGGCCGAGAATGCGCTTGCCCTGCATCTCGCCGAACCACGCGTGCGGCACGGGTTTGGTCGGCGTGAGGACCACATCCCAGTCGCCGCGCAGGGCTTTTTCATAGACTTCATGGGTGATGGGCACGCCCCACTCCCAGCCTTCCGCGACCCAGCGGTCAATGGTTTTAGAATTGATTTCCTGATAACTGTTCATATCGTTTCCTTTACTGTCCGGCGGATCGCGTTCAGCAGATCCGCAAAGGTGGTATTTTTGTATGCTGCGATCGGCGTGCAGCTCTCGTTGATGAGGCAATCCGTGACGAGGATCGTCTCGAGGCCGGCTGCGGTCGCTGCGGCGCAGTCCTCATCGGTGTTATTGCCGACCATCAAGCATTCTTCGGGCGTTTTGCCGATCATGCCGAGGATCTCGTCGTAATACTTCGGGTTCGGCTTGCAGTAATGCATATTCTCGTAGGTGGTGACGAGGTCAAAATCCGCGCAGGTGAGGCCGATCCAGCCGAGGCGGGATTCAATGCCCACCTTCGGGAACAGCGGGTTCGTAGCCAGTACCACACGGAAGCCCTCGGCTTTGAGCGTGTCGATGAGCGGCTTTGCGAGCGGGTTTTCGCCCGTAAACTGCTTCGCGGCGTGGAACTCGTTCGTGTAGAAGCTGTCCGTCAGCGCCATGTGGGCGGGGTCCCAGATCTCCGGGTTCAGCGCGGCAAAGGTCTGCCAGAAGCGGTCCATGTTCGGGCAGGTGCCGTCGTTTTTCACCATGGCCGCCGTGCCGCGCCAGACGCAGTCCACCAGCGTTTTGGGGTCATATCCAAGCGGTGCCAGCTTGCCGACAAGCCCCTTGAAATAGCCCTTTGTGAAGGTATCGTAATCCATGGGCAGCAGGGTGCCGTCCAGGTCAAACAAAATCGTGTTGATCATTTTCTTTCCTTTTCCGAATTATACAGATTGTAAAACAAAAGGAGGGCGGCCGGCAGCCGTCCTCCCTGATTTTTAGTCGTTGGCTGTGGCCACAACGTCCACGCCGGTGCCGCAGACGTCTGCGATGACGACGTCGCCGATTTTGACCGGTGCGGTGATCTCCACCTGGTTGATGGCTTCCATACAGGCGAAGATCTTATCCTTCGGGATATCGGTCTTGGTGCGGACGGCCACCACGGGGCGCTCGCCGCCCTTGACGCGCACGGTAGAGGTTACGGTGCGGGACGGTGCGGTGATCTCCTTCACGGCGTAGGTCTCGCCGCGCTTGCAGGTATTGCCCGAAACTTTCACGACCTGACCGTTTTCCACCTCAACGGTGAGCGGGCAGCCCAGCGGGCAGTTGATGCAGATAAAATTCTTGATTTCCATGTGCTCAGGTCTCCTCCGTAGTGATGGTGATGGTGTCAAAGCCGGCATTCAGAAGGTCCGCCTTCTTGAGGACGACCTGCTCCATTTCGCCGGGTGCCATGACCTGCTTCTTGCGGTGCTGCACGCGGGTATCGCCGTAATAAACGCTGACGTAGCAGTTCTTATAGATGTTGCCCACGCGGAAACGCACGGTGAGGGTGTCCGGCATATGTTCGGGGCGGATGGTGCTCGGCACGGTGTAGCGCACGCCGCCTGCGGGCTTCAGGGTGAGGGTCTTGCCCGCGTCCGCGGTCTCATCCTCGCCGACATACTTTGCGGCGGCGCGGCCGGCGGCCGCGGCTTCCTCGGAAACATAGTCCACTAGGTCATGCACGTGCAGCACGTTGCCGCAGGCAAACACACCGGGGATGTTGGTCATGAGGCTCTCGTTGACCTCCGGGCCATTCGTGACGCGGGACAGCTGTACGCCGGCGCCGACGGAAAGCTCGTTCTCCGGCAGCAGGCCGACGGAGAGCAGCAGGGTATCGCAGGGATAATATTCTTCGGTGCCGGGGATCGGCTTAAAGCGCTCGTCGACCTGGCTGATCGTGACGCCGGTGACGCGCTCTTTGCCGTGGATCTCGGTGACGGTGTGGCTCAGCTTCAGCGGGATGCCGTAGTCATCAAGGCACTGCACGATGTTTCTCTTGAGGCCGCCGGAATACGGCTGCAGCTCGGCCACGACGTGCACCTTTGCGCCTTCAAAGGTCATGCGGCGGGCCATGATGAGGCCGATGTCGCCGGAGCCGAGGATGACGACTTCCTTGCCGGGCATATAGCCCTCCATGTTGACAAGGCGCTGGGCGGTACCGGCGGAGAACACGCCGGCGGGGCGGAAGCCCGGGATGTTGAGCGCGCCGCGGGAGCGCTCTCTGCAGCCCATGGCGAGGATGATCGCCTTGGCTTCGATGTTCACGAGGCCATCTTCCTTGCTGACGGCGGTGACGACCTTCTCCGGGGAGATGGAGAGCACCATGGTGCCGAGTTTATATTCGATGCCCAGCTCGTGTACGCGCTGTTCAAAACGGGCGGCGTACTCCGGGCCGGTAAGTTCTTCCTTAAAGGTATGCAGGCCGAAGCCGTTGTGGATGCACTGGTTCAGGATGCCGCCGAGGTGGTTGTCGCGCTCCAGAATGAGCACGTCTTTTTCGCCGGCTTCCACGGCTGCTGCCGCTGCGGCAAGACCCGCCGGGCCGCCGCCGATGATAACGATATTTCTTTTCATGATCCCTTACCTCACTTCGTCTTGCCGAATACGATCTCGGAGCCCTTCGCGTTCTTGCGCACTTCTGTCAGCGGCAGGTTCAGCTCTCTGGAGAGAATGTCCATGACCTTCGGGGAGCAGAAGCCGGCCTGGCAGCGGCCCATGCCTGCACGGGTGCGGCGCTTGACGCCGTCCAGTGTGGTGGCGCCGAGGGTGCGGTGGATGGCATCCACGATCTCGCCCTCGGAGATGGTCTCACAGCGGCAGATGATGTTGCCGTAGAGCGGGTTCTCGCGGATCTTCTCTGCGCGTTCCTCCACGGTCAGTTCATCGAGGTCGATGACACCGTGACGGATCGGGTTGAAATCGGCCTTCTTCTCAAAGCCCATGGCAGCAGCGACCATTTCCGCCATGTACTGACCGATAGCCGGGGCGCTGGTGAGACCCGGAGACTCGATGCCGGCGGCATCGAAGAAGCCCGGTGCGCTCTCCTGCAGGATGAAATCGCCGTGGTCGTCGTGGGCACGCAGACCGGAGAAGGAGGTGATGATCTGGCGGGTGGGGATATTGTCCACGCTGAGGGCGGCCATGCTCAGCACGGCATCGAGACCCTCGCGGGTGGTGGCGGTGAATTCGCGGTCCTCAAGGTCGGACGCGGTGGGGCCGAGCAGCAGATTGCCGTGCACGGTGGGGGTGACGAGGATGCCCTTGCCGAGCTTCGACGGCATCTGGAAGATCGTCATGCTGACGTGATTGCCGGCGGTCTTGTCGCACAGGCAGTATTCGCCGGCGCGGGGAAGAATGGCAAACTCGTGCGGGCAGACCATGTCGTGGATCTTGTCCGCGTAGATGCCGGCGGCATTCACGACGGCCTTGGCTTCTATGATATCCTTTTCGGTCTCGAGGATATAATAGCCGTCGGCTTTCTGAATATTCTCTACGCCGCACTCAAACTTGAACTCTACGCCGTTGTCGGCTGCGTTTTCGGCAAAGCCGAGGGTCAGCTCGAACGGGCAGACGATGCCGGAGGACGGGCACCACAGGGCGGCGACCACATGGGCGGAGAGGTTCGGCTCCATTTCCTTGGCTTCCTCGCGGGTGAGGATCTTCAAGCCCTGGACACCGTTTGCGATGCCGCGGTTGTACAGGTCCTCGAGGCCGGGCTTGTCCGCCTCATCAAAGCAGAGGACGAGCGCGCCGTTGCGCTTGAACGGGACATCCAGCTCTTCGGAGACCTTCGTCATCATCTCGTTGCCGAGGACGTTCATTTTGGCTTTCAGGGAGCCGGTGACGGCATCGAAGCCGCCGTGCACGATGGCACTGTTGGCCTTGGAGGTGCCGGTGCAGACATCCTCGCCCTTTTCCAGCACGCAGACCTTTGCGTCGTACCGTGCCAGTTCTCTCGCGATGGCGCTGCCGGTCACGCCGGCACCGATCACCGCAACATCATATCTCATGCTCATTTTTCGGACCACATTCCTTTCTGCTGCTACTACAGTTTCGCTTTCCTTTATTTTGAATCGATCTGAACAAAACACACATCCGGCTTTCCCGGACATACGTCTATATTTTAACACAGCTCGGCGCAAGTTTCAATTGTGAAAACACAAAAAAGGCTTGACACAATCCGGTAAATGCAAGAAAATGGATGTAAGATGTCCGTACCGTTTTGGGGAGCATGGTGTTCCGTGCGGTACGCAGAAAAGAAAGGATGTTATCTATGGAATATTTGATCGGCGTGGACCTCGGTACCAGCGGTACCAAAACCGTGCTCTTCGACGTGGACGGCAATGTGGTCGCCTCCAAAACCATTGAATACCCCCTCTATCAGGAAAAGAACGGCTGGGCAGAGCAGGAGCCCCTCGACTGGTGGAATGCGGCGGTGGAGACCCTGCGTTTCGTCGTCACCGAAAGCGGCGTGAACCCGGCCGATATCAAGGGCCTCGGCATTTCCGGCCAGATGCACGGCCTTGTCATGCTGGATAAGGACGGCAACGTGCTGCGCCGCTCCATCATCTGGGCGGACCAGCGTACCGCGAAGGAGTGCGACGAGATCACCGAGCGCGTCGGCGCAAAGCGTCTGATTGAGATCACCGCCAACCCGGCGCTGACCGGCTTTACCGCCTCCAAGATCCTCTGGGTGCGCAACAACCAGCCTGAAATTTACGCAAAGTGCGCACACATCCTTCTGCCGAAGGACTACGTGCGCTATATGCTCACCGGCGATTTCGCCACCGAGGTTTCCGATGCTGCCGGTATGCAGCTTCTGGACGTGCCGAACCGCTGCTGGAGCGATGAAGTCCTCGAAAAGCTCGATATTGATAAATCCCTGCTTGCAAAGGTCTATGAATCTCCGGAAGTCACCGGCGTGATCAGCGAAGAAGCCGCAAAGCTCACCGGCCTCATGCCCGGCACCATCGTGGTCGGCGGCGCGGGCGATAACGCAGCCGCAGCCGTGGGCACCGGCGTGGTGGAAGACGGCACCGCGTTCACCACCATCGGCACCTCCGGCGTGGTCTTTGCCCACACCGATAAGCTCTCCATCGAGCCCGAGGGCCGCATCCATGCCCTGTGTGCCGCTGTACCCGGTGCATGGCACGTGATGGGCGTGGTGCAGAGCGCCGGCCTGTCTCTGAAGTGGTTCCGCGACAATTTCTGCAAGGCAGAAATGGAAACTGCCGGTGGTATGGGCGTGGACCCGTACTATCTGATGGACCAGCAGGCTGTAAAAGCCCCCATCGGCTGCAACCGCCTTCTGTATCTGCCGTACCTGATGGGTGAGCGCACCCCGCACCTCGATGCGGACTGCCGCGCCGCGTTCATCGGCCTCAATACGATCCATACCAAATATGATATGCTCCGTGCCGTGATGGAAGGCGTCACCTACGCCCTGCGTGACAGCGTGGAGATCCTGCGCGAAATGGGCGGCAATGTGGACTGCATGCTCGCCTGCGGCGGCGGCGGTACCTCCAAGGTCTGGCGCCAGATGCTGGCCGATACCTTCAACTGCTCCGTCCGTACCGTGGTCAGCAAGGAAGGCCCGGCCCTCGGCGTGGCCATTCTTGCCGGCGTGGGCGCAGGCATCTATCCCTCCGTACAGGAAGGCTGCCGCCGCGTGATCCGCCTGAACGAGCCGCAGGAGCCGATCGCCGAAAACGTACCGAAGTATGACGCTTACTATCAGATGTATAAGAAGCTGTACCCGGCACTGAAGGATTGCTATAAGGAGCTGGCTGCCCTGTAATGGATACCGTTCTCAAACTTCTTTTCGACCATCTGGATACCCATCCCGCCGCGGACATCCGCGATGCGGTGAAGTTCCTGTACCAGGCCTGCTTCGGCGGCGGGCACATGATCCCCGATCCGAATGTTTCCTATGTCTATCTCTGCCGCGAGGCAGCTTCTCTGCCGAAGGATCGCCCCGTCGTGGAGCCCGAGGACATGGGCGACTATGTGCGCATGGATCTTTCCGTGCTCGGCCGCATCACGCCGAAAACGCTGAACGCGATGTTCGTGGCCTCCGCAAAGGATGCCCCGGCGGATAAGACCCGATTCATCGAGCTGCTGGATGCCTTTTCGCAGAGCGGCCGGTTCGATGAGGAGAAAGTCCGTACCTATCTGCACCACTACAGCGCTTCCGGTTATCCGGCCGTGCACCACAGCGATGCCTACCGCGCGGCGTATCTGCCGTCCTACCGCATCGTGCGGAAGGAATTCCTGCGGTATCTGGATGCCTTCGCGGCGATTGATGCGCGGATAAAGACCGGCAAACCCGTCACCGTGGCCGTGGACGGTCTGTGCGGCTCCGGTAAATCCACCTTTGCAAAGATGCTGTGCGGCGTGTACGACTGCAATCTGTTCCACGCGGATGATTTCTTCCTGCCCACGGAACTGCGCACCCCGGCGCGCTACGCCACCCCCGGCGGCAATGTGCACTGGGAGCGTATTAAAAGCGAGGTGCTCGAGCCCCTCAAAACCGGCGAGCCGTTCTCGTACCGCAAGTTTGACTGCGGCACGATGGATTACACCGCGCCCGTCAGCGTCACCCCGAAGGCGCTCAACATTCTGGAGGGCTCCTATTCCACCCACCCGGAACTGCTTTCGCACTACGATCTGAAGATCTTCCTCAAGAGCGACCCGAAGACGCAGAGCGACCGCATCCTCGCCCGCGACGGCGCGGAATATCATAAGATGTTCGTGGAAAAATGGATCCCGCTCGAGAACGAATATTTTGCGGCTTTCCCCGTGGAAAAACAGTGCGAACTGGTTTTTGAAACGTAAATTTTAAGATTTTGTGCCGGTATCTGCCCGGTACCGGCACAAAATATATGTTTATTTGCAAGTGAAACACTATATCTTGATATTTTGAAAGTTTCCCGAAAATTTTCAAAAAAAGTTTGAAAAAAGGGTTGCAATTTCAGAAACGATGTGGTATTATATCTAAGCCGTCAGATGAGGCAGCAAAAATAGTTGGTGTTGATTACAACGAGGGTCCACCTGTTCCCATACCGAACACAGAAGTTAAGCTCGTTTGTGCCGACAATACTTGGCTGGAAACGGCCCGGGACGATAGGTTGATGCCAACACAGAAAAAAACCACGCAATCGCGTGGTTTTTTTGTTTTCCGCCTTTTTCTGTCCGCTCTTCTTTTCTGTCCGCCTCTTCTTTCGCCATTTATTTCCGCGTCCGGATGGTCTTCGGCGCGCTTTGGGCGGAATCTGCCGGTTTCTGTAAAAAAGCCTTGACTAAAGTGCACTTCACTTCGTTATACTTTTTATGAAAGTTCGTTTTTTGAATACAGAATGAGGTGTAACTATGCAACTGACCAAAAATAAGATCTATCCATGGGTCATGATCGCCTGCTGCTGCCTTCTGGCGACGGCTTCCATCGGCATTGCCGTCAACTGCATGGGCGTGTACTACGCGTCCATTGCCGAAGAGCTGAACGTCGGCCTCGGGCAGGTCTCTGTTTATCTGACCATTCTCAACCTGACCTGCGGTCTCTGCGGGCCTCTGGTCATCGCGCTGACGAAAAAGGTGAACATCCGCATCGTGCTGGCTGTGGGCGGTCTGGGCACGGCGGTGTCCTATGTGGCGCTTGCGAACGCAAACGCGTTGTGGCAGATCTACGCCCTCGCGCTCCTACAGGGTGTGCTCACCGCTATGAGCGGCATGGTGATCGTCACCACGCTGGTCTCCAACTGGTTCAATAAGGCCATGGGCATTGCGGCCGGCATCTCGCTCAGCTTCAGCGGATTGATGGGCGCCGTTCTGAGCCCCGTGTTCAGCAGCATCATCCAGAGCAGCGGCTGGCGGACAAGCTACTACGTGGCGGCAGCCGCCGTGGTGGTCTGCGTGGTCCCGGCACTGATCGTAATCCGGCTGCATCCGGCAGAGCTCAACATCCCGCGCTACGGCGACAGCACGGTCACACAGCCCGTGGTACCGGCTGCGGGGGAAAAGAAGAAGGACACCGATATTTTCCGCGCCGTGCCGTTCTATATGCTGGCAGCATCCTCCGTATTTGCCGCGTTTATTTCCGGTTTTGGCACGCACGCCGCCAACATGGCGTCCAGTGTGGGACTCACCCCGGAGGTGGGCGCGCTGATGGTTTCTGCTGTGATGGTGGGCAACATGACCTCGAAGCTGGTGAGCGGTGTGCTTTGCGATGTTTTCGGCCCGAGACGCGCCGTGACACTGATCTTCGGCTGTTCGGCACTGGGCTGCCTCGGCATGGTCTTCGTGCACCATCCGATCGCCATGTTCGTGTGCTGCTTCCTGCTGGGCACGTCCTATTCCATCTGCGGCGTGGGGCTCTCCACGATGGCCCGCGATATCTTCGGCGCGACGCGGTTTTCGTCCGCGTATTCCTATATGTCCACCGCAGGCTTTGCCGGAAGCGCCGTGGCCTTCTCTCTGATCGGCTTTTCGTACGATCTGTTCCACACCTTCTCTCCGGCGCTCATTTTCTGCACCGTCATCTGTACGCTTTCGATGCTGTTCATCCAGATTGCCTACAGAAAATCGAAGAAAGCGGGTTAAACAGCGGCGGAAAGAAAACCTTTTTATTTTGAATTTTCCCGGGAGGAATCGTTATGCAGGATCTGATGGGCCACGTGCGGGCCGCAGCGGAAAAATACCGCCTCATTGAGGCGGGCGACCGCATCGCCGTCGGCGTGTCCGGCGGCAAGGATTCCATGTACCTGCTGTACGCCCTCGCCATGATGCGCCGGTACTACCCGAAGCCGTATACACTCGTCGCGCTGACGGCCGACCCCTGCTTTGGTGGCAAAGAGACCGATTACAGCGCCATCGAAGCGCTGTGCGCAGAATGGGGCGTGGAGTACCGCATCCGCCGCACGGACCTCGGCAAAATTATCTTTGAGGATCGCAAGGAGGAAAACCCGTGCAGCCTGTGTGCGCGTATGCGCCGCGGCATCCTGCACGATATGAGTAAGGAAGCCGGCTGCAACAAGATCGCGCTCGGGCACCACTTCGACGACGCCGTGCAGACCTTCCTGATGAACCTCTTTTACGGCGGTAAAATCGGCTGTTTCTCGCCGAAAAGCTACCTTTCCCGCAAGGACCTTACGCTGATTCGCCCGCTCGTGTTCTGCGAGGAAGCGGACATCCGCCGCGCCGTGAACCGCGCGGATCTGCCCGTGGTGAAAAGCGGCTGCCCCGCGGACGGCGTAACCGCCCGGCAGGACACCGCAGACCTGATTTCCGGCCTCGAAAAGCAGTTTCCCGACCTCAAACACAAGGTGATGGGCGCCATGGAGCGCGCCGGCATCGACGGGTGGGGGATTTTGAAGGAATAAGTAATATGTAATAGTGAATAAGTAAAAAAGGAGATTGGTTCCGTGGAATCAATCTCCTTTTGTTTATACAGATTGTATTATTCGAACAACAGCTTCATGAACAGGCCGCCCTGCACGGTGCGGTGCTGGAAGCCGCGCTCCTCGGAGGTGTCGGCAAAGTACCAGTCGGTCATCGGCACGCGGGTGCGCATGGTATTGTACGCCTTCCAGAGCAGCCCGGTGAAGAACTCGAAATCCGCGCGGTTGTCGGAGAGGCAGGCGACCCACAGTTCCCAGTCGGACTTTGTGTACTTCTCGCGGGTATCGAGCGGCACGCCGTAGGGCAGGGCCTCCTGCTTGTAGCGCTGAATTTCCGCCTTGAAGAAGTCTTCCGGCAGGAGATTTGTCTGCCACAGCTTGTCCCAGACCGTGTTGTACTTGAGGCTGAACGAGCCCGGCCGGTCGTAGGCAAGGCGGTAGCTGCCGTCTTCGTTCTTCGCGTTTTCCAGAACGAACGCGATGTACTCCTTAGCTTTTTCCATCAGGGCGTCGGCTTCTTTTGCGCGGTTCAGGTGGGTGAGGATATCCGCATAGCCCACCATGCCCATGATGGCCTTGAACGCGAGGTTCACGTTGTGCGCGAGGTGACCGGCAAAGTCATCGGTGCAGAGCTGGTCGGCGGGGTCGGCACCGAACTCGACGAGGTACTTGTTCCACTTTTCCAGCAGGTCCATGTTCTCTTCGGCGAAGGTGTAGTCGTTCTCCGTCTTGCAGATGGCCGCCACAAGAATGGTCATGTTGCCGCATTCCTCCACGGGCATCTGGTACTTGAGCGCATTTTTGCCGTAGACCTGACCGTTCAGAAGCGGGTACTGGCCGACGTCGTGCGGGGCGAAATCAAACACCCATTCCGGGGTACGGGAATATTTGAAGATGGGGCGGAGCATACCCTTGAGAAGCTCCGTGTTGTAGCGCAGATACAGCGGGGCGCTGGGGTAAGTGACGTCCACGGTGGCGGCACAGCCGTTCGAGAAGCACTCCTTCGAGATGTAGAGATTGTTGCCGTCCTTGTCCACAACGAGCTTGTGCGCGGCCATGACCTGCCGGTAGGCGAGCATCAGCAGCTCGGCGTACGTCTCGCCGCCCTTCATGAGGGCTTCCGTGCGGATCTTCTCGGAGAAATCCTCGCACTGCAGGTAGAGGTTTTCATACTCCGCGGCGGCCTCGATGATGGCCTCCTCTATGGTCTTGCCGTCCTGCTTCCAGTAGGCCTGCAGGGTCTCGCCGAAATAGATCATGCTGTCGATGTCGTCGTACGCGAAGAGGAAGAGCGCCTCGTTTTCGAGCGCGGTCTCGGCGTAAACGGCGTAGAGATCGTCGATGACGGTGTTGCCGACTTCCGCTTCGCCGCGGACGGTGAGGTAGAAGTAGCCCCAGTCGATGCGCACGTCGTCGCCGCTGCGCCACAGCACCTTCTGTGCGCCGCTGCCCATGCGGATCGAGGTGAGGTCATCGAGCTTTTCTTCCTTCGACCATGCACGGCCCTCGCCGGCTTTATTCAGCACGAGTTCCTCGCTGCAGGTCATCTTCGCAGTGACGGTGTGCTCTGCGCCGTCGAGGCTTTCCCAGAACAGACGGAGGTACGTGACCGGGCGGGAGGCGTAGTAGAGGTCTTCCACGAGCATGGGGGAGGTGAATCTGGCCGTGAGGCGGATGCCCGCGCCTTCAAACACCGCGATGGTGGTGAGGGCGTTCGCGTCGAGGGCGACCTGCGGGAGGGCTTCGTCTTCGGATTTGCCTAAGAAGCGGTAGGGGACGCCGTCCACACAGACGGTGCCGAGGATGGTGTTGGGCTTGCCGGTCCAGTGGACGGGCGCTTTTTTATGCAGGATCTCCGCATCGCTCCAGACGGAGAAATACGGGTCCACGTTGATGAGCGGCACGGATGGCATACGCATTTTCATGACGGTCACAAACCTTTCCTTTTTGCAGTTTTTGTCGCATTCCGGCGCATCCGGAACCTTTCCGGCACACACGAAATGCACGCAGTTTTATTATAAATGAATACCTTTTGGAATACAACTGTTTTTTGAAATCACCGTGCGCCGTGCGCCCTGAAAATGAGTATATAAAAATTCAAAAACAACGGCAGAAACATTGACAGAATCCCCACTTTCCAATATAATCAAGAAAAAACAAACTCTTTCGGCAGAGTGAAAATTTGATTCTTTTGGAGCATACAATGAACAGCATTCTGGAACTGAAAAATATAAAAAAAGCCTTTGGCGATACGGTCGTTCTGAACGGCATCGACCTCACGGTGCAGCCCGGTGAGTTCATCACCCTGCTGGGCTCTTCCGGCTGCGGCAAAACGACCACCCTGCGCATCATTTCCGGTCTGGAGACGCCGGACAGCGGCACGGTGCTGCTTGAGGGTGTGGACATGACTCACGCCGAGCCCAACCGCCGCAACGTGCACACCGTGTTCCAGAATTACGCCCTGTTCCCGCACATGAACGTGGGCGCGAACATCGGCTACAGTTTGAAGCTGCAGGGCATGAAAAAGCCGGATATCCAGAAAAAAGTGAAGGAAATGCTGGAACTCGTACAGCTCGAGGGCTTTGAAAACCGGATGCCCGGCGAGCTTTCCGGCGGTCAGCGGCAGCGTGTGGCCATCGCCCGCAGCGTGGTGGATTCCCCGAAAGTGCTGCTCCTTGACGAACCCCTCGGCGCGCTCGATTTACAGCTGCGCCGCATGATGCAGATCGAACTCAAGCGCCTGCAGAAAAAGCTCGGCATCACGTTCATCTACATTACGCATGATCAGGAAGAAGCGCTCAATATGTCGGACCGCATCGCCGTGATGCGCGGCGGTCTCTTTGAGCAGATCGGCACCCCGGGCGAAATTTACGACCGCCCGAAGACCGCCTACATTGCAAAATTCGTCGGCTCTGCAAACATCCTGAACCTGAACGGCAAATGCCTTGCCGTGCGCAGTGAAGCGCTGGAGCTGAAAAAAGACGGCGAGGGCTACCTTGCCGGCGTTGTGAAAGAAAAGAGCTTTGCCGGCGGTATGCTGCGCATCGCCGTCGATACAAAAGACTGCGGCGAGATCGTCGCGAGCCGCCACGGGATCGACTCTCCCCTCATGCCCGGCGACATCGTGGGCATCACCTGGGCGGACGGCGCCGCCGTGGAAGTGGAACCGTAATCATCCTGCACGGAAGGATTTGTGCTATGAAAGAGAAAACCCGGAAGAAACCGCGTAAGGACGCGCTGATGCTCCTGCCGCTGTACATCTTCACGATCGTCTTCGTGCTGGGGCCGCTCGTTTACATGGTGGTGCTCAGCTTCCTGCAAAGGGCGGAGACCTGGGGCGTGACGAATGAAGTCACCCTCAAAAACTATCTGAATATTCTGGAGCCGGTGTACCTCAACACCTTCAAGGAATCCTTCAAGCTCGCGATCATCAGCACGGTGCTGATCATTCTGATCGGCTACCCGTTCGGCTACTTTATGGCCAAGCTGACCGCAAGCTGGAAGAAATGGGTCATGATGCTCCTGATGATCCCGTTCTGGACGAGTTCGCTCATCCGCCTGTACGGCTGGATCATCATCTTCCGCGCAAACGGTGTGCTGGATAAGATCCTCATGGCGCTCGGCATCACGGAGGAACCCCTCAAACTTTTGTACACGTACCCGGCGGTCGTCGTCGGTATGATCTACGCACTCCTGCCGTTCATGATCTTCGCCGTGTATTCCAGCGCGGAGAAAATGGACTGGACGCTCGTGGAGGCCGCCCGCGACCTCGGCGCGTCCCGCATCCGCGCATTTCTGACCGTGACGCTCAAGATGACGCTGCCCGGCCTGCTTTCCGGCATCATCCTCACGTTTGTGCCGTCCATGGGCCTGTTCTTCATCGCCGATATCCTCGGCGGCAACAAGGTGGTGCTCGTCGGCAGCCTGATTCAGGATCAGCTG
>JAFQWC010000085.1 GCA_017407665.1 Clostridia bacterium | reverse complement strand
CTCGACACCAGCCGGCAGATCGAGCTTCTCCATCGCGTCGAAAGTGGCGCGAGTGGGGTTCTGAACGTCGATCAGGCGCTTATGGGTGCGCTGTTCGAACTGTTCGCGGGAATCCTTGTACTTGTGCGGGGCGCGCAGGATCGTCACGACTTCCTTCTCGGTGGGAAGCGGGATCGGGCCGGACACCTTAGAGCCGGTGCGGCGAGCGGTCTCGACGATGCGCTCGGCAGCCTGGTCCACGAGGCTGTGCTCGTAAGCCCAAAGCTTGATGCGGATTTTCTTGCTGGCCATTTCTTTTCCTCCTTGTTCGTACTCAAGTACGACTTGCTTGGCTGTTGCCCTGCATGACGGTGTTCTTGAGCCGTCGTCCGATTGGCGGACATGGTCCGCGACAGTTACCTCACCGGCCAGTGAGCAATCTGCCGCTTCATCCCTTTTGCAGACATCTGCCACATTATATTCTATTTCTCGATTTTACGCAAGTCTTTTTTTGAAGTTTTTTTGCCTTTTTTTAAAATTTCCTCAGATTGACCCCTCAGGGCCTTCTTTCGAAAAAACCATATGCCATAAGGGTTTTTCAGCTCCTTAAAAACAAGTCGGACGACCGCAATTCATGCACACACGTCCGGGCGTTTCATTTCGAGGAATCGTGACCACGCTTCCGTGCGTTTCATATTTAAAAATACGTGAATATGCCTCATGTACACCCCTCATTTCACTCATTATTTCGTCACTTTGCACAAATAGGTTTTCATCCTATGTCGCACAGTGACTGTTTTTTGTCAACTTTCCTCATTTGCTTTACCGCTTTAAAGTGTTTTGTGGTCATACGTCAGACGTCTGATGAAACGGCCATTTCGGTTCATTTTCCGTTTTTCTCCTCCCCTGCTCTCCCGCCGCCTGTTTTCCTTCCGCGCAGATTTTCTGTCCGTCCGGTTCCACTGCGGACAGAAGCAGCCGTATTCCGGGAAAACCTCATCTTCCCGTCTTAAGCCGCCTGCTGCGATTTCCCGCGCTCCGCCCCGTTCTGCGCTTCCGCCGGATGCGCCCGGTTCCGCTGCCGCCTCATCCCAAGCGATTCGCAGGCTTAAGCCGCGCTGTGCCCGCGGCAGGGTTTCCGCGCGACGATCTATATGAAAGAAAAATCCGTCCCGTCAGCATCCTGCTGCACGGGACGGATTCCTTATCATTCATTCTGTGCGCTTACGCGAAGATCAGCGTGCCGAAGTCCTGCCGCCTGTGATAGTCGGGCTTTTCGCTCGAGAGCGGCGCCCAGGCGAGGTAATGCTTCTTCTCGGTCAGGTCGCCGCACTTATAGAAGTTGCACGCAGCCTCTCCCTTCATCTCGAAAGCCGGGAAGTACCTGCGGATAAACTCGGCCGGCACGCTGTAGGTCAGCACCCAGCCCTCATCCGTGTATTCCGCCTTCGCGCCGAAGAGCGTATCCGCGTCGCGGACAATCTGCCGTACGCGCGTGGGGCGGCCCGCGCCGAAGCCCACGTACACGTTGCACAGGGGATTGACCTCGAAGTTGATGTAGCGGCTGTCGTCCGCCATCGGGGCGAAGAAGAATTCCAGACAGCTGTCGTTGCACACCTGATCCAGCGGACCGGTCAGCGTTGCGCGGATCTTCTTTTCCTTCGCCTCCATGCGCACATAGAGCCGCTCCCCGTCGTGGCACAGCTGCGCCCGTGCCCCGATATCGCAGGGCTCCAGCCAGGGCTGATGCACAAGCTCCACCGCCGCAATTTTCGTCCAGTCAATCTGCGCGCCGCAGGCAACTCTTGCCGCCGTATATGTACTCGCCATCCTTCATCCCTCCGTTTCTTCTTTACCGATATTCTATCGCATTTATCCGCACATTGCAAGGCGCATAAAGGGCCGCAGGCATCTGCCTGCGGCCCAGGTGATTATGCTGATTACTCCGCCAGCACGGTCTGCGCGGCAACGCGGCCGTAGTAGACGGCGGAACCGATCGCCATGCCGCAGCACGGATACTCGGCGTCGAACAGGCCGGTGAAGGCCACCTCGCCCGCGGCGTAGAGGCCCTTGATCGGCTGGTTGTTGGTGTCCAGCACGCGCGCGCTGGTGTCGATCTCCAGACCGCCGAAGGTCACGGAGGTGCCCGGGGTCATGCGGAAGGCATAGTACTCCTCGCCCTCGACCGGGATCATGTACTGCGCAGGCTTGCCGAAGTCCTCGTCAACGCCCTTGGCGCACAGCTCGTTGTAGCGCGCGACGGTCGCGGTGAGCGCGGCGGCGTCCACGTTGATCAGCGCAGCCAGCTCTTCGATGCTCGCCGCATGTGGCACATGCTCCATCGTCACGCCCCACTGG
>JAFQWC010000084.1 GCA_017407665.1 Clostridia bacterium | reverse complement strand
CGCTGCCGGCAGATTCTGCAGCGGCTGCCCCAATTCCAGACCTCTCAGCAGCCGGAGATTCGAAAAACGGGCTTGATTCTCCAACAGCTGAACATAGGAATTGGCAACACAATCCCGATATTTCTGCCCGCCGAAGTAATCGGAGCCGTCGTACTGATCACATTCGCAGTGATCGGTAATCGTATAATACGCAAGCCCCAATGCCTGCGCCGCAGCACACATGGCCTGCATATCGTCGGTTGCATCAAAGGAACAGTTGGAATGGCTGTGACAATCGGATATATATTGATATGCCAAAATGATCCTCTCCCGGATTTACTGCAGAAAACAGCAAAAGGTAATATAGAATCAGTATAGCACAAACCGCTCCGGATGGAAAGAAAATTTTCTTTGAACGCAGCCGTTTTTCTTATGTTTCAAAACCAGCCATTGTTCCGTGCAGTTGAATCTTGACATACCGGCGGATTTGTTGGATAATTAGATAGATTATCAGTATAAATGCGCGGTGCGCAGAAAGGGATAGTATTATGAAAGCAGTCATTACCGTGATCGGCAAGGATATGGTCGGTATTCTGGCAAAGGTCTCCGCGATTTGCGCCGACAAAGGCGCCAATATTCTGGAAGTTACACAGTCCATCATGCAGGATATGTTCGCGATGATCATGATGATCGACATCAGCGGCACTTCCGTGCCGTTCAGTGCACTTTCCGATGAACTGGAGGCTTTGGGCAGCGAGCTGGGCCTCAAGGTGCACGTGATGCATGAGGATGTTTTCAACTCCATGCACAGAATCTAAAATTCCCCGAAAGGTCGGTATTCTTCCATGATCAATACACATGATATACTGGAAACCATCAATATGATCGACAACGAGAATCTGGATGTGCGCACCATCACGATGGGCATTTCCCTTCTCGACTGCATCGATTCCGATATTCAAAAAGCCTGCACCAAGGTTTATGACAAGATCTGCGGCTATGCGGAAAATCTCGTCAAGACCGGCGAAGACATCAGCCGCGAATACGGCATTCCGATTGTCAACAAGCGCATCGCCGTCACCCCCATCGCCATGCTGGCCGGCGCATGCCCCACCACCAGTCCGGTGCATTTTGCCCGCGCACTGGATCGCGCCGCCAAGACCGTCGGTGTGAACTTCATCGGCGGCTACTCCGCACTGGTACATAAAGGTTTCGGCCCCGGCGATTACGGCCTGATCGAAAGCATTCCGGAGGCACTGAGCGAAACACAGTTCGTCTGTTCCTCCGTCAACATTGGCTCCACCAAGGCAGGCATCAACATGGATGCCGTCAAGAAGATGGGCCAGATCGTCAAAAAAGCCGCCGAGCTGACCGCAGACCGCGACTGCATCGGTGCGGCAAAGCTCGTTGTATTCTGCAATGCGCCGGAGGACAACCCCTTCATGGCCGGTGCTTTCCATGGTGCCGGTGAGCCGGACTGCGTCATCAACGTGGGCGTTTCCGGCCCGGGTGTTGTGCGCGCAGCCATTGCCAAAGCCTCTCCGAACGACGACATCACCGCGATTGCGGACATCATCAAGAAAACCGCATTCAAGATCACCCGTATGGGTCAGCTCGTGGCACAAGAAGCTTCCCGCCGCCTGTGCGTTCCCTTCGGCATTGTGGACCTCTCCCTCGCCCCCACACCGGCCATCGGCGACAGCGTAGCGGACATCCTGGAAGGTATGGGTCTGGAGCAGTGCGGTGCACACGGCACCACAGCGGCGCTGGCGCTTCTCAACGATGCGGTCAAGAAGGGCGGCGTGATGGCCTCTTCTCATGTGGGCGGCCTTTCCGGCGCGTTCATTCCGGTCAGTGAGGACCAGGGTATGATCGCTGCTGCAAAGAGCGGTGCGCTCACCCTCACAAAACTGGAAGCCATGACTGCGGTTTGCTCCGTGGGCCTTGATATGATCGTCGTGCCCGGTGACATCACACCGGAGATCATTTCCGGTATCATCGCGGACGAAGCCGCCATCGGCATGGTCAACTCCAAGACAACTGCCGTGCGCCTGATTCCGGCCATCGGCAAGAAGGTCGGCGAAGAGCTGAACTTCGGCGGTCTCTTGGGTTACGGCCCGGTGATGGACATCAACACGAAGTCCCCCTCCATCTTTGTCAACCGCGGCGGCCGCATCCCGGCTCCGCTGCAGAGCCTTAAAAACTGATTTACAGCGCGGTGTACATGTGTGCACCGCGTTTTTTCCAAGGAAGGCATTTCTGTCCGTTTTGATCAAAAGCAATTTCTAAAGGACTGTTTCAGCATGTCCGTTTTTCAACGGAACGGCTTATGCGGGAAAATCCACCATAGTGAAAATGCTCGCCGAAAAGCAGGATGTTTTCCTGCATTCCGCCTTCTTTACCCTCATCCGCAACGACAACCGAATCCCGGCGGAACCGCTGGCGATTCTCAAAGAACATTTTGGACTTTATTCGATTATGATGGATTTTATTTTTATCATCGGCCCGAGTGCCGTGGGCAAGACCACACTGGCGAAAGCCCTTTTTGCGCACTACAACGGGGTTTATCTGGAACAGAATATGGTGCCGGAATTCGGGATTCCGGAAGACTGCCCGGACATCGGCGTATTCGAAGAAGAGACCTGTTGGGAAAATGTTCTTTTGCAGCTGAACTATTTTTACAAAAAAGGCTTCCGAAATATCATCGCGCTGGATTTCGACGATTATCGTACGCGCGAGCTGCCGCTGCACTTCAAGGGAAAGCGGTTTGTGACACTGAAACTGGTTTCCGGCGATACGGAACAGATCCGCCGGCAGATGATCCGCCGCAGCGAGAACGAAGGCGGTCTGATGGCACTCGAAAACGTGGATCGCGCGAATCAGAAAATCAAAAGCCGACCGCTGCTGCCGAACGAAGTGCTGCTGGATGTGGCCGGAAAAACACGTAAGGAAATCTTCGCGGAGGCGGTCGAAATCATCGATCACTTCGAGCCCGCCCTCGATTATCCCTACGAGCTTCCCGACGAACAGCTTTTTCTTTCGTGGGTGCAGAGCCGGAATCTGCGCTGACGCAAAATGAATTTTTCTGCATAAAAGCATCTTTTTGAAGCATACTGTTTTCAAAAACACGAAAGGAAGACTTTTATGCTGGATACAATCGCACTGATCCTGCTGATCGTCGGCGGTCTCAACTGGGGTCTCGTCGGTATTTTTCAGTTTGATCTGGTCGCCTGGATTTTCGGCGGACAGGATGCGCTCCTGAGCCGCGTCATTTACACGCTGGTCGGCATTGCCGCCGCCTGGTGTGTTTCCTTTTTCTTCCGCCGCAACAACATCATCGAGAAATAAACGGAAAACCGGAGTGCTTCCTCACGACTTAGGAGCACTCCGGTTTTGTATTTACAGATCAGGATACACCGAGCGAAGATAGGCGCAGGCGCCGAGCAGGCCGGCATTGTTACTGAGCCCCGCCACTTCCACCTCAAGCACTTCTCCGAAACGCGGCATGACGCGGGACAGGATCTTTTCCCGCAGCGGGCGGATAAAACGGTCTTCTTCCCGCGAAATACCGCCGCCGATCAGCACGATTTCGGGGTTGAAAATATGGACAAGACCCGTGATCCCATAGGCGATATGATCCATCCAGCGATCGACCGCGGCAAAGACCGCCGGGTGATCGAGATGTTCAAAAATCACCTTGCCGTTCACGTCTTCCGGATGCACGCCGAGCACATCGAGCAGCTCGGGATCCCCCGTAAAGGTTCGGACGAGTGCCCCCGTAGAGGCATAACGCTCAAAGCAGCCCCGGCTGCCGCAGGGACAGGGCTCGCCGTCGAACCGAATGCTGTAGTGGCCGATCTCCCCGCCGATGCCGCGCACGCCCTGGATCAGGCGGCCGTTTTCGATGATACCACCGCCGACACCGGTACCAATAGTCACGACGAGCACATTGCTTTTTCCGCGTGCACTGCCGCAGGTCTGCTCGCCCAAGGCAGCGGCATTTGCGTCGTTGATGACCGTAACCGGCAGAGAAAAGGCATCTTCCAGTAGGGTCCGGATGCCGCAGCCGAGCCAATCCCCGAAGTTCGCGCCCACACCGATCACCGTGCCGGTATGCACATCGATCTGCCCCGTGGCCGAAACGCCGATGCCCACCGGTTGTTCCGGCGCCTGCGCGAGCATCTCCCGCGCGAGGGCGATCACCGTGGTCATGATAGGGGTTTGATAGCCGTCAAAATTCACGCTGCGTGTTTCGCTGCATAAAATGCGGTTGTTTTCATCGACAAGGCCGATTTTAACCGCCGTGCCGCCGATATCAATGCCCAAATACACACTCATGAGATCGCCTCAACAAAACGACGGGTGATATCTCTCGGGCGTGTGATGGCGGTGCCGACCACCGCCGCGTGCACCGGGTACTTGAACACTTCCTGCAGCTGACCGCGCTCCCACACGCCGCCCTCTGCAATGACCGGCACAGAAAGCTCCTTTGTGATGCGGTCGATCAGCTCGTAGTTCGGGATGGCGGTACCGCGTGTTTTTGCTGTATAGCCGCAGAGCGTGGGGCCCACGAGATCGAAACCGATCTCCGCTGCGTGCATACAGTCTTCATAGCAGGAGCAATCGGCCATGAACAACTGATCCGGATATTTCTCGCGGACGGCCTTAAAGAACGGATCCAGCATTTCCCCGTTCGGACGCGGGCGGTCCGTGGCGTCGATCGCGATGATATCCACACCACAGGCAGCGAGTTCATCCACTTCCTTCATGGTTGGGGTGATATACACGTCGCTGTCGTCATAAACCGCCTTGATGATGCCGATGATGGGTAGATCGACTTCCTTGCGGATATCGAGGATATCGGAAACGGTATTGGCGCGAATGCCCACCGCACCGCCTTCCTTGGCCGCAAATGCCATTTTTCCCATAAAATGATAGCCGTACAGCGGCTCATCCGGCAGCGCCTGGCAGGAAACGATCACACCGCGGTGAATTCTCTCCAGAATCTCTTTATTTGTCATATTCCACGCATCCTTTCGGTTTCGTTCATTTTATATTCTGACTTATACTATACAATGTTTTGCCTGTATTTTCAAGCAAGGAAGTTCCTTGCCGCAAAATATATTTCCCGTGGAGAAAATAAACCGGCAAACGGAATTGATTTTTCCGGCCTGAGCGCTTATAATGAGAATACTGTACGAAATCGGAAAGGCGGAAGACTATGAGGATCCGTAAAAAAGAGCTTGGCGATAAAAATCTGGTGGGTGCCCGCATTGAAGCGACGCGCCGCAGCCTCGGCATGAAGCAGAAGGAGCTTCTCGCACAGCTGCAGGTGCGCGGTGTGGACATCAACGCCTCCGCGCTTTCCAAATTGGAAGGGCAGCTTCGCATTGTGACCGATATCGAGCTGCTCGCCTTTGCGGATATTCTGGATGTGGACGTCCGCTGGCTGCTGACCGGAAAGGAGTAACCATGCCAGAATTCATCAAAGGGCGCGATCTCTGCCGCGATTTTTATCATGAGGTCGCAAAGCCAATTCTGGATGACGTCTTCCCCACCCTGCGATATTCCGCCGGGCTTTTGGGATACGGTTCGGATGTACTGGGCTTTGATGACGAGACTTCCACCGACCATATGTGGGGTCCGCGTTTTTATCTGTTCCTATCCGATGCAGACTATGCGCTGAAAGAACGTATTCTGGACGTGTTTTCCCGCACGCTTCCTCATAAATATAAGGGCTACAGCGTGCACTTCTCCCTGCCGGATCCCAATGACAACGGTGTACAGCACGCGGAAGACACCGAAGAGGGTCCTGTGAATTCTCTCATTTTCATTTACACACCGGAAGGCTATTTGCAGGAATACATGGGTACTTTCGATCTTGACCACCTCACGGTATCGGATTGGCTCAGCTTTTCCGAACACCGTCTGCTGGCGCTCAGCCGCGCGGAATTTTATCGGGATGACCTGCACTGCGGAGACCTGCTGGCCAAACTGCGCAGCTATCCGGAAACAGTATGGACGTATCTGGTGGCATCCAACTGGTCCCTGCTGGCGGAAGAACAGGCTTTTGTGAAACGCACTGCCGCTGTGGGAGATGAATTAGGCTCTATTCTGATCTGCGGACGGATCGCCGAGCGATTGATGCGTCTTTGCTTCCTGTATTGCCGGCAGTATGCCCCTTACAGCAAATGGTTCGGTACAGCATTTAACCATCTTCCAGTATCCGATGCAATCAAACGCGCAATCCACGGTGCACTCACGGCATCGAATATCACGGAACGGGAAATGCAGCTTGTACAGGCGCAGAAGCTGGTTGCCGACCTGCACGATACCCTCGGCATTACCGCACCGGTTCACGCGGAGATTCAATCCTACTTTGGCCGGGATATCCGGGTGATCTTTGCGGATCGCATTGCGGAAGTGGTGGCTGAAAAGCTCACAGGTACTGCACTGGATGGACTCCCCCTCATCGGCGCACTGAGTCAGGTAGCAAACTTCACCGCTCTTTCCGATGATCCCGTATACAGAGATAAAATCCGCAGACTCTACGAATAAAACGAACTGCGACCGCTCGGGCAGCTGCCGGAGCGGTCGTTTCCTATCCTATAAGATAGCAAAACCGGAAGCCGAAGCTTCCGGTTTCTGATTGCTGAAAGATTATTTGTTTGCCTTGCGCATTGCCCACATGGTGTAGAGCGGTGCAGCGATGCAGAGAGAGGAGTAGCAGCCGGCAACCACACCAACCATCATCGGCAGTGCAAATGTAGCAACGGTGGTGAGGCCGTAAACGGTGGCTACAACATAGATGACCAGCAGAGCCATGAAGGTGGTCACGGAGGTCATGATGGAACGAGCCATGGTCTGATTCAGGCTCTTGTTCAGGATGACCGGCAGATCAGCCACGTCCTTGGAGGGATACAGCTTGCGGTTCTCACGGATACGGTCGTAAATAACGATGGTATCGTTCAGGGAGTAACCCAGAATGGTCAGGATGACCGCAATGAAGACATCGTTGATGGAGAAGCCGAAAATCACAAAGGCAAAGTAAACGATCGCAACGTCATGCAGCAGCGCGATGATCGCTGTTACACCGGCGGACAGACCACCGATTTTGCGGAAACGCAGTGCGATATAGCCAAGCAGCAGCGCAAAGGTGATGGCGAGGCACACCAGGCACTTCTGGAAGAACTTTGCACCCATCGTCGGGTCAACAGAGCTGGACTCTACAACGGAGAAGGTGCGGTCCGCATACGCTGCAGAAAGCTCCTCAGCAACAGCCTGCTGTTCATCGAGGGTCACGCCCTCGTTGCCTGCAAAGGAAACCGTGATCTGATAATCGTCGGAACCAATGATCTGGTTGGTGGTCACAGATACGTTGCGGCCGGTTGCCTCTTCCACGAGACCATCGATCTCATTGGAATCCACATCGCCGTCTACGGCATACTTGATCATTGCGCCGCCGGCAAACTGGATATCCAGCGTTGCGCCGAAGACCACGTTGAAGATCAGGCCAACATCGATAATCGCAATGGAAATGATGAAGAAAATCTTCTTATTCTTATAGAAGTCAATATTAACCTTTTTCATTACTTGTCCGAACCTCCAAACAGCCATTTTTTACGCAGCGACTTGAAGCCGGAAAGCGATTTGAT